>JAUWND010000045.1 GCA_030612835.1 Candidatus Methanophagales archaeon | reverse complement strand
CAGCTAATATAGTGATACTACTCCATGCAGTTTTACATCATATAGAGCTTAATCAACCCGTATGAGGGTGAGAAGGAGTTTTTGAGAAATGGTAAACCTCCTGCTAAAAAAGGCAATCCCTGAAGTGGTGGAGAACCAAATTAGAGAGAATAATCCATCGGAGACTAAGAAGACACAGGATAGGCTCTTGAAAGCGGGCTATTCAAAAGACGATGCAATGAAATTAATTGGAAGAGCTGTTGCTGTTGAGATATACAAAGTTTTAAGGAATAAAGAGCATTTCAATGATGAGAAATACGTCAAGGCGTTGAGAGAGCTGCAATAGAACATTTGTAGTTGGTTTAGCTCTTTTTATAGCCACAAGATTACACGGATTAAAAAAACAAATATATTCTTTTACCTCGTAGACAGCCGTCAAACAAACATCCTTGTGATATGGACTAACGGTTTAACAACACCCGCCCGTTTGAACCACCGAACCGTTTATCTGCCAGTTTACATTTACTGGCTGATTGATTGTGATGTTGAATGTTCTCGAATTGCACATGGTATCATAGACCGGCGAAGACGGCGCGCAGTCAGTAATTCTTGGCGGGTTCTTTGTGGCTTCTTCTATATATATGGGCGTGTCAGTAATGTTCAGCGCAAAAATTTAGCTTCTTTGCTCTTAGATCCCATAGCCAGTGCTTGGTGATGTTCTGTTCCAGCAACATCAATGTCCTCGGGGTAATATCACGGCAGAGCATCCGCTCCACTTTCTCTTCTAGGAGTACACTTGTCTGGCTCGCAGATACCGTTGCCGCAGACTGCAGCAACTGCATCAAGAAGCACAACACCACTTACTGGCGGAAGGATTAGCACATCATTCATGGATTCATAGGTGAGGTAACCGTCAGGTACGCCATGTTTAGGGAGGACACCACCGCCTACGGGAATAACATTATTATAGCCCTTGTCCAAACTATACGTGTAAGATTCCGTATCGCTTGGATTGACCAACACCATACCTTTTTCAAACTTCCTTTCATATATGCCCTCGTCATTAACCGTATAACGGCCCAAAGGAACGCCTAAATCTATCTCATACTCGGGATAGTAATAAATGTTTAGCTTCTCCCCCTTGTTCCTTTCAACTAACTCGATCGCTTCTCGCCATTTCCCTTCACCTGCATAGCCATCATCAGAGGCCTTGAATGCAAAAGTTTCCCACACGCCACCATCTGTGAGTTTAAGACTATTTTCCACACCATTGTCTGAATGCAGCCCATTAAATACAACTAGCTTGTCCGGGAAATAGGATTTGATGAATTCCAGATTGTGAGGATTCTATTATTAGGGTGTGCGTTTTCTGCAGTACTGTTGTGGCAGAACATATTCTCACTTGCATCTATGTGCGTCCAATTAAACTGATTCTATTTGAGCATCTGTTTTTACCGGAATTCTTGTTGCGAGATATACATTCGCAAATTCTTTGCAATCCTCTGGGCAGATAGATCTGTTCTCGCCTGGCTCGCCGATACCGTTACTGCAGACGCCGTTGCCATCGTTTAGGGTGTGTTTCTTGAAGAATTCCCACATGGCATCGTTGGCTATAATATCATTGTTTAACGCCCCCACTGCTTCCTTCCATAACCTGCACACATAACCTTTGGGGCGTGTTTTACATGCTTCTGCGCTATATTCCATACTACCCGGCCAGGTATGTCCCATACCTCTTATGGTACATATTGTTACTTCTGCATTGTTCTGGCATTCTTGATATGAGATGCAGGTA
Organism: Candidatus Methanophagales archaeon; assembly: GCA_030612835.1. Lineage (GTDB taxonomy): Archaea > Halobacteriota > Syntropharchaeia > Alkanophagales > Methanospirareceae > Methanophaga. Next base: position 15,378 of record JAUWND010000045.1, on the reverse strand, counting down.
GCATTTCCTGTTTGTAACGTAACTTTTGTTTGATTTGAGCATCCGTTCTGTATTCGCCACTTATCAACATATGCTGGAACGGGAATGCAGTCCCACGGACGTGGTACAGCCGGGATACCAAGCGCATTGAGAAACTCTGCCATACACGTGCCACACTGTCGTCCACCGCCATAAAAACAGCACGGGTCCTCAAGACCGTGGAAATGCATTACGGGTACAGGTCTTGAAGGCGTACAATTGTCAAAAGTGCCAATGGAACCGCATGGCGCAATTGCAGCTATCTTGTTCGCTAACTCACAGGCTAATCGGTAACACATTTGCGCGCCGTTGGACATTCCGGTAGCGTAAATACTGGTTTCATCAATATTAAAATCATTCTCCAATTCCTCAAGCATACATTCTATGAACCCTACATCATCAACGTTATTATCCATTGCAGGCGGACAGCATCTGCCCGCATTCCACGTGCCAAATACTTCCCCCTTTACTTGTGGACCTGTTCCTTCCGGATATACAACAATAAAGCCCTCAATATCTGATTTCTCATTCAACCGGAAAGAATCAACACAGTTTTCTGCGTTTCCGCCACCACCATGAAAAGCTATAATAACCGGACTTGAGTTATTAATGTCATAACCTGGTGGAACGTGTACTTTATATAGCCTTGTTAAATCATCATGCAGAATAGAAAAATCATAATCGCCAGGACCTGAAACCATTTTTGCCGTAGCAGCCTCATTAGCTATATAATCCGGCGACTGTCTTAGTTTCTTAGGTGTTATGACAAAGGTGGCGATATCAACAATTTCTGCTCTTCCTACCAGACCTAATCCCAGAGACTTCGCGGTTTCTAATGCTGACTCTAACTCAGACGCTGAAAAAGTGTTAACCTGGACGGTTACAGCACCTAACGCCTTAGCACCTGAGAATTCAGTGCGAGGAACTCCAGCAAAGCCGACTATCGTTTTCGTATTGGCTGTGCCGGGGTTGGCGTAACAGTTAACAATGAAAATGGCAGTTATAAATAGGACAGCTAATACCAAAGCACGTTGCTTATTCTTCATATATGTACCTCGTTTAGGATGAACTTATGCACTGATAAGAAAGGTTCATGCGGGTAAAAAGATTTTGACCAACAAGACCGATATATAACAGATACGTAAAACAACATAAGTGTTGTCCAACAATATTGTTAAGAGCGGAGGAGGATATGCAGAGTAATGCAGCGATTGTGTATTGTATGTAAAGGCTCGCGGTTATTATGTAGACGAAAGACCGGTTCCTTACTCGCAGCGTTGAAGAGAAAGACGAAGTTTGCGGATCTCAGCAATAGAACAGAATACTTCGATCCTTCGACATCCATTTTTGTTGGTCAAATAGGGTACCCACGTGTAAGAGTAGGCCCAATGTCCGTACTTGAAGGTGCGGAATCGAATGTTGAACTCACGTTTACGAGCTCGGATTAGATATGTACAAAGTCACGACAATCCTATCCTAAGGCGCGTTAGGATTGCGTGGTGCTCAAAAGATGGTTTTTTTTGATACTGTTGTCACAATTGGCGGTTGAATATTCGTGCTATTCCAATCATATAGAAACAGATCCGTATAATATTCGCCTACCGCGTCATTATCAATAATCACACCCACTTCTCTATTGTTCATGGCACTATTCTCATTCCAGTTGATACTTGAGATTAGAACCTTGCTGCGATCGACAATCACGCCCTTGTTATGCGTCTTGTTGAGACCGGTACGTTCAGTATCGGCAAATTTCGCGGTCATGTTCAGACCTTCGTTTGCTGCTATCGCGCGTAGATACTCGATTGTTGCCTCGTTTGTCTCAAAACTGTAAGTTGGATTGAGCAGAATCTTAACATCGCAGCCGCGTCTTGCTGCGTTGATTGCAGCGTCCAAAAATGGATTCTTATTATCTGTACAGGAGTTCCAATCTTTGTAGATATACAGTTGCTGTACGTAAACCGATTCTTTTGCTCCTTTTAGCATGCCGATAATAGACATTGTCTGCATTAGCGATGTATCAGGCGCTAATATGGGCGATACGCTGAATTCACCACTGTGTTTTACGCTATCAAAAGGATGTGTGTAATTGCCCGTCATGATTGTGCGATTTGGTTCAAAACCCTGAGACGGACCTCCGTAGATAGGATGTCCGGACGTAAAGGGGAAGCTGTCACGGCTCTCCGGCCTCCAATCGTCGAAGAAAACATCGCTGAAATAGTCTGTTACATCCGTATTGTTTATTATGACGCCCCAACCTCTATTACCAAAGGTGTTATTGACCGGTACGCCCGTATTCTTCCAGTTCTCGGTCGTTACAATTGTCAATTGGTCATCTAAGATCGCATACTTTGCGTGATTGAACCTATATCTATCGTATATGCCATTAGCTTTGTCATTTATCATGTATCGGACCTCGCCGCCGGCATTCACTATTTGCTCTGCAATATACCGCTCTTCGTCTCCGATTCCACCTACCGGATCGCCCTCTAACATGACTTTTACCTCAATACCGCTCTTTGTTGCATTGATGATATGATCCATCAAGTAGAAATTGTGGAATTGGTAGACATTCAAATATATCGATTCTTTTGCGTTCTCTATCGCATTGACGATTACTTTAAAACTGCTATCCGGTGAGGTAAATAGCGTTATCGTTCCGTTAAAATTAAATGTCGCATAGGGGAAGTGCGATTGCCCGACTACATAGACCCGAAAGTCGTCCCAATCGGATGCGGAGTCGGTGTCTTCGTATTCCAGTCTCGGTTCGGTTCTGTCCCGTTCTAAGACTACGCCATATTTCACGTCCTTTACTGTCGGGCCAGACCAGCCAGCACCTTTGTAATTGGAGTTGCCATAAATCACGACATCTATCGCTTTATCGTTATTATCCATCAGGATCAGTTCATCACCGTCATTATGCAATTTTATGCCATTACGAGTCGTTGTCATCTCTGGTACAGTGGGATCGGAATCAACGCCATACTCGAAATCAGGTTGCATCTGCACCGCCTCATAGAATGCTGTTGCGTTATATGCAAGGTACTGGCTATCGCCAGCATTTATAATTGTTCGGCATGGGAACGTAATAACACCTTCATTATCTGTTAGCTGCCAGCCACTGATGTTGATTGAACTATTGGTGGGGTTGTGTATTCTTATGAACTCTCCATTTGTATCACCTTTCACATAAGTATCATAATATACCTCGGTAATCAATATGTGGGCTGGAGTGGGGTTAAAGAGCTCCAGAGTCTGCATTAGCGGTGATGCATTTGTATTGGCGCCAATTGCAACAGCACTTGCAAGTATCGCTAAGGTAATTGAAATCTCCAATAAATTACAAATTGTTCTGTTTTTCATCGTATATAATGTATACTACATTCTATTAAGGACACGGATTTACACTGATTTACGCGGACTTACTAAATAAGTTTGATATTGTTGATCTTTTCATCTGTGTCAATCTGCGTTAATCGGTGTCAATAATTTGTTTTCTTGACATTCGACCATTACAAAGTAGTTTTCCCACGGCTCCATCAGGGGATAAAAATCTCTGTCCTTGTCTATGTTGTAAGGAGTATCGCCTATACCATCACCGTCTGCATCTGTTCCGGTGTAATCGTCCCAATAGTTACCGAGGTAGTTTGTATACCTCGTTTCGTTGTAAGTATAGGTTACATTTTCATCAGAGCGCCATAAGTTGGTCGATTCATAAGAATGAACGTTGTTCGCGTTGTTTATGAAGCTGTTAAGATAGATGCTGTTGTTGTTTGAAGCAAAAAAATGAATGTTGTTAGTGTTGTTTATGAAGTTGTTAAGATAGATGCTGTTGTTGTTTGAATGATCGAGGGCGATGGCATATGTGTTATTTGAGCAGGTGTTGTTCGTTATGCTGTTGTTTGAATCCCCGAGCTGGATGCCATATCTGTTATTTGAGCATGGGTTGTGCGCGATGTTGTTATCTGAACCCCCCCTGATGCCAACCTCGTTGTTTGAGCAGATGTTGTTCGTTATGCTGTTGTTTGAATCCAAGAGGAGGTGGATGCCACACCTACTGTTTGAAGAGCAAGTATTGTTTTTTACAGTGATATTTGAGGATAATGCGATTAGTATACCAATGCCTGCATTGTTCAAATACTGATTTTCAACGATGACATTACTGCAATTCCAGAGAATGACCTGCCCTGCACCTTCGGGAACCGTTCCTCCGTTCACATTCTCCCAGTAGTAAACTGGTTTTCCATTTACCGTATTGCTTGTGTCTACCTCGTTACCAAAAACCCACAATATTCCGTTATCGAGCATGACATTGCCTTTCAATTTGTTGTTTGAACCCGAAATATGAATGCTTGCATAAACGTTGTTTGAGCATTTGTTGTTGGATATGCTGTTATTATCTCCGAACGCGGAGATGCCAACCTCGTTGTTTGAGCAGGTATTGTTCGATACGTTGTTGCCCTCTGGACCATCGAGCCTGATGCCACACCTGATGTTATTAGTGCAGATGTTGTTCAATATGCAGTTGTTGCGTGAACCATATTTGTAAGGACTCCTGAGATAGATACCATTGTTGTTGTTTGTGCACTTGTTGTTAGATATATTGCAGTACTCTGCGCCAAGATAAATTCCCGCACTCCTATACCAATACACCCCCTTTTCTCCTTTCACTGTGAACCCGCTTATGTTCACATAATCTGCACGCACGTTAAAGACAGTGTATGGTTCACCTGCAACATGAACAATCGTTGAATCAGAACCATTCTCAGAACGAATCGTTAAGCGCTTATACACATCCACGTTTTCGATGTAAGTCCCATCTCTTACGATTATCGTGTCATTGAGATAAGCGGCATCAACCGCATCCTGTATCGTTGCAAAGTCATCAGGCACATAGATCGGGTTTTTCGGTACATAGATCGAGTTGTCCGGCACGTAGATCGGTGACGCGGTGTGTGTAGAAAAGCAGACCTCAACATCGCCAAAAGGTACGCGATAATCGCTGTTATTTTCGTTCAAATGCAAGTATGTTCCCGAGTCATTATAGGATAACTGTAACTGTTTCGGTTTGCATATGATGGCATCAGGGTTAGTACTCACTGGAAGCGTTATACTCACATTTAGCTCTTTATAACCGAGCGGAATTAGTGCGTACTTAAGTGTATATGCTTGACCCGGTAAGATAGATCCTACCAGCCTGTGCGAGTATGTAACACTGATATTAATGGGCATATGATATTCATCATCCCGTGTGGGCACAAAATCTTCCCCTACTGTCCATGCAATTACTGTGTAATCATCTATGTACTCAGATGGTACTTTGACATTGTTGTTAATATACTCAGACGCATTTAGCAGGTAATGGTACTTTTTGAGCTGATTATTAGCTTTTACTACTATATTCTCTGCGTTTTTAGGCGGTAGATAGTATACGTCAAACGGACCATCCCGGAAATAACCGTCAAAATCTATTTGGCATTCTACGTTTGAAATTAGGGTGCTTCCATGTTCCTCAATAGAGATGTCTACGATGTCTCTTGAGGGTATTGCCAAATCGGGTACCTGCAAGTCCGCCGAAGCAGTTCCGACGAATATTGCAAATGTTGCGATTAAAAACATACATAATACAAATATCCTTCTTTTCAATTTCATCTCACCTCCGTTTTCGTGTCACCCGCCAATCCCATCAACCCAGCCAGGCTTCTTCGGCGGATCCTCCTTTAACATCTCCTTCCACTTATCGTCCGTCAACCGGTCATCCATTGGATGTGTGAACTCATAATAGCTTAACACAGGACCCGCACCCACAATTATCCGGCCGTCTGGAACACTATAAGCAACTAAAATCAGGTCTACGTAGCCCACACCCTCTTCCAATACCATTCCCGTATTACAATCGGTATGCACATCAGCAACAATAGTCGTCTCCTTACCTTTGGCATTCACACCAGAAACGAGAGAATCCAAATTCGCGCCAAAGTCCATTATGAACTTGTAATCGTCTTCTGTTAATTCCTTGTTCTCCAGTTCCGCTACCGATATGTTCATCAAACGCTCGATAATGAGTCCTAAATTATGCAGACGATCTTTTTCAGTCTCATTCAAGACATCAAGGCCTACCAGACCCTTCCCGGTCATTTCCGTTAACGCTAACAAACGCGCATAGAATTCCGGAACGGGCTCTACATAGCCTACCACTGGCTTTGGCTCAGGTGGCATCCCTTTTAATACCGGGGTATAACTCTGCTTTCCATAAAGAATTGTATCATGCCGTAATTCCGTCCACGAAGCGAGAGCGGTCTGTAGTTCTTTCTCTTGCCATGCTGTTGTATTCATGAACGTTGGGTATCCCTCGCTAAAGTCCTTTAACAGCGGCTTTAGTGTATACAGCCAGCTCCAATACAAGTTTCTATTCCAGTCAGAGGTATTAAAAGCTGTGAATTCCGATTTGAGCTTGTTTAACTGCTTCTCATAGCTCGTGTTTAGATTTAGACCCGCATATTCCGTATCGCCCTCTTCTATTAGTATATCCGCTGCCCGTTCAGAACCGAGCACCGTCATAATGTCTAAACCTCGTGGTAGGCATCTCGCAGGTCCCGCACCTGTGTAACACATCGTAAACGGCGTGCCATTGCCCACATATATGCCTACTGCGGGAGAGACCAACTGCTGGAACATATACGAATCTGGAACGAACCGCTGCCCCATGAATCGCATCCCTTTCGTCTCGTTCAAGCACTTATACAACTTCTCCTCGGTTATCGGTGGGTAAACGACACAAACTCCGCTTCCACCATAAATCTCAGGGCTTCTCAGCTTTGCAAGCTCAACCTTTAATTCCAATAATTTGTCTTCATCGCTCAGGTCACTGGCATTGTACGCTGTACCAAAGACGATGTTTTGCGCATCACGATACTCATAAGGTGTCAAATCATCGGCTGTTCCAACGAAGAAGGCGGTTACCGAATAAATTCTGTCCCATATCTCCTGCGCGGTACTATTATTAACAGCTACATCCGGCAGTTCAGAAGCGATTAAAGCAGCTTGTATGGTGGACAAATTCGCATCGCGCTCGCTTATCAAAGCTACATCACCGTTGCAACCCTTCAACATGAAAGCTATCCGGCCATACCACATCATCGCCATAAAATATCTCTTCAACTGCTCGCTTCGTGTATAATGCCCTCTTGGCACGTATTGCGAGTAATCCTCGCAATAGCAGCAGGGATAGTCGCAGATGCAGTTGGGATTAGAATTGAAGATAGCACTTGGATGGAATCCATCATGTTGCGTGATATTTTCCAGCTCATTGTTAACGTCCTCAATCACATACTCAGGAATAGAGAAATTAATCACTTTTATGTCCTCACTACCGTTGTAGCCTTCAGTTGGTGTCTGCAAAAGTTTCAGAGCAACAGCGAAGTAAGCGACGTTTCTTCTCGCTGATTCTTTTAGTTCAGGATCTGTGAAATTATCATAATCGTGAACTGACTGTTCGAGCATCACATTGCTCATATCTACGAGCGCATCAAAAAACTCTCGCTCCTCGATGCCTTTGAGTATCTCGTTGAATTGGATATGGTAAAGATGAAGTAGAGTATCAGAGGTGACAAAAATCGGTATGCCCATCTCCTTCAGATCTTCGTATGGTGCCACAATATCGTCTTCTTGGCCATAATCTAAGATTACAAATCCGTTGGTACCCAATAGTTCTTCTTCTGTTTTATTTAACCCTAGTTTAGTTATGTCTTCGATGTTTGTGATATTACTCAGGTTCAAGGGTAATTGGTAAGGTGGTACGTTGAGGTTTACTGAGATATTTATTGGCTGGTAGTAAGAGGAGAAAGCGATTTTTGTGTTTTTGGTATTGGTATTGGTATTGGTATTGGTATTGGTATTGGTATTGGTATTGGTATTGGTATTGGTATTGGTATTGGTATTGGTTCCATTTTCCTCGACAAAGTAATTCTCCCAGGGTTGCATTAGGGGATAATTGTCGTCGTTTGGATATATGTAGTAACGAGTATCGCCTATTCCGTCCTTATTTCTATCCTTACCTATGTAATCGTCCCAGTAGTTGCCGAGGTAATTGGTGTAAGTACTGCCGTGGTAGGTGTACGTTATTTTTGACGTAGTGTTCCATGTGGTTGATCTATAAGAAGAACGAATGTTGTCAGTGTTGTTTATGAAGTTGTTAAGATAAATGCTGTTGTTTTCTGAATTATCGAGATATATGCCATAATCATGGTTATTAGAGCAGTTGTTGTTTTTTATGATAATAGAGGAGGAGAAGGCAAGTTGTATGCCAATACTTGCATTATTCAAATTCTGATTTTCAACGATAACATTCGTGCAATTTACGAGTATTACCTGACCTGCTCCATCGGGAACTCTTCCTCCTTCTATGTCCTTCCAGTAGTAAACAGGTTTTCCATTCACGGTGTTGCTTTCATCTATTTCATTCGTGTAATCGCTTATGTACCGTGTCCTATCATGAATGACAATTCCATTCTCAAGCATGACATTGCCTGTTAATTTGTTGTTGTTTGAATACCCGAGGTAGATGCCTTTATCATTGTTAGAGCAGACGTTGTTCGATATGCGGTTGTTTTCTGAACCATCGAGAAGTATGCCATAATCATCGTTGTTTGAGCATTTGTTGTTGGATATGCTGTTATTATCTCCGAACGCTAAGATGCCAACCTCGTTGTTAGAGCAGGTATTGTTCGATATGCTGTTGTTATGGGAATCATCGAAATATATGCCATAATAGTTGTTAGAGCAGTTATTCTTTTTTAGGGTAATATAAGAAGAAAAAACAACAGCTATACCAACTGTTGCATTATTTATGTTCTGATTTTCAACGATAACATTTTTGCTATTGACTAGTATGACCTGTCCCGCACCATCAGGAACACTCCCTCCATCCACATCCTTCCAGTAGTAAACGGGTTTTCCATTAACCAGGTTGCTCCTGTCTATCTCATTCGTGTAATCGCTTGTTGTTTCACCCTCAATGTATATTCCGTTTCCAACCATGACATTGCCCTTTAATTTGTTGTTGTTTGAATACCAGGAGTAGATGCCCGCTATCCTATTGTTAGAGCAGTTGTTGTCAGATATGCGGTTGTTATTTGAATTCTTGAGGGTGATGCCAAAAACGCCATTGTTAGAGCAGGTGTTGTTGAATAGACCATTGTCGTCTGAAACTAGGAGGCGTATGCCAGCCATCCCATTATTAGAGCAGTTGTTGTTTGTTATGCTGTTATTGTTTGAATAACAGGAGCGGATGCCATACGAGGAGATGCCATACGAATTGTTAGAGCAGATGTTGTTGAATATGCGGTTATTGTTTGCGCTCTCGAGGTAGATGTAAGCCCGAGTGTTGTTGTAAATGCAGTTGTTGTTTGCACGCTCGAGGGTTATGTTAGTCCGAGTGTTGTTGGAAATGCAGTTGTTGTTTGCGCTCTCGAGGTAGATGTCAGCCTGGGTGTTGTTGAATATGCGGTTATTGTTTGCGCTCTCGAGGTTGATGTCAGCCCCTTCGTTGTTTTTCATGGTGATATGAGAAGAAAAAGCAACGTCCAGTCTAACTACCTTCTGATTTTCAACGACGACATTACTGCAATTCACGAGAATAATCTGCCCTGCACCATCGGGGACTCTTCCGCTATCCACATCCTTCCAGTAGAAAACGGGTTTTCCATTAACGCTGTTACTCTTGTCTATCTCATGCGTAAAATCACGTACTGAATTACCCCCAATAGCTATCCCATTCTCAACCAGGATATTGTTTTTTAATTTGTTGTTATTTGAATCTTGGAGGGAGATGCCATCTCTGTTGTTTGAGCAAGTGTTGTTCGATATGATATTGTTGTTTGAATCCTCGAGGGAAATGCCACCTCTATTGTACCCTCCGTTTAATGAGCAGATGTTGTTTGATAAGCGGTTGTTATTTGAATTCCCGAGGGAGATGCCACCCCCTTCGTTGTTTGAGCAAGTGTTGTTTGATATGATATTGTTGCTTGAATCTCCGAGGGAAATGCCACCTCTATTGTACCCTTCGTTTAAAGAGCAGTTGTTGTTCGATATGACATTGTTGTTTGAGTCCTTGAGGAAGATGCCAACCGAGTTACTTGAGCAGGAGTTGTTCGATATGATATTATTTCTTGAATGCCCAAGGTAGATGCCATTAACCCGTTTGTTTGAATAGCAGATGTTCTTCGATATGCTGTTGTTGTTTGAACACAAGAGGCCGATGCCAAAATACCTGTTGTTTGAAGAACAGAAGTTGTTGGATATGCAGTTGTTGCTTGATTCAAAGAGTGCGATGCCTGCGTCATTGTTTGTGCAGTTGTTGTTGATTATGCTGCTGTTATTTGAATAATCGATAGAGATGCCAAACGCGTTGTTTGAACAGATATTGTTCGATATGTTGCAGTAATCTGCATAGTATAGATGTATTCCAGCGTTATCATATGACCCTTCCACTCGGAACCCGCTTATGTTTACATAATCCACAGTCACATCAAAGACATGGTCGTCTGTATCGGGATCGTTATCTTCAAATCGAACAATGGTTGAAGCAGGCCCATTCTCAGACCGAATCGTTAAAGGCTTGTTCACATCTACGTTCTCGGTGTAACGCCCATCTCTTACGATGATCGTATCGCCAGCACTCACTGCATTCACCGCAGCCTGAATTGTTGGATAAGCATCAGGTACGTAAATCGTTGCTGAAGAGCCAGAACCATTGTAATCAGAGCCATTTGACGCGTTATCCATTGTACTGGCACCAACAGCGACACCACTTGCAACTATCGCCAAACCAATTGAAACCAGCAATAATTTACAAAGTGTTTTGTCCTTCATTTTTCACTGCATCACCCATCTACACAAATCCCTTTGACCCATTCAGGTCTTTCCGGTGGATTACTCTGTAACATTTCCCGCCACATCTCGTCTGTCAACCGGTCATCCATTGGATGTTTGAACTCGTAATAGCTGAGCACAGGACCAGCACCTACGATTATCCGGCCGTCCGGAACACTATAAGCAACTAAAATCAGGTTTACGCGCCCAACTCCTTCTTCTAAGACCATTTTAGTGTTTGAATCGGTATGCACATCCGCAACGATAGTTGTATATTGGTCTTCGAGATCCACACCCGCAACAACGGAATCCAAATTCTCACCGAAGTTCCTTATGAACTCGTAATCGTCTTCTGTTAATTCCTTGTTCTCCAGTTCAGCTTTCGACATCTTCATCAATCGTTCAAGAATGCGCTCTAAACTTTGCAGTCGCGCTCTCTCAGTCTCATTCAAGACTTCGAGGTCTGTCAGTCCATTCTCGGGCATTTCCGTTAACGCTAACAAACGCGCATAGAATTCTGGAACTGGCTCCACATAGCCTACCACCGGCGTTCGCCTTGGTGCACGCCCGGGCCAACCAGTTATTATCGGCGTATAACTCTGCGTCGCATAAAGAATTGTATCATGCCGTAATTCAGTCCTGGAAGCGAGAGCGGTCTGCAATTCCTTTTCTTGCCATGCTCTTGTCTGCATGAACGTTGGGTATCCATCGTCAAGCTCTTTCAATAGCGGCTTTAAGGCATACAGCCAGCTCCAATACAAATTCCTATTCCAGTCAGTGATGTTAAAGCATGCAAATTCTGATTTGAGCGCATTTAACTGCTTCTCATAGCTCGTGTTTACACCCGCATATTCGGTATCGCCTTCTTCTCTTAAAATGTCTTCTGCCCGTTCAGAACCGAGCACCGTCATAATGTCTAAACCGCGAGGGAAACATCTCGCAGGTCCCGCAGCTGTGTAACACATCGTGAACGGCGTGCCATTGCCTGTATACATGCCTACCGCAGGAGAGACTAACTGCTGGAACATGTACGAATCAGGAACGAACCGCTGCCCCATGAATCGCATCCCTTTCGTCTCGTTCAAGCACACATACAGCTTCTCCTCGGTTATCGGTGGGTAAACGACACAAACGCCACTCCCGCCATAAATCTCCGGGCTTCTCAGCTTTGCAAGCTCAACCTTTAATTCCAATAATTTGTTTTCATCGCTCAGGTCACTGGCATTAAACTCCTCTCCAAAGACGTTAGTTATCGCATCTCGATACTCATAAGGTGTCAAATCATCGGCTGTTCCGACAAAGAAAGCAGTTACCAAATAAATTCTGGTCAATATTTCCTGTGCTGATTTAATATCTACTTTTACCTCTGGCAGTTCAGAAGAGATTAAAGCAGCTTGAATTGTTGATAATTTCGCATCTCGCTCGCTTATCAATGCGTCATCGCCGTTGCAACCCTTTAGCAAAAATGCCATCCGCCCATACCACATCATCGCCTTAAAATATCTTTTCAGTTTCTCGCTTCGTGTGTAATGCCCACGCGGCACGTATTGCGAATAATCCTCGCAATAGCAGCATGTGTCAAGACAAGAACAATTTGAATTCAAATTGAAAATAGCACTTGGATGGAATCCATCGTGTTGCTCAATATTTTGTACCTCCTCGTTAACTTCGTACTTGACATAATCAGGGATCTCAAATTCCACTTTTCTAATAGGCTTGAAAGTATCCTTAGTCCAATCATCCCACGGATATCCCGCTGTTGGAGTCTGCAAAAGTGTCAAAGCAACCGCGAAGTACGCGACATTTCTTCTTGCTGCTTCTTTCAGTTCGGGATCCGTAAAACTGTCATAATCTTGCACTGACTGATCGAGCATCGCATTGCTCATATCAACGAGGTCATCAAAGAATTCGCGCTCTTCGATGCCTTTGAGTATCTCGTTGAATTGGATATGGTAAAGATGAAGTAGGGTATCGGTGGTAACAAAAATAGGTATGCCCATCTCCTTCATATCTTTGTATGGTGCCACAATATCGTCTTCATGTCCATAATCTAAGATTACAAATCCGTTGGTACCCAATAGTTCTTCTTCTGTTTCATTTAACCCTAGTTTAGCAGTTATGTCTTCGATGTTTGTGATATTACTCAGGTTCAAGGGTAAAGGATAAGAAGGCACACTGAGGTTTACCGAGATGTCAATTGGCTGATAATATGACGAGAAAGCGAATTTTATGTTTTTGTTATTGGTTCCGTTTTCCTCGAGGAAGTAATTCTCCCATGGCTGCATTAGTGGATAATTGTCTTTGTCTGAATTTATGCAGTAATGAGTATCGCCCATTCCATCATCATCTGTATCGTTTCCAGTGTAATCGTCCCAGTAATTACCAATGTAATTGGTATACCTGCTTCCGTTGTAAGAGTAATTTATTGCATCCGTTGAATTCCAGATGTTAGTTGAGTTATGTGTGCAAACGTTGTCAGTGTTATTTATGAAGTTATTAAGGTAAATTTTATTGTTGCTCGAATAATGTTGTAAGTATATGCCATAGCTGTTGTTCGTGTTAGCGTTATTGGATATGATGTTGTTTGATGCGGAATTTAGATAAATTCCACGAGCATTTGCATGGTTATTGTTATTTTCTATCGTATTGCGTGAGGAAGAAAATATATAGATTCCAAAATTGGACTCACAGTTGTAATTGTTGTTGCTTGTTATGGTGTTATTGTTAGATGAAAAAAACAAAGCTATTCCATCTATTAAATTATCCCTGTTATCGTTGTTTTTTATGGTATTATTTGATGAATAATCCAAACGGATTCCATGTTGATTATTATAATTATTGTTGTTTGATATGATGTTGTTGCTCGAGTGAGATAAGTGGATGCCATTGAAGCTGTTCGACCCTTTACCCATTACATTGTTATTTGAGATATTACAATAATCCGCCCTGTTAAGTTGCATGCTAGAAATTCCAGCGGCATCTTTTACTGTAAATCCTGATATATTCACATAATTTGTAGTTATCTCAAAGACATTATCATCTCTGTCTTCCGCCTCAACAATACAATCTCCTGAGCCATTTTCCGATTTGATCGTCAACCGTTTATCAACATCGATATTCTCGCGATAAGTTCCATCGCGCACGATAATCGTATCGCCAGGGGAAGTAGCATCCACCGCCGCTTGTATCGTTGGATACGAATCCGGCACGTAAATCGTGGTAGATGAAGAATCCCCATCGCTTTCTGATACCGCCCCCGCAGAAGGCGTCACTACAACCATCGCTAAAACAAAAACAATTAAAATCGCCAGTATCTTCCAAATACCCTCATTCGCTATTTTTAGCATCTTCTCTTTTACCCCCCTATAAAATTCCCGTCAATTTTATGATGGTATCCAATCCCTATTTAATATATTTTTCGATTTGTATCTATCACCCTCTTGCAATTTAATAGCTGACTAAAAGTAGTGTTCAACGCTCTTCATCAACGGATATTCATCGTTATCTGATTTTATGCCATAAGGTGTATCGCCTATTCCATCTTTATCTGCATCTGATCCTGTATAATCATCCCAGTAATTACCCATATAATTCTTATGAGTGGTACCTTTGTAAACGTAGGTTATCTCCTCTGTCGAACACCAGATGTTTAAAGCATAAGATTGAACATTCCCCCCATCGTTGTTAATGGAATTTGAATGATCTAAATAGATGCCATAGTCTTCATGCGAGTTCATAATATTATTTTTGCTGGAAAGGGTCAATACATCGTTCACCATTTCATTTGACAAATAAAGGGTCAATACATCGGAAAGTCTTTTGATGACATATCCATTTACGCATCCATTGTGATGCATTATGGATGTCAAAGAAGAAGAGAGAATTGAAGCCGTAAATCGCTATATTATGGGTGATAAACCATCAAACATTTGCAGAGACGCGGATAGGTCAGAGAAATGGCTCTTTACCTGGGTAAAGAGATTCAAAACGGGTGAAGAGGAGTGGTACAGATCCCACTCAAACGCACCTAAAAAATATGGAAGAAAAACGCGCAAAAATATTGAAAGCACAATTGTAACCCTCAGAAAAGCTCTAATGGAGGGTAACGAGCATGAATCAAAATACCTCGGAGTAGGCGCTGATGCAATTCCGTATAGAATGGGGAAGCTTGGTTTTTCGAATGATGAGACACCGTCTGCATCAACGATAAAGCGGATTGTGAAGAGGCAGGGTCTGAAAGTGAATACGCGGGAGCGCTATAAACGAGTGAAATCCAAAAAGCGATACACGATTTTGAATCCTGCTCAGATCGACGAAATGCACCAGATGGACATCGTGGGTCCCAGATTTGAAGTGGTTTTCATTACTCCTAAGAGCCCCTGGATGAACGGTAGCATCGAGAACTTCAATGGATGGTTTGATGAGAAATTCTGGGCTAAAGAAACATTCACAAATCTGGAAGACATGCGTGCCAAATCAACGCATTTT
>JAUWND010000059.1 GCA_030612835.1 Candidatus Methanophagales archaeon | reverse complement strand
ACGCAGAGTTTTAGGGCTGTTTCAATCCTTGCTCAGGTTTTCTGACACTGATTTACGCGGATTTACTAAATTAGAGGTTTAGTGGATTAGCGGTATAGCGAGTTAGTAAAAAGAATCCATCTTCCCCTTTTCCTTTCCCCCTTTTTGCTAAACCGCTAAACCCCTACACCGCTATGCCTCTCCTTTTTGTGTTCATCTGCGTTAATCGGTGTCAACAATATATTTTTTTAAGACACGGATTTCACAGATTTACACAGACGCTACTGTCCTGTTTAAATTCAATTTTATTAACAACTTGCCAAAATTAAGTTAAAAATCCTGTTTATCTGCGTTCATCTGCGTCCGATTATCAGAAATTATTCTTTCTTGTTGTTGGTCTGCCTTTGCGTTCTCCGTGTTCTCTGCGGTGAATAACCCCTACTGCACAAACGAGGATCAGAAAAAGTGCGGTGCAATCAAGAACAAACCGGTGTTTATAATACCGTGAGAAATGCTTATTCCGTATATTGACCCCGTTTTTTCTCGTACTATTGAATATATAAGACCAACAGAAAAAGCGATCACACAATCCCAAAGAGCGAGGTTCCCAACGTGAAGCACACCGAAAATCGTGGATACAAAAAGAATCCCCCACCATTTGCTCATCAATTTTATTGCGTTATGCTGAATCAAGCCTCTGAATACAAGTTCCTCTAAGAAACCCGTGCATACAACGAAAATTAGCGATGCAGCGATAAGATTCACCGCTCCTGACCCCGATCCCGGAAAAGGCGCGGGCTTCAAAATCAGATATTCTATTATTCCAACTGGTATGGCGAGGAGAATCACGCCTGCTTCAATCGGTGTGTGCTTCAACTTTGATGAAGAAAGCCCGACATCTTTTGCGCGGAGTCCTTGCAACCACATGCAGGTAAATATCCCGACGAAAATAGGAAGGGAGATGAGCAGGAACCCGGAAATCTTGCTGAACTGAACAAACGGCATTGATAAGCTCAGTATTCGGATAAGCGGTGCGAGAACAAGAGCCATAAGAAATGTGGATAAATTCTTGTCCTTATCTGATTCCATTCCGGAATGCAAAAGCAGTGCGAACAGGATGACGGCATGTAATGCAATACCTGCTTTTGGATTGTAAATCGTCAGCACTTCGGCGCATGTTATCGGAAGCAAGTAGGCTGCGCAGCTGAGATACAGATTTCTTCGTTGCATTAATCCTTTTATAAGCAGAGGAGGATATTAAAATAAGATGTTGTTATGATGAGGACGGGAATCTTTACACGGATGAATGCAATGCCGATAATTCTGACATTGTTCCTTTTGATACTCGCTTCTACTATCACGACCACGAGTGCAGAAGTAACGGAATTGAATGTAAACCCGCGAGTAGTTGCGCAAGGGGAAGAGGTATTAATATCAGGGAAGGCGGGGTCAAACGAAACGGTATGGTTAAAGTCATCATTTGCGCTTTCTCTGCCCGTTTCAGGCGGGAAATACAGTTGCGATTTCCCTGACGTTTACTTCCCTGCGGGTGAGAAAGAATTCTCGGTAACTGCAGAGAACGTAAAGAACATTCGTGCTTCATTAAGTCCGGTATTCTGGCAGACGATTGAATACCCCTTATCGGGACCTGAAAGTGCAACGGAGGAGGGTATTGCCACGCTTTCTATTTCTTTTCCCGCAACGATGCACGGAGCGAAAATAGATATATCGGGCAAAAAGAACGTTAAGGTGTATGGCGATGCGGCGGAAGGGGCAACCGCGGTAAACTTAAAAAGTACCATGTCAATAAAAGTCAGTGCGAATTCAACCGGTTACTTTGAACTCGATATAGATTCCGGAGGTGCCCCGAAGGGGGAATTTTTGATTACCGCGGGCGGGATAGAAAAGGCAGTTGAGATAGTATCTGCGGAAGATATGCCCACGCCAACGCCCTCCCCCTCCCCCTCCCCCTCTCCCTCTCCCTCTCCCAGTCCAAGTCCAACAACTTCACCGCAGAAAACAACCAGGCCATTTCCTATACCGGGCGTTGGCTTTGAAGCGATTGGATGTATAGCGATAGCAGCTCTAATTCTAATAGTTATTATGAAACTGAAAAAGCGTTGACAAGAGAATTTATCAACATTATCGAAAAGCTTTATATATACCCTCGACTAAATCTTAGAAATAGGTTGATAAAATGCTAAAGAAAGGGATTCGGGGATATGAATTAGCGCAAAGGTCCGGGGTGAAAATGTCATATACCGAAAAGCTTATATATACCCTCCACAAACCTTATAGGTGGGTTGATAAAATGCTAAAGATGTGGATTCGGGAATATGAATTAGCGCCAAGGTCTGGAGTGAAAATGTCATATATCGAAAAGCTTATATATACCCTACACATAAAATATGATGGAGGAGAAATATAATGCTTACTACGATAACCACTACGACTACTACCACTACCACCACAACGGTGGTAGCGGCGGCAAGCCAGGCGGCGGTATTTGGCGCTATCGGCGTGGTTATTTTAATTGCGCTGCTTATCGCGAAGGAGTTGCTGAGCGCGAGCGAAAATGAGAAGGCGATGCTGCTCGGAAGGATTACGGGCATTGCAATCAACCCGCTTCTGTTCGCCTTTTTGACTATCGTTACCGTAAAAGTGCTGGAGGTGCTATAACAAACTTTTAGAAAAAGTTTGATCAAAAAAAAGTTTAGAAAAAGTTTGATTAAAAAAAGAGAGATGACAAAAGCGAGATTTTATAGCAAAGGAATCGAAGGTTATCCTGGAGGGAAAGGGATGAAAAAGAAGGAAAGGGGAAGCGAAGGGGAAGAGACGAAGAGGAAAAATAGTAAAAAATTGCTTAGCGTGGCGATGGCAGTGATATTAGTGAGTTCAGCGCTGATCGCGTTTGCGCCACTCGCCGTTGCGGGCATTACATCATTTACGATTGCACCTGACAAGGGTGAGGCGGGTGCGGTATCCGCATACACTGCGACAATAAACACAACCGGGTTTACCTTGCTGGATATGACTATTCCCGCGGGATTCGAAGCAGTACCGCCTGGAGGTGGAGAGTTACTCGCCGAGACTTGGGCTTGGGATGATGAGGGAAACGGATACTACATGACTTTCACGGCGAACGGTACGGATAAGATAGATTTGTATTGTGCGTGCGGTAGCGACGAGGTGAATTATACATTTGACGCTGGCTACGGCGAAGGCGATTCAATAAACCTCAGCGTGCGATGCTGGGGCACGGCATACGCAAATCTGACATTACCAACGAGTACAGTAAATGGGAGTTTGAATATGTCATTAGGAGGCTCTTCGAAAAAACTAACGAATGTCAGTATTAGCATCAAAGAATTTGTGAGGAATCCCGCGGAGTGTGGTAACTATACATTTAATGTAATAATAGATAACACTTACTTCGATTCAGACACGGTGTGGATAACGGCAGCGGTGCAATCCATAAACATAACATCCCCAGTAAACAGAACGTATGCAAGCACATGCGTCAGATTGAACTTCACGGTAGAATCAGACTGTGTTGTAGCATTGGCTTGGGTGGGATACAGCTTAGATGGAGCTGCTAATGTGACGATAGAAGGCAACACAACAGTACCTGTGGGTGCACCTCCTTATGGACATAATATCGTGGTATATGCAACAGATATTCATGGCAACACGGTAGCTTCAGACACTGTTTTCTTTACTATACATCCTGGGGATATTAACTTCGATGATAAGGTTTGGGTTTGGGATGTGTGGTTAATGCGAGGGGCATATGGTTCCAGGCCAGGAGACGGTAACTGGAACGAGGATGCTGATTTGGATTGTAACGACCACGTATGGGCGGGAGATGTGTTTATATTACGGTCAAATTACAACAATAAATATTAAAAAAAAATAGGAGGTGAGATAAAAGAAAAAAAATGAAAAAAACAAAAGTAAGCATATTAAGTATAGTAGCAATGGTGTTTGTAAGCATGGTACTTGCAGTATCAGCAGTGGATGCTACTGTTGTAAGTGTAGAACCAGCTTCTCAAACGGTCTTGTCCGGTCAAGACTTCAGCGTTGATGTCTCCGTGGATACAGTAACGGACCTGACCCTTCAGGGAGCAATTTTACACTTCGATCCAGCGGCAATGCAAGCAACAGCCATTACAGAGGGAATCACAAGCGGATTGCCTCACTTCATGACAATTGAAGATATAGACAACACGAATGGGGTAGTCACGTTTATGTACGCTTTAAATACCGGCTCCACTGTTAGCGGTTCAGGACCGCTTGTAACGGTACAATTCACATCGAACGAATCAGCAGAGTGTACATTCGACTTGACTTTAACAGATGTCGAGCTTTGGAACGAAACTGCAATTATACCATTAGAGGGTGTAAACGATGGCAATGTTAGTTTAGACAAAACAGCGCCAACTGTGGACATAACAGAGCCAGCGGATAACACATGGTTCGATTCTGAGGATGTTGTGATAAAGTTCCATCCATGGGACAACAAAGCTGACGTACTCAATTACTTGGTATATGTAGACGATGAGGAGGTTGCCAATGGAACAGCACCTAACTGCTCAGTAACAACGGTTAACTTAGGACAAACAATTCCAGAGTGCAACCACGTGATAAGAGTAAACGTAACAGACAATGCAGGATTAGAGGGTTCAGATGAAATCACGATACACGTTGACCTCACACCGCCGATGGTAGAGATAACATCACCACAGGATGGCGAATGGTTCGACAGCGAGCCCGTTAACGTAACGTTCCATCCATGGGACAACAAAGCTGACGTACTCAATTACTCGGTTTATTTAGACGGCGTAGAGGTTGATAACGGCACGGCAGCAAACTGCACAGAGACAGAGGTCAGTTTGGGGGAGCTTACAGAGTGCGACCATGTGATAAGAGTAAATGTAACGGACAAGGCAGGGAAAACAAACTTCACTCAGATCGCGATACACGTCGACCTGACGTATCCAACTGTGGAGATAATATCACCAATAAGCAGAACGTATTCAAGCACGTGCGTTAGATTGAACTACACGGCAGAGGATCCAGGTGCGTGCCCGAGCGGGATCAACTGGACCGCATATAACTTAGATGGCGCAGGTAACATAACTATAACAGGCAATACAACCATCGCGGACATAGGTTCTGGCGCTCACACAGTAATAGTTTACGTGAAGGACAAAGCAGATAAGGGAAACAGTAGTGCAGAAATTTCCTTTACCCTACATCCAGGCGACATTGACTTTGATGGTCACGTTTGGGTTGGGGACGTATTCGCACTGCGAGCGGCATACGGATCACACCCGGGAGAGGGTAACTGGAATGAGGATGCGGACTTAAACTGTAATAGCCACGTATGGACAGGAGATGTGTTTATATTGAGAGATTACTATGGGGACTACTACGGCGACTAAACAGTAATAGTAGGATACTAACAGTACGTTGAGCAATGAGGGAGACAAAATAAATAAAAAAGGATGGTAGGTGGGTAAAAAATGGAAATAAAAACAAGATATATGCTTGGAATAAGAACAGGTATTGGAATAGGGATAGCAGTGACTTTACTGCTTCTGTCGGCTGTACCCGCAGTTAATGCTACTGTTGTAAGTATAGAACCAGATTCTCAAACGGTCCTTGCAGGTGAAGACTTCAGCGTAGATGTCTACGTAGATACTGTAGCGGAGCTGACCGTCGCTGGTGCAGTTTTACACTTCGAGCAAGCGGCGGTGCAAGCAACAGCCATTACAGAGGGAATCACGAGTGGCTATCCCCATTTCTATACATTCGAAGAAATAGACAACACAACTGGGTTAGTCACGTTTACTTATGGCTTGTCGCCGGGCAGCAGTGTTAGCGGCTCAGGACCACTCGCAACGATAAATTTTACTGCGGATGAGTTAACGGAAGGCACATACAACCTGGATTTAACAGATGTAGAGCTTTTTGACGAAGTTGGACCTATACTCTTAGATGCTGTACACAATGGCACAGTTACAGTCCTTAGACCAGCGCCAGTTCCAGTTCCACAGTTCGGTCCAATAGGGATGATCGCTTTGATAGGTGCTTTAGTAGTGGTTCTTGCAATCCGTGTCAGTGCGACGAGCAGGAAAAGGAGAAGAAAATAAGAGTAAAGTGAAAATAAAAACGAAAGCAAGTGTAACAGGAACAGGGATAGCCGTGTGTTTACTGCTACTTGTGGCAGTATCCGCAGTTGATGCTACCGTTGTAAGTATAGAACCAAATAATCAAACAGTTCCGGCAGGTCAAAGCTTCAGCGTAAATGTCTCCGTAGATACAGTGATGAACCTGACCCTTCATGGAGCAATTTTACACTTCGATCCATCGGCAATGCAAGCAACAGCCATTACAGAGGGAATCACAAGTGGACTTCCTCACTTCTATACATTCGAAGATATAGACAATCTAAATGGGAAAGTCACATTTACTTATGCTTTGAATACTGACTCTAGTGTTAGCGGTTCAGGACCGCTTGCGGGGATAAATTTTACGGCAGATGCCTCAGCGAACGGTACATACAACCTGAATTTAACGGAGGTAGAGCTTTGGAACGAAAGTGCAGTTGTACCCTTAGATGGCGTGAACAACGGCACGGTGAATATCACCGCACCCGCAGGACCGGCATTATGCACTAATCCCGACCCACCAGACCATGACTTCGGCGACGTGCCAGAAGGGCAGATAAGAACTTGGACCTTCGATATAACAAATTGTGGTAACCAAAGTAGTCCTCTGACATGGGGGGTTGGTGATGATCAAGGATGGCTATCAGAAACTCCGACGAGCGGTTCGACAACCACAGAGACAGATACGGTTACAGTTCGTGTGGATACCGCGGGGTTAAGCAAGGGTTTGCATACAGGGATGATAATGGTTACGTCGAATGGCGGGAACAAAGATGGGACTATCACTGTGAATGTGACGGCGCCGCTGCCACCACCAGCAGCAGTACCGGGATTAAGTGGAACAGGCTTGATAGCAGCAATCGGTATTCTTGCGACTGTTCTTGCGATCAGTGTCAGCGCGATGCGAAGAAGAAGAAAATAAAAAATTTTTTAAGGTGAGTGTTTGTTTTTTTTACACTCACCGTTCTATTTTTTTTAACCACAGATTATGCGGATTACGCTGATTAATACATACTAAATTAATGCAAGGAGATAAAAAATGGAAAGGACGGTCATAATCGCGAAAGGTGAGGTGCAAGGAGAGGGTTACAGGGGTGTAATATTCAAGATAGCGAGAAAGTTTGAGTACTTTGAAGTCAGGCGTGGTGATATGGCAGAGGAGTTGGGAGAAAGGTTAGATTTAGCAAGGTATGAGATGAAATGAAGAAGTGGGTAAAAAACCACGAGATTTCACAAGATGGGCACAAGATTGGATACAGTAAAAATGGCTGTTAAAAAGAGATTAATAATAAAAGGCGGGAAGGTGCATAGTGTAGGTTACAGACCATTCCTTATGGAAAAGGCACAGGAACTTAAAATCCCATACTTTCATGCTACGAACGTTAAGGATAAGGAAGATGGAAAGCAGGTTGTTGACGTTCGGGTAGGCGGTGAAGAAGGAAAGATAGACAAATTCATGAAATTTGCCCATGAAAACTTGCCGGAACTTGCAGAAGTTGAGAGCATCACAGTAGAGGAGAAGGAATACGAAGAAGATATAATGACGTTGAAGGAATTTTCCAGCGTATTCTCTGCCTTGCAGCTATCAAAAATCGTTCAGGCGGGACTGGGGATGATTGAGATGCAGAGGCAGACTCTTGGGAAGCAGGATCAGACACTTGAAAAACAAGACCAAACAATTGCCATCATAAAGAGCGGAAATGAGGTGCTTGCCACAAAGCAGGACCAGATGCTGGAGAAACAAGACCAGACAATATCTATCATAAAAAGTGGCGTTGACGAAACGCGAGAATTCCGTGAGGAAAATAAAACTATTCTGCAAGATTTTCACCATGACACCATCCAGCGGTTCGATAACTTAGATGCGAAATATGGAAAGATAGCAGAGAACATAGAAAAGCTGATACAGAGCATAGATAGAACGTCTAATAATACAGAAAGAATCTTAGATGAGATGAAAGAAGAGCGAAAAGAATCGAGAATGGCTATGGATAAGATACTGAATCCAATACTTAAACTGGCAGAAAAAGGGAGTTGATAAAAGTTGATAAATATAGATAAATATGTTTAATGAATAACAAAATACTAAATATTTTTACGGGGGGGATAAGAAGAAATGAACGAAAAAATAAAAGCGGTAGTGCTCGCGGCAATAATATTTGCAGCGGTTTTTACGGCATTTATGGTCTCTGCAAGCGAGAGTGAAAGCGAAGGTGGAGCCGATAAAGCGATGGTGGAAGCTGAGGGCAGTCCGCCGATGCCGATACTCCTGAAATCGAGACAGTTTGTGCCGGCATCCGGTATAGAAGCGGGCTTGGAGAGCAACATGTTGGCACTGGCTGCAAGTGGTATCAAAAAAAGACACGTATTAATTCAGTTTGAGCATATACCAAATGCATCCGAAAGAGAAAAGCTTGAAAACAACGGCATAGACCTGCAGACGTATATCCCCCGGAATGCGTGGTTTGCCCGCGTAAAGATGGATTCCATATCAAAGATAGAAGAAGTATCGGGGGGAAACGTGAGATGGGTCGGCGAGATATTGCCCGCGGATAAGATCGCACCGCACATAAAAGTGGTGGGAGTGGGTTCTTGGGCGGTCAATCCGGACGGAAGCGTGAATCTATTGGTCACTTTCTTCGACGACGTTTCTGTGGATGACGCGCGAGAGGTAATCGTAAAATATGGAAGTGTGCTGGAAGAACCGGTTATGAGCAATTACTGGAGTGTCACTATTTCTGAAAGCAATATTACAAAGCTTGCAGGCGAGGATGCCGTGCTGTGGATACAGGAGGTTGCACCACCATTGACAATTCACAACGACGGCTCGAGAGCAGCGGTGGGTGCAAATACCGCACAGGCACCGCCATACAATCTGGATGGTTCCGGTGTGGTGATAGGGGAATGGGATGCTGGTTGGGCTGATGGGACGCATAATGACCTTGCAGGAAGAGTCACAGTAGGCGATGCCGGACATGCCGTTGATCAGCATTCTACACACGTTGCAGGCACCGCGATGGGCGATGGCACAAATAGCGGTGGACTTCTGAGGGGAATGGCTCCTTTAGCCGATCTCGTCACGTACGAATGGCCTAATACCATAAATGAGCTGGATATAGAGACCCTTGATGCAATCGTGAATCACAGTGCAGTCATCTCAACGAATTCATGGGGTTGGGTGATTGAATCTCATAATTGTCATTTGCATGGGTACTACTGCACTTGGAGCCAGAATTATGATGACATCGTGGATGGCAAGCTGGGATATCCTATTACCATAATATTCGGTGCAGGTAATGAAGAAAACGATGGGGACTGCCCACCATATCCATGGGATCAGATAATTGGACCTGGCGGAACCGCGAAAAACACAATTGTCGTCGGCGCTACGTATTCGGATACGGATGGGCACACATGTTTCAGCAGTAGAGGACCTACGGACGACGGAAGGATAAAGCCAGATGTCGTTGCGCCGGGAGACGAAAATGATTGCCTGGTGCTGCCGATGATTAGATCAACATTTACGGGAAACGTATACGGTGACATGGCTGGAACATCCATGTCTGCTCCCGCAGTGTCGGGTTGTGCCGCTCTGCTGTATCAGGAGTATCGGAATACACATGGCGGAGCAGACCCAACGCCTGCAAAGGTAAAGGCACTGCTAATTCATACCGCAGAAGATTTGGGGAACGTGGGTCCGGATTACACTTATGGCTGGGGATTGATAAACGTAACGGCGGCGGCAGATGTTATCCGGGCGGACAACAATCCAAACCAGACGATTTTTCAGGAGCATGTGAATAATGGCGAAGTAAACACGATTAACATAAACGTTACGCCAAGAACTACCAAGCTAAAGGCTACCCTCGTGTGGACTGACGAACCTGGGGCAGTAGCGGCAGCCGTGGAACTTGTGAACGACTTAGACCTGAATGTGAGCAACGCTGCAACCACGTTCTATCCATGGATACTCGACCCCGCAAATCCTGCCAATCCCGCGATAACAGGCATAGACAGTATAAACAACGTTGAACAGGTGGTTATAGATGAGCCAGCACCCGGGACCTACACGGTATTTGTAAACGGGACATGTGTTCCCGAGGGACCGCAGAATTACACGCTAATCGTTACCGTAGAAAAAGCAGCAGCGCTAGGCATAGAAGTGAACAAGACGGTCTGGGACCCGGTAAATAAAGCATGGGTCGAAGAGCTAACGGCAAATATCAGCGACATGCTGACTTTCAGGTGCGAGATACACAATAATGGAACTTACTACAACCTGAGCGATATAAGATTCTGGGACATTTTAGATTGCAGTTTAAAGTATGCGGGTAATGCAACGCTGGACGGCAATCCGATAGATTTACCAGGTGACTTTAACTTTACATTCAAGCAAAAGGTTCTGCATCCATTAAATCTGGACTGGAATCCATATCAGCCGCTGGGCAATGATTTCCACGAACTCTGTCCCGAGTACTGTAATTGGTACACGCTTAGCAATTGGGAAGATACCAATGGCGATGAAAAAATCAGTTACTGCGACCAAATTGAGTTGTTTAACGCGACTTTTTCAGCTTGGTATCACGTGGACAACGTGCCGTATACACTTAACGTGACGAATGTAACCACGGGAGAGAGCATGTTCATTGACTCTGAACTGGATTATCAAGAGATAAATCTCCGCGAGCCATGTGGCACGGAATGGAACGAGGTTTGCTGCTGCAATGGCGGCTACTACTTAGTGGATTGGGTGGACAATAATGGGAATGGCATACTCGATTATTGCGACTTCATTTACCTGTTGAATGAAACGACCGAGGAGGTAGCCGAGTACCACGTGGAAGAGGTGACCATTGACCTCGTGGTTAGTCGAGAGTGGGAAATAGACGACTGGCTGGAAGAAAAATTAATACTTGAGCCCTGCCAGAACGTAACCATTGAGTTCAATGCAAGTGTGGTTGACTATGGGTATGACTGCAACGTCCAGTATGCCAAGGGTTGGAGTGCGGAAAAAGAACAATGGGTTTATGGCGATGACGATGCGTGCATAGACGTGCCAGCACCAGAGCTGCTGCCGGACCTCGTGATTGTAGATAAGTGGGAAGAAACAGGTGAGGATGGTAATTATTATGTTTGGTATGAGATGCAGAACATAGGCGAAGGAACAGCTGAAATTTTGCATTGTGTAAATTGTCTGTATATTGACGGTGAGCACGTAGCTGACGATGATATTTGGGAACTGATATTAGAGCCGGGAGATAGCTATTGGGGCATGTTTGAATATCCGTTACCCTGCAACTGCAGCGTTAACAACACAGTCTGCGCAGACAACGATGATGACGTAGAGGAAACAGATGAAGATAATAACTGCATTACAAAGACGTGGAGCTGCCCGTGGAAATTCAAGCCTGCATTCCCGAACTACGCACCTTCAGGCATGCCGGACTTCGATCAGAAGCAGGACGAGTGGGTTAATTTTACAACAGAGCAGTGGTCTTTCTGCGGTCCTGCTGCAGTGGCGAACTGTTTCTGGTGGTTTGACTCGATGTATGCCGACCCGGGTGGAGTGCCGGGGGATGGGAATGATATATTTCCGCTTGTTGAAAATTATGGAGTGGGAGATGACCACCTTGCAGCTAACGTGCCGCTGCTCGTTGAGCAACTGGCAATGTGCATGGATACCGACGTTGGACGTAGTGGAACAAACGTTCACGATATGGAAGATTGCATAGACGAGTGGCTAAACGAAACAGGGCTGAATCGCACCTTGTACGAGCACACGGAGAAGAGCCCGGACTACTTCTGGATAGAAGAGGAGCTTGTGCAATGCCAGAATATTATCCTTCTGCTCGGATTCTGGGAAGAGCAAGAAGTTGAGGAGGGAGTCTGGGAGTGGAGGCGGATCGGTGGGCACTACGTGACCGTTGCAGGAATAAACCCGGAGGGCTTTTATGGTGGTGACAGTGAAGGTGAAGGAGGCTTACACGTTGATGACGGTGGAGTTCCTTCTCCAGGATTTGTTCACAGGCTACCGATGATAGCCTTCAGCGACCCGTTCTTAGACAATGCCGAACAGTGGGGACCTGGTCGTGTTCTACCCCCATGGCATCCACCAGCGCCACATCCGCCAGAAGTGCATAACGATGCGCTATTTGTAAGCCACGATTACTATATGGTATTCCCTGAGTCTCCAAGCCCAGGTGGTGATTGGGAGATATTTAACTATCCTTTCTGGGAGTGTGTAGATAATTTTGCAGGAATGAACGTGCCGGAGGAATTTGAGGACCGTCAGGGATACTGGCAACAGGGAGAGATTCACACTGAGATAGAATACGCAGTGGTGATATCGCCGTGCATAAACGTTACTTCGGTTGACGATGCAGGTGACGAAGATGACGTGTTTGCACCGGGAGCGAATGTTTCCGTGCAGGGCTGTGGATTTGCACCATCTTCGGATTATACAATCTACATTCAGCCGAACCCAGTGCTTGAGGGTGAGGAACTGAACGCCAGCATAGACCCTTCGGGAGCGCAGGAAACAGTAACAACCAATGCTCAAGGCTGCTTTGAACCTACCGTAATCTGGGAAATACCGGCAGAAGAGCCAACGTGCAGTTACTGGGACATCGTTGTTGATAACAATAATGGCACCTACAACGCCATAGAAGACGGTTTGGACAACGTTTGCTGCTATGGATTCCACGTTGATTGTGAAGCAGACATAGAAGTAAATAAGACCGTATGGGACGTGGATAGTGGGCAGTGGGTGGACGAAATCACGGCGAATGTAAGCGACACGTTGAGATTCAAACTCTGGATACACAACAGCGGAACCTGCCCCGGGTATAACCTGACAGAAATATGGGTTTGGGATTATCTATCGGACAGTTTAAATTACAGTAACAACGCAACCGTGCAATATCCTAATGGCACAACAGTACCTAAAGAGCCAGATTATTACTACTATGATCCTGATACAGGCGAGGCATACCTTGACTGGGATTTCTGGGATTTAGAACTTGAGCCTTGTGAGAACATAACAATCGAGTTCGATGCACGCGTGTTGAAATGCGGTGAGGACTGGAACGAGCTGTATGCAGATGCATGGTGTGAAGAAACTGAAGAAGAGGTTTATGACGAGGACGTGGTGGATGTAACGGTGCCATGGTTCATTATAACCATAACGTCGCCAGAAAACAGGACATACGCAAGCACCTGCGTTAGATTGAACTTCACGGTAGAACCAGAGGGAACAACACTGGATTGGATAGGATACAGTTTAGACGGTGGAGCGAATGTGACTATTGCAGGGAATACGACAGTACCCATCGTAGGTGCACCTCCTTACGACCACAATATAGTAGTTTATGCAAACGATACCTACGGCAATATGACTGCTTCAAACATTGTTTTCTTTACGATACATCCGGGCGATATTG
>JAUWND010000123.1 GCA_030612835.1 Candidatus Methanophagales archaeon | reverse complement strand
ATTTCCTCTTCCGTCTTTGGCGAAATGACCTTCTCTTTACCAACCAGAAATACATGTATCTGCTCATAATTAGTTTCTAAGTTCAGGTCGCTGACTACTTCTTTATTATAGTCAATGAATACCCATCGTAACCCATCTGTCGCTACACCAAAATCATAGTTCTCTTTCACTTCTACAAGTTTAAACAGACCTTTTATTTGGTTTACGCCGCCATCTCTGCTTTTATCAAATAGATTAGCATTCAGTGGCTTCGCTTCAACTAGAAACATGCCTGTTTTGCCTTTTATACGGTAATCTACGATTCTATGGCCTTTTGGAGTTTCAAACGATTTTTCCGGTAGTTTCTCCAACTCTAACGGATCGAGAATTTTGTCAATTAGGAATTCCTTTGTAAATGCTTCTGGCTCTGCCTTATCTTTCATAAACTCTGAACTGAGTTCCTTGCCTTCTTCAAAGACTCTGTTCTTGCCGTCTAAAGTAAGGCGTTCCTTAATATCCTTTATCAGGTCATCAACAAGATTTGCCGGATTCATTTTTTATTGTTTGTACATAAAGTATAATATCTCTTTGGTAAATCTTTTAAAACTTTTTGAAAGAAAAGTTTTTATTTCTAGGGATAACCTAATTTGTAAACGTCAATGATGAAGGGAACGAAGTTTGGGCTGTCCCGTCCGAAGAATTAGTGAACAATAGACTTGTTGTGATATGAACTCATATGAAACGCAGCATTTTAAGGCGTCTATTCCGCCTCGCATATCGCTCATTTTTATGGATCTCCGCTCTTATAGCTTTTCCAAATCGTTCATTCCTCGAATAAAGTACTTTCCAACTTTATATCTAAAGGATTAGCTAAGTAATTAATATCTAAATTTAAATGTATACTGTTTCTTATGAGACGTGATAATCCCTGGATGATACCTATTGTTGTAGCAATTGTTAGCATTATTTGACAAAAAGAAGAGAATCTAAACAAGGCGATTGGAGCCTATGAAGCAGCTCTGGAACTATACACTATTGAGAAATACCCGGTTAATTATGCGATGACACAGAATAATCTTGAAATTGCTTATGGTATTCTTGCTGAAAATAAAAACAGGTCCTGATGAAATGATCACTTATCTGATTAAAAAGCGGACCCCTTCACAAAAAGCGTTCTATGACTGGCTAAGAAACAGATACCCGCCAATCCTTATCAAAAACCGTTTCTAATCTACCTGCCAAATCTGTCGAGTTTACAATCATTGCCACTTTTTCTTATCTCGCCACTCAAATCCCTCTTGGCCATTTTGAGACCATTTTTCGGTCTGTCAATAAGTGGACACTTCTCCTATATTGTAAAAAGGGTAAGTTTTTAACAATAGAGAAACCCGCAGAGTTAAGTTCGACGTTTTTTTGATTCTGGTTTGTTAAAAAGTAGGGGTTATTAGCAGAATGCATTGAGGAATTGCGTACAACGTCACGAGCGTACCTGAAGTTCTCCAAAGGTGAATTTGGGCGAAGTGCCGAAGGCATGGAGCCAGATGCACTCTGTTAGGCGAAGTTTTTATCATTTGTAAATGTCCCTTCTGTGTCCGATTCTCAAAATCACTATGTTTTCACCATCAATATCAAATATGACCCTGTAATCTCCTATTCTAAACCTATAGGTTCCTATCTTATGGCTTATCAATTTTCTGGCAGATATAAAAGGTTCTTTAGCATATCCCTTTAATTTAATAGCGATTCTATTCTGCATCGTTTTGTCAATGTTTTCCAAGTCCTTCAACGCCCTCTTGGTAAATACTACTTTATACATCAAATATTTCCTCAAGAGATTGGACTTTGCCTTCTTTATAATCGCTTCTCGCCTCTTCAATTGAGCGTAGATATTCGTCACTAGAAAGTGCCAACATATCTTCGATTAAACCTTCCATGGCTCCTCTAACTGTATCTGATATTAAAGACCGCAATTCACCAACAGTTAAATCTTTTACCATCGTTTCCATAAATAAATACCTCCTTTTATAAATTTGTGTGTAACTATAATATACCTTCGTGAATTATACTGATTTGGGGTTATCTTTGGACGAACTCTTTTTACTCAGCCATTTTCACCCCCCCCCATTTAACTGCAGGCTATTGCGTTTTCTCTCTTCCTATTCCAAACTTTCAAGTTCTAATAGCCTTCGAAAAGCTTATATACTTCTCAACGCCTAATAATAATGATAAAAATGAGTGAACTACCTATAGCACCGGTAACCCGGCTAATTAGGAACGCAGGAGCAGAGAGAGTAAGTGATGACGCGAGCCAGGAATTAATAAGGCTGTTAGAGGAAGAAGCCGAAAAAATTGCGGGTAAAGCCATAAACCTTGCAAGGCACGCTAAAAGAAAGACAGTAACAAGAGAAGACATCGTGGAAGCAACAAAATAAATAAGCAATAGATAAAAAAAATAGCTGACAGGGTGGGGGTTTAGTTAAACAACTACCCTCCCCCTATTTTTTTGTTTTACGTTGAAAAAAGCGAGTTATGATAATATAAAAAGATTATTGACACAGATTAGCACTGATTAACGCAGAAGAAATTAAATCAGTGTAAATCTGTGTCCTAAACTAAACTAAATTAAATAGTTAGCAGTTATACATTATATACAATCGAAAGAACGAGAGAACTAAATGGAAAAAATAAGTATAATTGACGTTTGTGAACGTATAATCGACTTAGAAAAACAGAACAGGGACGAACGTAGCAAGCCCGGGTTATATGTGCGAGAGTCGATGTCGCTGTTAGCCGACTGCCGCGATTATTGTGTGTTTCGCGTCTTTGATGCGTTAATGATGTCTGCCGAAGAGGTTGAAGATTTAGTTGGTGACCTTATCGAATGCCGGAATATGTGTTCCGAATGGGAGCACGACATTTATGGCGGCTTTTTCTTTGCGCTCGCCAAGCTATTATCGTTAGAGCATAAAGACAAAGTGCAGGACTTTTCAAGCACGGACCGGAAGGCATTTGAAGAGCGTTGGGCGAAAACACGCAGTGAGTTAGGATTATGAACGGCTGGAATAACAAAATACTCAGGATAGACCTATCAAAAAGCCGAATAGATAGCTTTGTCCCTGAAGATAGTTTAATAACAAACTATCTCGGTGGTCGCGGGCTCGGCGCGAAAATAGTGTACGATGCAGGTTGCGTAGATGCCATATCGCCCGATAACCTACTTGTATTTGCCGCGGGACCATTAACCGGCACTACCACACCAGCATCAGGCAGGGTCTCACTATCCACAAAATCGCCCTTGACCGGCACGATATTCGACTCGAACTGCGGTGGCTCTTTTGGCCCCGAACTGAAGAAGGCCGGCTATGACGCGCTAATAATTGCAGGTAAAGCGTCAGATCCCGTATTCATTGAAATAGAAGACGACCGAGTGGAGTTATTATCAGCCGTGCCGCTATGGGGCAAGAACGTAAAAGCAACCACGAAAATTCTAAAAGCTAAGGGTAGCGTTGCTTGTATAGGCCGAGCAGGTGAGAAACAAGTGTATTTGGCTTCGATCATTGCAGATGCAACCCATGCGTTTGGACGCGGTGGTGTGGGCGCGGTAATGGGCTCAAAGAACCTGAAGGCAATTGTTGTAAAGGGCACAGGCAGCGTAGACATCTTCGATAGAGCCGATTATACAATGCAGAAGAAAGCGATTAACCGACTATTAATCGCATCTCCGACGATAAGTAAAGGCCTGTCGGTTTTCGGTACCCCGTTTTTAGTAAAGATAACGAGCTGGATGAAAATCCTCCCGGTCGCGAATTTCCGGCTCTCAGAACCGGACATTGACTTGAAACCCTTTTTCGCAACGACTATCGCCAACGGATATTCACCACGGAAAAAGGCATGCTATTCATGTCCTATTGCATGTAAACGCGAAGATAAAGCAGGAAATGAACTACCGGAATATGAGACTATCGGGTTGATGAGTGCGAATATACAAAACCCGGACTATGATGCCGTTGTTGAGGCGAACAGGCTCTGTAACGATTATGGCATGGACACAATTTCTGTCGCGGGCGTTTTAGGTTGTCACGCGGAAATACGAAATAAAAACATCTCCCCCAATGAACTATTGAATCTTACGGAAATGGTAGGAGAAAGAGCGGGTATTGGCGAACGACTTGGCAGAGGAGCAAAGCTATTTTCGGCTTCTGAAGGCTACCCGGAAAA
The DNA here is from genome assembly GCA_030612835.1 of Candidatus Methanophagales archaeon. GTDB lineage: Archaea > Halobacteriota > Syntropharchaeia > Alkanophagales > Methanospirareceae > Methanophaga. The sequence goes on along the minus strand of JAUWND010000123.1, from coordinate 3,347 downwards.
ATCAATTCAGGTAAAAGGGCTTGAACTTCCGGCATATGACCCTCGAGGTGTAAAAGGGTTGGGTTTCAGCTATGCCACTTCCAATCGGGGCGGATGCCACACAAGGGCGTATCTAGTCGCACCTGAGATATTACGAAAGCCAAAGGCGATTGATCCATATACTCTTGCGGGCAAAGCAGGACACACAAAGATATTCCAGGACAGGTTTGCCGCGGTTGATTCGCTTGTGGTCTGTAAATTCGCATTCTTCGGTGTCGGAGAGGAAGAGTATGCAAATATCCTTAGCGCGGTAACCGGAAAGGCATATACGTCCGAGGATTTAATGCGTGTGGGTGAGCGGATATGGAACCTCGAACGGCTTTATAATGTACGAGAAGGGTTTTCTAAGGCTGATGATACTTTGCCACAAAGGTTCTTTGAGGAGAAGGTGAATGGAATGGTAATAGACCGGGAAGAGTTTTTAAATACGCTTGCGGAATATTATCGTATGCGCGGTTGGGATGATGATGGTGTGCCTACAGAAGGCACATTAGAGAGGTTGGAGATATAATAGACTTGTTGCGGAATTAATATTTAGGGGATAATATGTTGCTTCCGTCCGTCCGTCCGTCCGTCCAGTTCAACGGCACATTAGATGATAATTCCATAGCCCACATGAAAGTAACATAGCGTTATCATAAAAAGTCTCCTAAATTTTTTGTTGCGAAACTTGTCAGTTGTTATTCGCATTCGCTTTCTGGACCGAAACTCAGCACCCGTTGATTAAATTCTGATGCGGATAGTCTTATTGTGGCTCTTAGTGCCCTGTCGTCCATCAAGGCTCTCTTAATGAATATCATGTTTTATAATACCTGTTATATCCTATTAAAAGCCTTTGCGTAGAGATAGCATTTAATTAGCAACAAGTCTATTCTTTGCAGATCTGAATCGAGTCCGGAATGGATGTCATAGCGATGAAAGTAAAAGAGCTCGGATTAGTTGTAGAGGATGACTACACAAACATAGAAAAATTAATACAGGGAAATGTAATCGCATTAAAAGAAGGTGAGCTATTAAAAGAATTCAACGGCATAAGAAACGCAGTTGTGCATAAGTACAACAGCCTCGAAATGGCAAAAATAAAGGAAGCTCTGGAACGGATTGCCGAGTTTGCAGAAGTGATATTTAAAATTGTTGGATGAATAAGATATGTTAAACACGGACTAAGGTAGGATTGAAACATCAAACCTTTTAGAAAAAGGTTTAATCCAAAAAACTTGTTTCTTTGGTACAGCTTTTAAAACTTTTTGAACGAAAGGGTTTTTTTATTCATGCACTCAAAGGGAAGATAGGGACTAAAAATGCACCGGTTGAGATTTCATGGTAGAGGCGGTCAGGGCGCAAGAGTAGCCAGTAAAGTGCTGGGTACCGCGGCATTTTTGGATGGCTACTATGCTCAGGACTTCCCATTGTATGGTGCCGAGAGGCGGGGTGCACCAGTAGCTGCATCCACACGCATATCTGAAGAACCCATCATGGAACGCGGTGTGATACCAGCACCAGACATTGTGATAGTCATGGACGAAACCCTGTTGCAAGATCCTTTGACGAATCCCGTATCAGGTCTTAAACAGGGCGGCATAGTACTTATAAACACCGCCCATAGCCCGACGGAGGCGAAAGCCGAGTATAAGATCACTGCCCAGGTAATAACCTTGGATATAACGAAGATTGGGCTTGATATGCTGGGCATGCCGATCCTTAGCACCCTTGCAGGCGGCGTTGCCGCCAGGATCGTTGGTCTTAGCGAAGATTCTTTAACGGATGCAGTGAAAAAAGTATTATCTGAGATCACAACAGACAGAAGACTTTTAGCTAAAAACGTAGCTGCTGCACTATATTGTTTCAATGCCATCACGCCAATAGAAACAAAAATAGAAATAGAAATAGAAACTAGTGACACAATCGAAAAAAAGAGTTCTAAAGTTATCTCACTACCGTTCGAACCTGCGGAAGTCTCAAGTCCTGCTATAAACGCTACCGGCAATACGCCCTTGCGAATGACCGGTAACTGGCGCGTTTTTAGACCTGCCTGGAATTACGATTCCTGCACCCGGTGTATGATCTGCGTTGCCAGATGCCCGGATGGCTGTATTTTAGTAAATGAAGATGGCTTTCCATATACAGATTACGATAACTGTAAAGGCTGCCTGATCTGTGTCGAGGAATGCCCCACAAATAGTTTAGGCAAGGTACGGGAGGTTCATGCTAAGAAGGTGATCGGAAAATGAGAAAAGAGATGCTCACGGGCAATGCCGCGGCTGCATGGGGGGTGCGATTGGCCGAAGTGGATTATATCCCGGTCTATCCGATAACGCCCCAGACAGAGATTATCGAGACCTTGGCAAAGTGGATTTCAAATGGTGTTATGGATACCAGGTTCGTTACTATGGACTCCGAGCATTCGATGCTAACAGCAGCGGGATCTGCCTCTGCTACGGGCGCTCGTGCTTTTACGGCTACATCTAGTCAAGGGCTTCTGTATGGTTTTGAGATGCTCTATGCTGTAGCCGGCTGGCGAGTACCTCTAGTGATGGTAAATGTATCGCGGGGCTTGTCCTCTCCGATTACACTCGAGCCAGACCATAACGATGTACTAGCAGCAAGGGACACGGGATTTCTGCAGATACATTGTGAGACCTGCCAGGAGGTTTTAGATTCTATCCTGATGGCATACCGATTGGTAGAGGACGAGCGGGTGCTGCTACCAATTATTGTTAATCTTGATGGTTTTTATCTCTCGTTTACCCGAGAACCCGTAGAGGTGCCTGATGTGGAGCAGGTCAGAAATTTTCTACCGCTTTATCAGCCGAAACACGCTTTTTTCAAGGCTAGTCAACCAATGGCCCAAAGCGCGGCAGTACTTGGCGGGTCTAGCTATTCATATTTCAAATACCAGATGCATATGGCGAGTCAAAACGCGCTGGCAGTCTATAAAGAGGTCTGTGAAGAATTTGAAACCGGATTTGGTCGAAACTATGATACCATTGAAGGCTATATGCTGGAAGATGCAGATTATGTTCTCTTTATGACCAACTCCTTCTCCACTCTCGGCAAGGCGGCTGTGAAAGTGGCCCGCGAGCGAGGAATAAAGGCTGGGCTTTTGCGGCTGCGGCTCGTAAGGCCATTTCCTGTGGCGGATCTAAAAGCAGCAATTAACGGTAAGATGGCTGTTGCGGTCATAGACCAGAACATCAGCATAGGCAAGGGCGGGATTCTACATTCTGAGATTGCTAGTTGCCTATACAATGAGAAACAGCGGCCGCTCTTGCTATCTTTTATTGCCGGACTTGGCGGTAAAAACATAA
>JAUWND010000110.1 GCA_030612835.1 Candidatus Methanophagales archaeon | reverse complement strand
CTGCCTCTTTTGAGTATGTCGTAGTCTATTAGTGTGCTGTTTCTTTTGAGCGGTAGTATGTACTTTAGTTCCTCCGCGGAGAAAGCTTTAGCGTTGTTTTCAGAGCTAAAGCCTTTATCTCCAATGAACACGATTTCTTTCAGGTGTAACTCCTGAACTGTGGCAACTACAGAGGAAACATCCCGGATACTTCCAGGAATCATTCTAAAGAACCCAGGCTGCATTTTATCAAGCGAAAATACCAGTGCCAGATTGATTTGTGGTATGTATTCGCCCTTGTGGTTATGGCCAAGCATGGCGGCATTTACGCCCTCCGAGTACGTGAATATCTCGCTCAAATCAATCGCTGCGAACTCACTGCCCACTAAAAATTCTTTCATATACGCAGTCATTACATTCCTGCGTGAGCCAATATCCCGCAAAAAAGGGCCTAAAAATTTGGTAGATGCCCTTACATCCGGCAGAACTTCTGAGAGATAGGAATTCTGATAATAGAACCCAAATCGTTTCAAAGGAGTCTGTTCAAGAAGCCGGAGAGCAGAAAACACAAAGAGTTCCTTATACTCCTGCGGATAATGCCTTTTTAGGCTTTCTTCTATATCCGCGGCGATTGCCCTCAGATAACTTGACGCTCCGTACTCCTTAACAGTCACCTGCTTAAAAGCCGCAAGGAGCTGTTTTTGCTTCGGTGGAACGATACCTTCCTTTGTTATCTTGCCGAGATACTCGCCGGTAATTTTCCGCGATCTCTTAAGCTTCTTATCCCAAACGCTACTGACCTTGCAGAGATAGAAATTATCACCTCGCCTGTGAATCTCTGTACCCTTCTTCCTTTGCACCAAAACCCAATCGGGAATTTTTTTGCCACTATCCATATTACTAAATTTAGTAATACGTATATAAATAAAAATAAGCACAATATAGCTATGAATACTTGGACTAAGCCATATTTAAGATCTATTCTAAAACCTATTACTCAAAATGGTTAAAGTTACAGATTAATATTATGGTTAAAGCTCTATCTTTGTCTTTCTCTTCTACATAATCTCTAAGAGACTGTATGATGCCGCGGCCTTTCTCTATCAGGCTGCCACCCAATTTTATTATTACTTTCCCTCTCCTTCTCTTTCGCCGCTGCTCCTCTCTCATCTCATTTCGTTTCGTTTCCTAATCCTTGGATAAACAATAATCACTATCGGCACAGAAACTAAAACCCCGATTATCAACCATCCCCCAATACCTGACTTAGCTAATTGAACTGCGATAATTTCCTCTTCCTCTCGAACCTCAAACATATATGGAACGACTTCGCCCATAAATTCTTTCGTGAGGTTAAGTGCCCCCTCATTCGACCCATTAAGTGGCGCATGAGCTGAAACACGAATCATGGTAATTGTATCTGTGGTAAGTGGGTTGTCCTTCACGTAAAAGTATAGGACCACTTTGCGTTTTGTAACCTCCTGATTGAATTCCTTGGAAATAACAAGTTTCTTTACTGACATTGAGCCGTTAAAAATCCAGGGCTCTTCAAGCTCCACATTAGGATACCAGGGGGCTTGTGCCCATGTTGCATTTGATACACGGATTTCTTCCGTTGTTTCCTCTTCTATCTTGTAGCCTATTGCCGGGTAGCAAACGATTGGCGGATAGAAACTTGAGCGGTTATCACTTTGAATGATGAGTAAAAGTACTTGCTCGCCTCTTAACGTGCCATTACCATAGGTATGTCCGTAGGCACGTAGAAGCATGACATCTGCGCGCAAACTTTCTGCGAGCTTTGATGTATTAAAGACAATGCTTTGCCAATCACCAATTTCTCTTGGAAATGCCTGCACATGTTCATTATTGCCAAAGTCCATTTTAGTCCTTACAGTGATTTCGTGCCCTGATGCACGAGAAAGTTCGGTATCAATCACTGAGACTTGTTTGGCGAGGATCATGCCTGGAGTTGAAAGCAATATGATTACAACAAAAACCAATGCAAGCGTTCCAATAATGGTAGTGTAGTCTTCAGTGACGGGCATGGTATAACAATTATTTCGTTTTTCGCCTTTTTAATCCAACATATCCTGCCAGGCAGAGTAAACCCGTAGCAAGAAGAACTAACGTGCTGGCTTCTGGAACGCACTCGCCTCCTTCGCACTGCCAGCCTGAATGCCACGTGCCTCCATAACATGCAGAGCATTTTGCAGGGTCCTTATTACCATCATAGCATTCCTCACCATACTGGCAGCAACCATTTTCTGAGGTTGCTGGGCAATAGTCTTTTTTATCTTTATTTGGCCCCTCGTCGCAACATGCATTTTGCCCCCCATTGTCGCAACATTCTGGATCTGGATCACACTCATACGCTGCGTCAGAATACGACACCATCAAGTTTATCGTGGATGCACCCGTCGGCCAATGGTTTTCGACTGTATTGGTGAAATCATCGTAGTTTTTTACGGCTATGCAACCTGTCGTACTGCCCCATTCATGAATGAAAATCTCGTCACGTGTACCGCTAAAGTGCCCCCCTTTTTAACCGGGTACCATGTCGGGTGGTTTGCTAAATATCCTTTGCGATTTACGGGCCAAGTTCCTTTTGGTATAGGCCCTACAGAATCGACATATTGGTGATCCGGTTTATTATTTCCAGATTTCGCTTCCCACGAATCAATTTTAGTGCCGCTCGCATAATAAAGAGTTATTGTCCCCGTTTGTCCAGCATCAGTTATCTTAAACTTTAGATACGGCGGATCATCAGCCGATGCCACGCTTGTAAACATCAGAGACATCATTAGCATTACAATCAGGCTTGCCAACAACACTATCCCTACCTTTTTCATATCTTATCCCACCTATGTTTTTTTTATCTTCATGTCTAATTCTATTCTTAGTTCTCTTTCCTTCTAAGACAGATATATCCTGCCAGAGAGACTAAACCAACGGCAAAAAGAACCAATGTGCTAGCTTCGGGGACGCACTCGCCTTCTTCACACCACCAGCCTGAATGCCACGTGCCTCCATAACATGCAGAGCACTTAGAGGGCTGACCCTCAAAGCACGGTCCACTCCACTCGCAACAGCCATCCTCTGTGGTTCCTGGTGCATAGTAGGTTCCGGCATTTGGTGACCCTGCGGGGCATTCCTGAGATGTCGATTCCACATCACTGTCGCTAATTATCTCCTCTGGCCAAATCCTCCCGCTCTCGTCCCCAAAAGTAATACCTTGAGCCTTATATGCACAGTATACTAACTCTGAGCAGTACCATTTATCACCTGAACAATCAGGGGTCTGTGGCCAACTAGAAAATTCTTTACCATGTTTTCCCTCGGCCCATTCAACTGCAGCATTTCTCTTTGTTTGGTTAGCAGTTTTGACGCTGTAACATTGAGTGGCAGATGTATCAAAACGACTGTTTTTGATTTCCTGATCTTTCTTAACGTCTGGACTATTGTCGGAGTGAGCATCAACAAACTTTTTGTTACCACTGTACATTCCAATGTGATCCCAGAAACCACTCTCATAAAACAATAAATCTCCTTTCTCCAAATAATAGATTTTGCCACCAATCTCAACTGCGTCTCCAGCAGATACCACACTTGTAAACATCAGCGGCATCGTTAGCATCACAATCAGGCTCGCCAGCAACAACACAAATACCTTTCTCATATCTTATCCCCCTCTGTGTTTTTTACCTACAAAATGTACTATTGAAAATATCACCTTAAAAACTTTCCGATTTGTTACTCATTTGGGTTATAATCACTATCCAAAATAAAACCATTTGAACACAAATATCGGACTTCACGTTCAAGTAGTTCCGAATGCCCTTACCTAGTGTAAGGAGAAGGGCGAGGGGGAAGGACAAGGAAGAGAAGAGCACACCTAACAAATTTATTGATGAATTTTCACCCTAATGAATCGTAAGAACTCTCTCAAAACCTCAATTCCTCCACGATTCTTCTCAGCTTCTCCTCCTCAGTCTCCAAATAATCAAGCCTCGTGAAATCATCAAAAGTATCGCTCTCCCTTAATTCTCCTTTATTAATATTTCCATCGAATTGTGTGCATCTCGAAGTAACGAGCCAAAGGAAGTCAACCAAAGAGACTGCATGAGCTAAGGTTAGTGGACATTATCGCTTTTTTTAGATACCCGGCTATCCAATGGTTTGATGTTAAATAGCTAGAGTTTTGCTCAGCCCTTCTCTTTTTTGGATGGTCTAGTAAAAACTGGTCCCAAAAAATTAGCTTAGTCTTTTTGTTTTTCAATCCACTTGTAGATCGGCTTCCATACATCTGTTTTGGCATTATCACCAGTCAATACATCAAGATGGCCGTATCCAGGTACAATAAGTATTGTTTTATCTTCGCTTCCAAGTAGTGATATGGTATAATTACCATAGTAGCCACCATACCCGGTCTCTCCACCAACATACAGAACCGGAATTGTTATTTCATCAAGATGATCAGCGTATGGAACATCATCAGTAGGACAATTTACTGTAAGCTCTACAGGAGGGGAATTATCACATGTTGCACAATTATCACATATTACCCTCTCTTCATCTATCAAGCAATTAATACTCATAAAATTATCCAGATTATAGGCGAGATCTACTATGAAGTCATAATTGGTAAATTGCAGACCTGTTGGGTGACCAGTTTCATTGAATGTGCCAGTACAATAATGATAGCGTGTTATTAATGGCTTCATTGGTGCTTTAAAAATATATGATTTTGATAAAGCTAATTCACCTACTTCATGGTTTGTAAACCCGGGAATAATTGGTGATGGGGAATCAGGAAGTACATCAGCTAAATATGCAATCTTCTTAAGAGAGACTGCCGTATCATCGTAATATCTGCCTGAATTATATACCGACTGCAATATCTGACATCTCTCACAACCAGCTTTTGATGCAGTTGTATAATTGCATGTAGATGGAACGGAATAATTGTCGCAATACCACAATTCTGCACACCGATCAAATTGATATGCAGTATCAACAGTTATAATACCTTTAAGGTTTCTTTCATATGATGGCAGTTGAGTTTCTTCATTGGCATATGCATAAGCAAGTCTTCCTCCCCTACTAGCCCCAAGTATAAATATCTGATCATTTCCCTGGCGAGTGAAAGATCTTATGATTCTTGCAAAATTTATTGCCGTTCTTACATCATTAAGTTGAGTTGACAGATCCCAGTCCTTCATGAATGAGCAATTACCGGGATCCGCATAGCAGTATGGTATATCTGTACCAGGATATAAATCAGGTACAAAACTCCGTCTGTGATCAATTCCCCATACATCAATATTTTTCTTTGCTAAATAGATTGCAAGGCTGTGGTCGATCTCGATTCCAGGTGCATCTGTTTGTGTACTCATCATGTATGTAGTCGTGAAATCCATCATAGTTCCTGGAGTCATCATCACTCCAGCGTTTGTTTTAACCGGACGCCATGGCCTAAATTCTTTAACTACCCTGTGTACACCTATCTTATCGAAATCTCCATCTCCTACCTGGAATATAAAAGTATACTCATAGATATTATCTAATAACTTTTCTCTCTTTATTGATATTGATTTGATTTCTGACTCTTGCACAAAATTATCAGTCGCTTTAGTAATGTTATTTTTTCCAATAAAATCTGTATGATCTGTAGCTTCTGTTGCCAGTACACCTACAGGTAAAGAAGCCATTATTAGACAAATCAGAATATATGATATCATTCTACTTCCGGCCATTAATATTCCTCCATATTTTATTTATAAAGTGCTAATATACTTAGGTATATAAAAGCTTTTCGATTTTTTTCGGCCTCACATTTTTGAGATCTACACATCACCCCCCCTTAAAAAGTTTGGTGTAAAGAAATGGGGAGATTTCTCGGTTGAAGAAGAAGGTAGAGCGGGCAGTGCAAAAGATAAGGGATTTCGGCGAGAAGATAAAAAAGCGAATAGAGAATGGTGGACCAGAGCCAATGTATGAGATGAATACGGCTCTTATGTGCTTCATCATTGCTTTACTGGTCCTTAGAGATAATATTCACACCTATTTGATGAAGGAGTTCTTTGGCGAACCTTTTGTTAAAATGGGCTTCCATACAGCGTATAAATGCATTTATCGGCAGCAGGCAAAGGTGAAATTGATTGATGACGTGCTCTATATAATGTATGAGAAAGTGCCTAATAGATGGGCACAATGGCATGAAAGAGGCATTTAAGAAGATAAATGAGAGGGGTTATACTACCAAGGAGGGATGGAGAATTCAGCTTGAAATATGATTCTAGACTATGCAAAAGGTTTGTCAATGATGCGGGGGATGTGCGAGTTCCTGGTTAATAGCAAAAAGTACCTCTTTTTAATCACCGCCCCTATGTTTATTCTTCTATAATCACTCCAAATCGCATTAAACCCGTCATTTTTCTGGAAGTGTTTGAGTACCTCGGGTGAAAGTCAGCTGTGGCATGAAAAGTTTCGTAAAGTGCTGCTAACGTCACGAGCGTATCTGAAGTTCCCCGAAGGGGAATTTGGGCGAAGGTGCGAAGCACCGAAGCCAGATACGCTTTGTTATCTGATGTGCGTGCCAGCCTTTCGTTTTTGCAAATTGCCATATTTTTCCTTGAGTTCACGAAGAAAAGCTTCCCGATTGGAGGAATATTTTTCGCTTAACTCTTTGCGAACCTTCCGCTGAAATTTAACAGCATCAAATTTCTTCTTCATGGATAACCTCCCGAGGGCTCCTAATCTCTAATATATGATAACCCGACTTTAAGTTTACGGAATTAAAAGCATGGATGCGATCAAGATTCACGATTTGCTGGAAATTCCAGCTAACCAGTACGTCCACTCGTTCCACGGATGCAATCGCTATATGCTGGGCATCTGCAATATGTTTAGCAGTCACGACTTCATCATCAATATAATTCTGAGCCAAGGTTTCTGCCTCTTCTGTAAGAAAAACATTCTCCACATTAGTATCTGGAAGGGATGACAATACCTTCTTCACACGTTCTGGAGCTCTTTCAAGCTCTCGTCGAGTAAGGTCGGATACAACAGCAATTCTTAAGCCTTGTCGAAACTCCTTGAATAGTGGAATAGACCATTTAGAGAATTCTTCATCCTCGCATCCACCAATGACAGATGTATCGATATAAATCTGTTGCATCATTTTTGGCATTATATCCGAAGTTTACTTCGTATATACCCCCTTTTTGTTGAACCTTCTAGCACATTTTCCCTCCGCCTCAATTAGGTAATTGTAATGTATGCTTCATCCCATATAACTTCATCCTTCACACTCACGACAATCAAACTCAGAAGGCAGAATATACATAACCTCTGCATATCCTTCTTTTACCATTTTCTCATTTAGATTTGTCTCATTAACATAAACAACCGCCAGTATCCTATAATACGAGTCATATTGCTTCTCATCATACACATCGAGCATAAACTCATCGCATGACCAAACGTACTGCAGCCACCACACTAATTATAGCAAACAAAAAATCAGCCGGTTGTAGGCTTTTATGTGGGTGCTGATCTGGGAAGAATATAGTTCTCAAAAGGCTTCATTAAGGGATAATCATCACTTTTAGAATAAGTGCTGTAATGTGTGTCTCCAATTCCATTTCCATCTGCATCAGTTCCTTCGTAATCATCCCAGTAGTTGCCTAAGTAGCTCTCGTAAGTAGCTCCGCCATAAGTGTAGGTTATTTCAAATGGCGAGTTCCAGATGTTGGCTGATTTAGAAGAATCGACATTATCGGTGTTGTTTATGAAGTTGTTGAAGTAGATTTTGTTGTTGCTGGAATCGAAAAGATAGATGCCGTCATTGCCGTTGTTGCTGACATTATTGCCTGTAATTGTGTTATTGTTGCTGGAATCGTCGAGGCCGATACCGTCACCGCTGTTGTTGCATACTGTGTTGTTTGATATTTTACTGTTTTCTGTCTTCCAGAGTGCGATGCCACCACTTGTATTAGATAAATCAAGATTTTTCACTGTGATATTATCGCAATTTACAAGTATGACCTGTCCAGCATCTTCAACTTTGTAATCCGATACATCTTCAAGATAAACAAGAGGTTTACCATTTACTGTATTGTCTTCCACGGTATTTTGATAGGAAAAATAAACAAAAAGACCATCATTTACAAATACATTGCCTGTTATGGTGTTGTTGCTGCTGGAATAGTAGATGCTGATGCCGCCCCTGTTGTTGTTGCTGACATTGTTGCCTGTAATTGTGTTGTTGCTGGAGGAGGAGAGGCTGATGCCGTCATAGCTGTTGTTGCATACTGTGTTGTTTGATATTTTACTGTTTTCTGTCTTCCAGAGTGCGATGCCACCGCTTGTATTAGATAAATCAAGATTTTCCACTGTGATA
>JAUWND010000133.1 GCA_030612835.1 Candidatus Methanophagales archaeon | reverse complement strand
TATATGCTAGACCTACACTCGCCAACACGTCCGCTTCGTCATAACCGCCTATCCGCTGATCACCTCTGAAGATGCCATATTCGTTTATTTTTAACCCTTGTTTCATGCCCAACTCCCGTATTCTTATGTTATGGTGCTTGGAGCCCGTGAAGTAATGAGCAGCCGCGCCAAAGGACGCTTCATCTACAACCCGCAAGTCCACATCTATGCCTTTTAATATGATGGATGATTTCGTATCGCCTTTTGCCACTATGTCCTCGACGCCGTCGAGACACGTAAACGCAGCCATTACCGCCCTTGGTCTATTTGAGACCACTAATAGGTCTATATCACCGATCGTCTCACGCATCCTGCGCAAGCTCCCAGCAATGGTTATTTTCGCCACTGCATCCAGCTTCTTCAACTCGGTTACTATCGATTCCGCACGTGGAAGCGCTTCGGAAAGCAGAACACGGCCTTTATATCGCCTGTATTGCGCTATCCCTTTCAATATGTTCTCTTCCACTTTGGTACCTAATCCTGGAAGCTTTTCTAACTTATGTAACTTGGCAGCTTCTTCCAGGTCCGCTATGCTGCTGATACCAAGCTCGTCATGCACTTTTGCCGCTGTCTTCGGCCCGATACGAGGAATAGCTAAGAGTTCTAGCACACCGGATGGCACTTCTTGTTTTAGTTCTATATGTTTCTTGCAATCGCCGGTTTCTGCTATCTCCAATATCTTCTTCGCGATCCCCTCACCAACACCTGGTATTTTCTTCAATTCGTTAATTCCGCCTCGCTCTGCTATCACTTTCAAGTCCTGCGTAAGCGTTTCTATCGTACGAGCTGCTCGTCTATACGCTCTTATTTTGAACGGGTTCTCTCCTTTCAACTCAAAAATGTCTGCTATTTCGTCAAAGATCCGTGCCATGTCGAGGTTTATCATCTTTTCATTGTAGATAAAGTACAAGTTCTAACTATTTAATTTAGTTTAGGACGCAGATTTACACGGATTTACACGGATTTAATTTCTTCTGCGTTAATCAGTGTTAATCTGTGTCAATAATTAATTTGTATTGGAATTAGGATTTGGAATTTGTTTGTAATTTGATGCTTGTGATTTAGAATTTTTCCACCATTTAATGAGCAAATCCGCAGCCACCATAAGTTAGTTACTTATACTTGTGATTCAATCGTTTTGTAAGGAGGTAATTTTGGCGTTAGCTAGCTCCAAAATTTTCGGTTATTCTGGAATTCGGAACTAACAGAGAAGAAAGAGGTAAAAAGATGGTGGAGAGGAGTAAAGACTGGATAAGACAAGCCGAAAGGGATTTGGCAGTGGCTGAAGACCTCCGGGAAGCAGAAGATTTTGAATGGTCTTGTTTTGTAGCGCAGCAAGCAGCCGAAAAGGGTATTAAGGCTGTATTACAGCGATTAAATGCGGCTGCATGGGGACATTCTATATTCGAGCTTATGAGAATTATATCAAACAAAGTGGAAGTGACTGAAGAACTGTTAAATTGCGCTCGGAGCCTGGATAGATATTATGTCCCTACCAGATACCCAAATGGGTTTGAATCCGGAAGTCCATACGAGTATTTCACAAGGAGGGATGCAGAAGATGCAATCGTTTGTAGTAGAAGAATCATTGAATTCTGTAACGGTATTCTGGCTTGAACAGGACAGATTAATCGCGGAAATATATAAACTTGCGGGGGAAATAGGTGAAGAAGACGAGAACATATTAAAGATAATACTATTTGGTTCTTTAGCAGAGCGAAGGGGTGTACCCGGCAGTGACGCCGATATATTAATTATACTCAAAAGGGACGATAGACCGTTTAGGGATAGGTTTGCAGACTGGCCAGAGAAGTTCTCGTTGGATTTCCCGGTTGAGATTTTTCCGTTTACCGAGAACGAGCTGGATAATCCGATCGCAATTGAAGCGATAAAGAAGGGATTAACATTGTTTGAGCGATAGGTAAATCATCAATTGTTGCGATCAAAGAAAAATGGACAAAATTCATTTCGCCTTAGCTGCGAGAAATCCTAAATCCTAAGCTAAACACCAAATTCTAAACAAACTCTTCTAAATTTATGGGTGCATTATCAAAGAACGCTTCGTTGTTTTTGTCATTGGGATTTTGGTATTTCTCGGTAAACAAACATTATGCACGCGATGCGATTCACCTATCCTGACTGACCTAATATAGAAGAAATACGAAACTTGTCAAAGTACGCTATTCTACGTATTCTACGTGACCACCATCGTAAGTTTTAAATATACTGAAGTAACAATATTTTTTCGACACTCTTTTTTGGGGGGATAAAAATGGCGAAGAAGAAAGCGATAAAGAAGGTGTTGTGTTCTGTTCTTATATTCTTGATTGTGATGAGCGTGATCCCTGTCTCTGTTTGTGCGACACAAGATCAAGCACAAATCCAGACTTTTACCCCTACCGCAGGTACCGTCTCTGGAAGCACAGGACCGGCATCTGAGGCTACAAGTACAACTTCACTTCCTTATGAAAGTATACAATCAGATGGCTATGGCCATTATATAAAATTCCTGCTTTATGGGCCTGAAGAGGTGGACAAAGATGAAATACAGACCTATGTAGTCCGAATAGAATCCGTTGATAGTGATGGAAATCCTATCCCAAGAATTATCATGAAAGGTAATGTCTATACCTGCTATAAAGATGACGCCGTAGAGACGTATCCCGTGAGTATAAAAGAGAGATGGAATGAGCGGTGGTATGATATTGATCCTGAGCAAGATTGGGATGAAGATTCCATAATGAACGCAGTGTGTGGTGATCTTATGAGCCTTACTATACCAATTCCAGGATTGGGCACTCTTCTGGCTTTATTCACAGAGAACCCGCCAAAACCCTCCTGGAGTGTCTTTTACGATGAAAATACCTATGATACTATACAAATCCCATTTACGCCGCCTACCAAGTGGGGAAGCAGGTATGTGCCTCTAGTCGGAGAGCAACCACATCCGAATGCCGTTGAACTATGGATACCCTATAAATTTACTAGTGAGGGAACTCATCAAATTTACTTCTTCATGTGGGCGCAGGGTATGGCACCTAGTTCTCCTGTCAACACATCTGATTTTTATATTACGGTTGAGGCAACAACGGTAATTCCTCCGTCAGTTTCAGAGACAACCAACACCATCGGCATGGAGTTCGTGCTGATACCCGCAGGCGAGTTTGACATGGGCTCGCCTTCAGATGAAGAAGGGAGATGGAGTGGTGAAGGACCAGTCCACCATGTAACGATCGAAGATCCGTTCTACATGGGCAAATCTGAAGTCACGCAGGCGCAGTGGCGTGCGGTTATGGGCGACAATCCGTCCTTTTTCTCGGATGACGATGACCTACCTGTGGAAACTGTTTCATGGGACGATGTGCAGAGCTTCATCACGAAGCTCAACGATAAGGAAGGCACGGATAAGTACCGGCTGCCGTCCGAGGCGGAATGGGAATATGCATGCCGCGCGGGCACTACCACACGCTATTCATTCGGGGATTCTGAATCAGAACTAGGCGATTATGCGTGGTATTCTAGTAATTCGGGCTCACAAACGCATCCGGTGGGACAGAAGAAAGCTAACCCGTGGGGGCTGTATGACATGCACGGCAATGTCTACGAATGGGTGCAGGATTGCTGGCATAGCGATTACAACGGCGCACCCACAGATGGCAGCGCATGGGTAGTTGCCTGTGAATTGGGATATTATGGCGCCAGCCGGCTCTTCCGTGGCGGTAGCTGGCGCCGCTACGCCGGGA
Source organism: Candidatus Methanophagales archaeon (assembly GCA_030612835.1). Classification (GTDB taxonomy): domain Archaea; phylum Halobacteriota; class Syntropharchaeia; order Alkanophagales; family Methanospirareceae; genus Methanophaga. Next base: position 3,342 of record JAUWND010000133.1, on the reverse strand, counting down.
GCTGCCGGTCTGCTTGCCGCAGACACGTCGACCCCCGCGACCGCGACTTCATCCTTGGCTTTCGCCTTCTTCAGGAGGTGTAGCCCCTTACTACTTTACCACTTTACTACATATATGGCATACTATGGGGGCGTTGCCCTGAAGGTGGTGCGTGCGAAGCCGCACCCGCCGGAGATGCAACGCCGTTCGTTAATGACCGCCGCGAGGCGGGCGCGAAAATAGTGTTAGTAATAAATATGTTAAAATTTTGTTGAAGATGTGTTGAAGATATGCTCAAAATATTTACATTGAAATAGAACAGAATCAAAAAATACGTGAATATGTGCATTTAAGATATGAGTCAGATGTATGCTAATTAAACGTAAAGTGCCCTATTTCAGGCAGGAGAAATGGTTCACATGTGGACCTGCATGTTTGCGCATGATATTTGCTTATTTTGGGATTGACGTTACAGAAAAGGCGTTGGAAACGGCATGTGAAACAACAGAGCTTGGTACAATTCCAACACAAATCTCTACGGGTGCAGCCAAGTTTGGTGTAGAAGCCATAGCAACTAAAAATGCAGACCTTGAAGACATAAGGAGAAATTTGGAAGATAGACTACCAGTAATCGTTTTGATAGACCCAAGCTATATTTACGATGGAATAGCAGGTTTTGGTCATTTTATTGTCGTTCTTGGCGTAGAAGAAGGAGAAGTAATATACCATGATCCTGATGTTTCAGATGGTGAATTTAGAAGATGTGAGATAGAAAAGTTTTTAAATGCATGGAATAAATCTAAAAGATGGATGGTAGTATGCAAACAGAAATATTAGAGGCGGCGAAGGAATACTTGATAGAGAATTTTGGTAATTTGGTATCCGCAGGAGATATCTATTTTAACAGAGAGAATAATACGTGGTATGTTAAAATCGTTGTGAAAACACCCAAAGGAATCATACCTGTGGGTGCGGTCATATTTAATTCAAAAGGAGATATAATTGATGTTCCAACAAAGGAGACATTGTTGCATATCCTGAAAACGAGACTGACGGAAGAAAAAGAAAGAATAATACTAAAGGTACATGCAAAAGACCTGACGGAGATAAAACGAGTAGTTAAAGATGTGCAGGTGCTTTAAGGTAAGTTGCACTAAAATCATGGGAATACGAGTAGAGAACAGAAAGCTTCAATGATGAAGTAATGGCAAATTTCCTCACGGACAAGGAGATACTGCGATGGGGGACTTATTTCTTTGAACGCAAGAACGAATACTTCTGGACAGTGCTCGTCGAATATCGCCCGTTAGCCATAGCGCAGAGAGAACCAATCAGGAAAACAGAAAAGAGCAGCAGAGACGAAAGCTACAACGAACTGCTCACAGAGAATGACCGACCGCTCTTCAACGTACTTCGCGAATGGCGGGCAGAGCGGTGCAAAGAAGATGGTATCCCACAGTATATCATCTGTAACAACACCCAGCTTGCCAAGAATGTTACTATCCTTTTACCCTATCAAAAATAACTATGTTCTCATCCTTTTCTAATCTTATGCCCAAATGAGAAGTTATTAAATTTCCATACCTTAGCACTTAATCTTTCGGGCCTATTAGGACGACAGACTTATGGCATAAAATGTGGCTCATCCCTAATAGCATCCATACATTCATCCAGAGTTAAATCCGGATAAATCTCCCACCACTTCCCTGTGTGCCTCATATAAGACAAATTAAACCGATCTTTACTGATAAATTCCATCCGGGCAAACCCTGTCTCAAAAAAAGGTTCTATGGCATTTGGGCCCGGGGAATGATATTTTGCATAAAAATAGAAATAGTTGCGATACCACTTCGTAAAAATATCCACGATGTAATTAAAGCGCTTTTCTTTTGGATTAGGCGCAATGAATTTAGGTTTCAAAACAGATTCAATAAGTTCATCACCTACTTTTTTTACTTCAATTTTTGTTAACTCGGGAACTTTGGGTTTGGGCGCTTTAGGTGGATTGTAGAACCAATACATTTTCTTTTTTGCCATTTCACCTCGTAATTTAATTTGTTTTTTGGTGGTGGTTTTGTTAAAATTCACCACTCACGGTATAAATTGAGCAGTACCCTTTATAAAACTTATCTTTTCAATATTTAAACCGCTCTTAGGGACATTAAAACATATGCCTCAAGAGAACCAGGTAGAAAAACTTAAAAAGTACCCCATTTTAATCACCGCCCCTATGTTTATTCTTCTATAATCACTCCAAATCTCATTAAACCCGTCATTTTTGCTTTTTCTTATCTCTCCGCTCCGCCATCCTATGACCGTTCTGCGACCGTTCTCAGCATGTTAAAAAGTGCGCACTTTTTGCAGTTCTACAACTGTATAATTTGTTTTGGATCGGGGTCATGAGCTCTGGTGGATCACCAGGACTTGGAGCTCATAAATTAACCTTATTGTATAATAATGAGTTCAATGCAATAGCAAACAAAAAATCAGCCGGTTGTAGGCAGTTATGTGGGTGCTGATCTAGGAAGAATATAGTTCTCAAAAGGCGTCATTAATGGATAATCATCACTTTCAGAATATATGCTGTAATGTGTGTCTCCAATTCCATCTCCATCTGCATCAGTTCCTTCGTAATCATCCCAGTAGTTGCCTAAGTAGCTTTTGTAAGTTGTTCCATCATAAGTGTAGGTTATTTCCAATGGCGAGTTCCAGATGTTGGTTGATCTATAAGAATCAACATTATCGGTGTTGTTTATGAAGTTGTTGAAGTAAACTTTGTTGTTGCTGGAATCCCAGAGGCGGATGCCTTCCTTGTTGTTGCTGACATTGTTGCCGGTAATTGTGTTGTTGTTGCTGGAATCGTAGAGACGGATGCCGCCCCAGTTGTTGCTGCATACTGTGTTGTTTGATATTTTACTATTTTCTGTATTCAAAAGTGCTATACTAACGCTTGTATTGGTCAAATCCAGATTTTCTACAGTGATATTGTTACAATTAACAATTATGACCTGTCCAGCATCTTCAACTTTGTAATCCGATACATCTTCAAGATAAACAAGAGGTTTACCATTTACTGTATTGTCTTCCACGATATTTTGATAGGAAGAATAAACAGAAAGGCCATCATTTACAAATACATTGCCTGTAATTGTGTTGTTGCTGCTGGAATAGTAGATGCTGATGCCGCCCCTGTTGTTGTTGTTGACATTGTTGCCTGTAATAGTGTTGTTGCTGGAGGAGGAGAGGCTGATGCCGTCATAGCTGTTGTTGCATACTGTGTTGTTTGATATTTTACTGTTTTCTGTCTTCCAGAGTGCGATGCCACCGCTTGTATTAGATAAATCAAGATTTTCCACTGTGATA
>JAUWND010000018.1 GCA_030612835.1 Candidatus Methanophagales archaeon | reverse complement strand
GGCAGATATAAGAGGATCAACAGCCTTTTCGCTTCCTATATGCCCAAGCGCATCTGCTGCTCTCTCTCGAACATAACTTTCTGTATCTGAAAAGAAGGCAGATATAAGAGGTGCGACAGCCTTTTCGCTTCCTATTCTGCCAAGTGCATCTGCTGCACTCCCTCGGATATCACTTTCTTTTGCCGAAGAGAGAACAGATATAAGAGGTGCGACAGCCTTTTCGCTTCCTATCCCGCCAAGCGCAACTGCTGCCCTCCATTGAGCAGCTCTTTCTTTATCTGTAGAGAGGGTAGTTATAAGAGGTTCGACCGCCTTCTCGCTCCCTATTCTGCCAAGCGCATCTGCTGCTCTCTCTCGAGCAGCTCTTTCTTTATCTAAAGAGAGAGCAGATATAAGAGGCTCGACAGCCTTTTCGCTTCCTATTCTGCCAAGTGCATCTGCTGCACTCCCTCGAACATCACTTTCTATATCCAAAGAGAGGGTAGTTATAAGAGGTGCGACAGCCTTTTCGCTTCCTATCCCGCCAAGCGCAACTGCTGCATTCCTTCGAACATCACTTTCTTTATCCGTTAAATCATTTATCAGAGAATCTATAATGTTATCTGGTTTAATGAGAGCAAGTATACAAATTGCCTTTTTTCTGAGGGTGGCGAATTCTGCTGTTTGGTAGAGCGACCAGAGGTCGTTGACAATCGCATCTTTTAAAGACGGTTCTGGGAATTCAGCATCAGCCACGCATTTTCCAAACAGCATGAGGTTGCTGTAAAAGATATCCTCAGGCACGGTTTCCTGTATTTTTTTGATAAGGGCGGTTGGATCTCGGTTGCTTAGCCCCGCATAAAGGAGTATAGGCTCTTCCCACCAAGGGTCCTCTAATTGTTCGATTATGGTGCTCTCTTTTAACTCGAGAGCCGTGAAATATTCCTGAAACGACAGATGGAGAAAATCATAACGGTCCATAGAAATCTGCCGGAGCAGATAACTCCGCAGCCATATCTCGTCAAGGAATGATTTTGCCTCTTCTTTTTTCAGTTGTATTTGCTGGAAGTATTTGAGCATCTCTTGCATGACCTCTTTCTCGGTCATGCTTCTTTTATTGTTGCTGTGACAGTAGAACGCCAATTTTCTAAGAATGAACTCTTTCTTATCTGTAGGATATTCATTTTTGAGTCGCTTCTGCACATCCCATTTGCTCAGCAGCACCTCAACACAGCGTTTGTAGAGGTCAACTCTCCTTTGTGGTAGCTCTCTATCTTCTTCATAGATAATAGCAATAATTGCAATCATCAAGGGGTTGTGAGCAAGCGCTTTTAGCTGTTCATTTGCCTTTATTGCCGCCTGCATTGACGTTGCTTTCGCTGGGTCGCTTCCGCCAAACCAGTTCTGTATGAACAGCTCGATTTGCTTATCGTCAAATTCCATCAATTCTAATTTAGTAAAGCCGCTTAGTTCGTCATGATAACCGGCAATTCGAGATGTAACAACAACTTGGCATTTATGATATTTCACCATAAATCGGTGAATCTGTACGGCAATTTGTTCCTGTTGCTCTTTCGTTGCCAATTCATCAAAGCCGTCAAGGAGAAGCTGGCACTTACCAGTCTTCAAATCGCTCTCCACGAACTCTTTCGCTTTTGGAAAATCATATTTTTCAAAAACCTCGTTAATGTATTGTCTCAAATCTTTCCCGCTATCTGATAATGCTCGCAATGTAATCGGGATGGGCACACAAGTCCGCTCCAGCACTTTAAGATTTTCCGTGCATGATTTGAGTGCGAGATGCTTCAGCAAGGTCGTTTTACCAGAACCCGGAGCACCTACAATTACTAACTTGTTATAATCGTTTATTGCTCTTTCAGCATCGAGAACCCGCGCTCTTTCAGCGGGTCTTTCTAACTCTTTTTTTATCGTTTGTCCATTTTATCATTTAAGCGAATTTGAAAATAGAAGTGACTTTTTCAAAGGTAAGGAGGGAAAGGAAGCACTAAGACGAGGAGATGCACCAGGATACCATTTATTAAATAAATGTGAACTGGGAGGGTTTGAAACAGATTATTTAGTACTTGATTTTCGTAGTGTTTACAGTGTGCCTTTTGATTTTCTTATGGATTTGGCTAAGAGTAGAGGTGACAGATTGCGCTTATTACCGCCTTATAGAGAACACTTGTCTCAAGCGTTCGCAAGATTTTTTATGCGAGTCGGCTTACCGGTTGATATACCAAAATTTAGGGGATACAATGAAAACTACTGTTAACAGTAATTACTTTCTTCTCTATTCTGTTTAGTTTCAGGGAACGAATATTGAGTGAACCAGAGGTGATTCTAGGAATAAAGATGCCACGGCATTCATAGAGCATATCTTAGAGTGCATTGAGCGGAGTAAAAAATATATGGACATTAAAACAGAAGAAGATTTCTTTGACTCAATTCAACTTCAAGACGCGGTTATTCGACGCATAGAAATCATTGGAGAAGCAGTTAAAAATATTTCTAGTGAAATAAAAATAAAATATCCAGAGATACATTGGAAGAAGATTGCAGGTATGCGCGATATACTCATACACATATATTTTGGAATAGATTTGGAGTTGACATGGGAGGTTGTAACAAGAGGTCTTCCAGATTTAAAGAAGAAAATGTTAAGAATGAATGAGGATTTGTATGGTGAGTATGAGTGAGCGGGACAAGCTTTGGGAAAAGGTCAAGAAGGATTTGCCTTGCGACCCAGACCCAGCACTTCAAGAAGTGCATTATGCACGTTTAAAAATACACGAACCGACAGAAGGGCTGTCAGATCATGAATTCGTAAAATATATTAGAATAAGATAAAATATAAAGGAATGAACACAGATGAAAAAGAAATACGCCCAGGTGTACCAATTTAAGATTACACTGAAAGGCATTAAATCCCCGATTTGGCGGCGGATACAAGTCCCAGAAACTTATACCTTTTGGGATCTACACGTCGGCATTCAAGACGCTAGGGGTTGGGAAGATTATCATCTTCATGGATTCGAGCTGGCAAATCCTTTAACGGGTTTAAAGCAGAAGATAGGAATCCCGGATGAAGTTTTTGATAGAGGATTTCTTCCAGGCTGGCGACAAAAAATAGCCGACTATTTCTCTATGGGAAATCGAACCGCAAGTTACGATTATGATTTCGGTGATAATTGGGAACATAAAATACAATTGGAAAAGATACTCCCACGAGATAAAGGAGTTACGTATCCTATATGCATCAAAGGAAAAAGGGCATGCCCACCTGAAGATTGTGGTGGGATATGGGGATATGCAGAGCTATTGGAAATCATAGCAAATCCCAATCATGAAGAGTATGAAGGAATGTTGGGGTGGCTTGGTGGCGAATTTGATCCTGAACATTTTGACGTCAAAGAGGTTAGTTTTGATGACCCTGATAAACGTCTCAAGATGGCTTTTGGGTAGACCATGCACAAAAAAATACAATTTGATGGTGCCGCAGTACAAAATCCCGGTAAAATGGGTATAGGCGTAGTTTTAATAGAAAATATCTACACAAACGAAGCAGAAAACAGTTCAGAAAAAATTGTTTTAATAATAGAACCTTACTAACTTATAGGGCGGTATTCACAAATGTCAGACAAATCGGAAAAATATCAAACTGAGGAGATGAGTCAGCAAGAGGCAATAAAACGCTTATTCCCGTTCAAGGACGCGTGGAAATTTGAGGTGATTCCGGCAGGGTGGTACCCGAAAGAGCAAGTGAAATCGCGAAATATGGGAACACACAAAAATTAATATACCCAAATTTTAGACACGGATTTACACAGATTGCACCGATTTATTTAAAACATTTAACGTATTTGTCCGTATCCTAAGTCTAACCCCTAAAACAGGATACCTAAACAAATACCATTTAAGTATTCTTAGTTGCTCATAGATAACTAATGAAATACTCAGAAGCAAAACAGGGCCGGACATTTGTTATACGGCTCGAAGACGGCGATATTATTCATGAAGCGCTAGAAGAATTCGCGCGCATACACGCAATAGAAGCCGCTGCATTGATTGCAGTCGGAGCGGTGGACGAAGGTAGCAAACTTGTCGTTGGACCGGAGCAAGGCAGGAGTGCAACCATTACGCCAATGGAGCATGTGTTAGTCAATGTACACGAAATATCCGGTGTCGGGACCATATTTCCCGATAAGGATCGTAATCCGACCTTGCACATGCATATTGCCTGTGGCCGGGAAGATTCTACGGTAACTGGCTGTGTCCGCAGAGGAGTGAAGGTGTGGCATCTTCTGGAACTAATTCTTTTTGAGTTGCTTGATTCGAGTGCATCTCGCAGGTTTGATGAGCAGATGGGGTTTGAGCTATTGGAGCCGTGAGATAAGGAATGAAAGACAAGTGGACAAAATTCTGTCCGAAATGCGGTACGCAAACAGACGAACTCTTCGATTCATTATGTGTAGACTGCTTTAAGCGAGAGATAAAGTTAATCGAACCCACAGTGATAAGTGTGAGTATATGCAGGACCTGTGGCTGTTACTTTAAAGGCAATGAGAGAACGAGCATAGAGGCTGTTGTGGAAGCTACAATAAGGAAAGAGATAGGGAAGAAGTATGGATGCGACAGTGAAGTCGAGATAAAAGAGCTAAAGATGGAGGATACGCGTGCACACGCAGTTCTAATCGCGAAAGCCGAACTAAGAGGTGTGCCGCTAACAGAAAACGGTGACGTTGAGGTCGTTTTGAAACGAGAGTCATGTGAACGATGCAACCGGATAGCAGGCGGATATTACGTGGGAATAGTGCAGATAAGGGCTGATGACCGAATCCCAACAGATGACGAGCTTGCAATAGCGGAAAAAGTCGCACATTCTTCGCTAATCGAGCCGGAATTCATATCCAAAGAGGTGTTGTTGAAGGAAGGGCTGGACATTTATGTTAGCAGTATGGATTGCGGTCGCAGGATCTCGAATGCGATAGTGAGACGATTCGGCGGTAGCTATTCGAAAAGTCAGAAATTATACGGCCGGAAAGATGGTAGGAACGTATACAGGATCTCTTTTTCGGTTCGTATGCCCGGGTTTAGGGTGGGGGACGTGCTGGAAATCGGAGACAAACGCATTTCCGTAGAGAAGATGGTAGAAGGGCGAGGGATAGAGGGTGTGGATATAGACACTGATGAGCGCGTGTTCCTGAGTAAGCGAGAGACGATGAAAGCGAAACGAGTGTGAAAAGCTGTAAAAATCAGCAAATGGTTTTGTATTTGTATAACTCCTTTTTATAACCACGCGATTACAGAGATTTTCATTGTATATAAAGTATAACTTCTACCTGCCTATTTAAGACGCAGATTTACACAGATTCATTTTTTTCTGTGTTAATCTGTGCTAATCTGTGTCAACAATTTATTTTATTTTGAGATCACGTAAAGTAGCTCGTCCAAGGCATCATTAATGGATAATTGTCATGGTCTCCACCTATGCTATAAGAAGAATCGCCAATTCCATCTCCGTCGGAATCGCTACCGTTGTAATCGCCCCAGTAGTTGCCCAAGTACTTCGTGTAGGTATTACCGCTATAAGAGTAGGTTATTGTAGAAGGGGAATGCCAAATATTGGTAGAATTAAGAGAATCTGCATTGTCCAAGAAGTTATCGACAAAGTTGTTTAGATAAATGCTGTTGTTACCCGAAGAAAAGTTCAAACATATACCATTCATTGTTTCCATTGTTCTTTGCCATGTTATTTGCGATTATATTCTCGCCTGAAGTCCATAATTCAATACCTATATTGAGATTTGAGTTTGCAGTGTTCCCCACTATCTCATTATTCTTTGAATCATGGATGTGGATGCCATCTTCCACATTGTTCTTTGCCGTGTTATTTGCAATCATGTTCTCGCTTGAAGTCCAAAGAACAATACCAGCCTGAAGGTTCGAGTCCACCGTGTTTCCTACTACCGCGTTATTCTGTGATGCGTCTAACGTCAGACTGTGTGAAAAGTGACTTAAATTCACCTTCCAGTCTCGTATAGCACAAATCAAAATTTCGATCACACAACACTGTTTTGTTACGTCTAAACCAAACCCCTCAAATCATCAAAAAAGGACAGAATATATATCACAAGGCAAGAATCAGTCCTTTCAGTCCCACTATATTGATCACTCTCTTGATATTATATGCAAGTATGCTAAGGCAAATCTCTCCAGCCACTTTTTCTATTCCCTTCATCAGCATATAGCCTTGATTGAAAGCTCTTTTTAGCGTTCCAAATGGATGTTCCACGAGCCATTGCCGCTTCTTTACTTTCTCTCGATTATTTTCAACCCTCTTTTTCATCTCCTCCAGTATCTCTTCATGCTCCCACCGGTATATGATCTGTCCTCTTGGATTACGGGTGCATTTAGACTTAAATTGGCAGTTAGCACATTCCGTAGTTTTATATAACTTCATCACCCGTCCATGATGTTCAGCTCTATTCCTGAACGGCAACTCAAAACCCGCCGGGCAGATATAAACGTCCCTTTGCTTCTCGTATCGGAATTCATTTTTGTAAAAGGGACGCTCGGGAACATTTATCTTCTTAGAACTCGTAGGTTTTGGCTCTGGGATATAAGGGATTATCCCATTATCCACGCATTCTTTTATCTCTACTGAGTTGAAATAGCCTTTATCTGCCAGAACCCCCAGTTCATCTACTTCTAAAATCTCTTTTGCTCGTTTTGACATCTTGCTTAACTGATTAGTGTCATTAACTTCATTGGTTACCTCATGATCAAGGATAAGTTTATGCTTGTCATCCACGGTGATCTGAACATTGTAACAAACCTCTATCCTCTGGTTATTTACCATTGCGCGGCTGTCGGGATCGGTTAAAGAAATTTGGCTTTCACCGCTTTCCTTTAGCTTTCTTAACAGCTCATGGTACTCTTCTCTCCGCTTTTTAAGCAGGTCTATCTTTTCCGCTAACTCCTCTGCATCCAGAGATTTTACGTGGGCTTCACGATTATCGTTATCTTCCAGTTCTTTGAAATATCCGTCTATCTTTTCTGCTATTTCCTTGAGCCTCTTCTTCAATTTAGCTTCATTGAAGTTCTTTTTCTTTGAATGGCATATAAATGTTTTTATGGATGCAATCATTTTGAATTGAAGAACAAAATTAAATTACGCATCGATTTCTTTAATAACTTCATATCCTTTACTGCATGATAGTTTTCACACAGTCTGACGTATTGCGGATAAAAGAAGTTGCCGAAGGCAATTTGGGCGAAGCGTAGCGAAGCCTTTTATCCGCTGTTATATAATCTGAACGGCAAGGTTGCGAAGCAACCGCGGAGTCCTGCCCCCACCGTCTTTATTTTCGTTCTGCAAATCCTAAAATGTAGCCATTGCAATCTTTGATATAAAATTCCAGCATTCCGTACCAAACTGTTTCCAGTTCTTTCACTACTCCGGCTTTTGGTTTTATTTCCTGGTATAGCGCGTTTATATCCTCTACTTCGATGTAAAAGGACACGGAAGCGCCGATTGGCACACCTTTAAGTGGCGGCACATCCTCTCCAATACTATCCGTTCTCTGAAACATCACACCTACACCATCACGACTCATCATGGCGTAGATATACTTCTTTTTCTCTCCCAGTTCCTGCTCAACGCCACTTTTATCTTCCGGTACTGCCATTTCCAGTTTAAACCCAAGCACATCGCGATAAAACGCAACTGTTTTCTCGATGTCCTGAACCGCGAAATTTGGCGCGAGTTTTTTTAGTTCCATATTTTATCCCTCCCTTTTTATATAATTTGAAAGATTGGTTAATATAATATTCAACCTTTTTATTTTTAATGTTATTGTGGCAAAGAAAAGCATGCGTAGGGTGGACCTATAACTCTGGCTTAATTGTTATCATGGACCTGAGTTCATACAAACATGACTTTTTACACAACTTGACGTTTTCGGTGTTTGTGAAGTTGCTCCGCTCCGCAATTTGAGTGAGCGAAGCGAGCCGCATACACAGTGTTATATGAAGCTGTCCAGTGTTGTCTGTTTTTTATCCTGCATCGTATTATCTTCTTCGTCTTCTTGAGATTTGGATTCAAGAATATCCGTGGGTACGATTAGACCATTTATCATCATCAATTTGTCGAATGGCATATCCTTTTTATTCTGGTCAGTTGAGAATTCATCATTCCCGTATGTCATTTTGAACATATCTCGAATGAATTTCGCTTTTTGGGAGGTGGTACTTTTATTCGTTCCAAAATAATCACAAATATCATCAGGGGTTGCATAAGGTTCAAAGCTTCGGTCAAATAGGAAATTAATCTGACCCAATGCATAAATGACACCAGCAGCCCAAACTTCTATCCCCCCGGAGAGATAGGGAACATTTCGTTTACGTGACATTTTTCGTATTAGTTTCTCGCATAGTTGCTCGTATTCATCATCGAGATGTTGTTCACAGAACTCTGTAGTCAGACTGATGAGTTGATGGGGTTTTTCATTTATTCGTGTTTTATCGCTCATTTTGAAATTTTTGTTGCTACAACATCTGCGATAATTCCATACACTACGCCAAATCCAATGACGGTTAGTGCGCTCATAGTATCTCCCTCAAGCAAAGGGAATATGCCCATCATTAAACTTATGACTGCTCCAATTATCGCACCTCTCAAAACACAATTCAGCATTATCCTGTCGCCTATTCCAACCACAAGACCGATTAAAACCCTATTGAACACAATAAATGCCAAAGAGCCCGTAGTTGCCAGTTGGAGATCCAGTTCACCCTTGTCAACCTTCATCAGTGTTCCATAGGCACAAAAAAGCCCGCATAACAACCCTATCACCGTTGCGATTATAATTCGTTTTGTATTCATTTTGTTTACCGCCTTACTTTATTTAATTTTGATTTTAAGTTAGCCTTTTTCTAAAATCACTGCCCTGCTCAAAAATATTCTTGGCTTTTCAACAGCTTCTAAGCCGATTTCCTTAGCTTTCATTATAGCTTCTTTAAACGCCCCTTTTGAAACGTGAAATAGTTTTGGTTCTACAATCAGAGCTTTCCCATTTGGTTTTAATATGGATTTTATTTCTTCAAAGAACTTTTTCTGGTCAGGAACTTCGTGCACCATATAAAAAGCTAAAACAAAATCAACATTTTCTGTAACTCCTATTTTATCTTCTTCGCATTTATGTAACATAATCCTCTTTTCTATTTCTGTTCCTTGGATTTTATTTTTTAATTTTTGAAGCATTCCTTCCTGTAAGTCTGTAGCAATAACTAGACCCGATTCTCCAACCATTATAGCCATTTCAACTGAGAAAAAGCCGGGACCACAACCTAAATCCAAAGCGGTCATTCCCTCTTTTACATAATTACCTAATATTTTTTGTGGATTCTGCAATAATCTTCTAACTATATTATCGAGTCCACCTGCTCTTTTAATCGGGCATACTCGTTTGTTTTTATCGACCATTATATATATTTAATATATATGAAATATAAATAACTTTCGGTATTTTCTGTTTGTAGATATTCAAGTATAAAGAATACAACAGCTACTGTAATTGTGGTAAACAGTGTTTTTGATTTCATAGATAATGGTTGGTTTTTTATAAATTAAATTTTTGGTCATATAATTGTTTTGGGGTTTTAAAACCTCGCCGAAGTAAAACTTTAGTGCATTGATTGCGGTGTTCAAAGTAGATGTGGCAACCTTCGATAGCCTTAATTTTTACTATGTGGACAGGGTTATAAGGAAAAGAGATTTCAATCCTTTCTGTCGAGTATGGCTCATAGTCCACCGCCTATTGGTGTATTGGCTCCGAGGTTACTATGAGCTCCCTCACAGCACAGGACTTGAAGTTTTCCCTCAACCGCTCTTCAGGAGTACATCCTCTCCGTTTGTTTGGATAGGGCATAGAAATGATATATACCCCATCAATGAATGCCGGGTGCTTTATCTCTCTTTAACTCCCGGAAACATGCCTTGAGAGACCCTTCCCTCGGCAGGCATTAGCCCGCTTCTCCGGTACTATGAACTGGTCCGTCAAATGAACAACGTCGGCCTCCGAGACAGCGTGTATTTCGGGGCGGAATCCATTCACTTGCGTTGCGGCCCAGTATCCCATCCCCCTGGCTTCACCACAGCCTGTCACCAGACTGGATGCAAGGTTCAGTTCTGAAGTGGCAGCTAACCTTTCCTCAGGTTGGATTTTCACCAACTGGATATTATGCATTTTGCTCGGCACACTCATTATCACGCCATCTTTTTATCTACTTTTATATCGCGTATGTAACAAATGATGTGATTTTTCCCCTAATGGCTCTTCCAAGTATTCCTCGTAAAGCCTCTTGATCGAAGGATTCTCGTGCGACTTTCTGTATGGAAGTTTGGCATCTTCATTGTAGAGCGTCTGACCACGAGTGCTTCGCAGTGCCATATCGAAACTGATTGGCTGGCCGCCTCCGCCCACACATCCGCCCGGGCACGCCATAATCTCGATGAAGTGATATGGTGATTTGCCAACTCGTACAGGGTCCATTATTTTTCGCGCATTTCCAAGGCCATGAGCCACCGCAACTTTAACATCTAAACCATCCACATCCACCGTTGCCTCCTTTATACCTGCCATACCCCTCACAGGCGTAATATCCAAGTTCTCTAACTCCTTCCCTGTGACCAGTTTGTATGCCGTTCTAAGCGCAGCTTCCATAACCCCTCCGGTTGCACCGAATATCGTACCCGCGCCGGTATACATACCCATAAGCGGCTCAGCTTCCTCGTCAGGCAGACTAGCGAAGTCGATACCCGCTTCCTTGATCATTCTGGCAAGCTCCCGCGTCGTTAAGACATAATCGACATCCTGATAACCGCTGTCGGTCATCTCTGGCCTTGACGCTTCGAATTTCTTCGCAGTACACGGCATCACCGAAACGGAAACGATTTTTTTAGGGTCCATCTCTGCCTTCTCCGCATAATACGTCTTGGCCAATGACCCGAACATCTGTTGTGGAGATTTACACGTGGAGATATGATCAAGAAGGTCGGGATAAAAGTGCTCGGCGAATTTTATCCAACCGGGTGAACAAGAGGTGATTTGTGGTAGAACACCACCGCCCTTAATCCTTTTTACCAGCTCACTGCCCTCTTCCATAATTGTCAGGTCAGCGGTGAAGTTCGTATCGAAAACTGCATCAAATCCCAATCGCTTCAATGCAGCGTGCATCTTGCCAGCAACAAGCGTACCCGGAGCTAGTCCAAATTCTTCACCCAATGCCGCTCTGATGGCCGGTGCCTCCTGAACAACAACGTGTTTTTCCGGATCATCAATTGCAGCCCAGACCTCATCGACACATGACTTTTCTTTGATTGCTCCCACCGGACAGGCATGGATACATTGACCACAATTTGTACACTCCACATTGCCCAATCATTCATCCAGGACAGTAGCTACCATCGTATCCGGACCGCGATTGACGAAGCCAATGACACTGACGGTCTGAACGTCGTGGCATACGCGGATACATCGTCCACATAGAATACACTTATTCGGGTCGCGAATAATCGACGGGCCCGTCTCGTCCAATTTGTATGATGGTTTTTCAACGTCTGATCTCACAACCACTACGCCTAGTTCATGAGATAATTTGAGCAGTTCACAGATTTGATTTCTTTCACAGGTGAAACAATCGGCGGGGTGATTTGTCAGTAGCAGTTCAACGAGCATCCTTCTCGCGCGTCTGACCCGCCCTGAGTGAGTGTGCACCACCATGCCCTCCGATACTTCCCTCATACATGACGGTATAAGTCTCCTTTCACCATCGACCTCTACCACACATACGCGACATGCCACGGTTTCCAGTGTGAAGTTAGCGTCTTCGGCGGTTTCGCCGCTTTTTATTCCCAATTCATTTTCCAACGTCTCAATAATCATCTTGGAACCGTTCAGATAGCATGGGAGAGAGTTGCAAACGCGTATTACATATTTGCCCTGTTGTTCGGCAGTGAGCATTCCGTAGAATGTCATCACCCCATATATTTATGGTATGCGAGGTTCACTGGAAACGCCAAGAATCCTCCAACAATTGCTGTGACAATTTGCATTACTCCCATTGCCATTGCAAAAATTAGCGGTAGTATGGAAAGGTTGATCAACAGTAGCGCCGTAGCAAAGAGAAAGCCCGCCTTAAGTCCAGCAGCTATTAGTAATGTTATGGCGTAGTTCTTTCCCTTTGTAACATACAGATACTTAAAGACAAATACGAGTATTGCGTTACCTACCCATATGAAGGGTACAATATACACGAGAAAAATCGTAAATGGACCAAAAAGAAATCCTCCCGCCACAGCCGCAACGCTTGGAAGTACTATTAGGGGAAGTATCTTCTTCCACCCTCTTACGTTTATCGCTGCCATGACCAGCATAAAGTTCACAGCCGAACCTACCAGCAGTTGCGGTTGCCCGAGCAGAAGAGGTACCAGAACAGCAATTGCTGTGAGCGCCCCAAATTCTGCATACTCTACCGCTTCCGATGTGTCGTACATCCGTCGATTTACAAACTGATTTAATGTCGTTACGTATGTCATTTTTTCACATTCTTTCGTTTTAGACTCAAATTTTCTACCCTGAGCATATTCATCCTTTCCCACCTCTTCCATTCTCATTCTCAAACAAAATATCTAATTAATGGGCTTTTTATCTTTCCTAGGTCCTTATTACTTACATGGGTATATATTTCTGTTGTCTTTGAACTCTTGTGTCCCAGTAGTTATTCTTATCGCAGCACTTAAATATTCATATGTACTGGTGGTTTATTCTCGCGCTTTTGGCTTCTATCCTTTGGGCGGTAGCAGTGATAGTGGACAAGTTCGTTCTGACGCACAATATCAAAGCTGCTTTCTCCTACCAGATCTTCATGACAATTCACCTAATAGCACCCGTTTTAGTACTTTTTACTTTCGCGTCGTTCCACGATTATCTCGCGTTTTATCTCATTAGTCTCGTAATCGGGATGATTCTTGGATTGATGTTCGTGCTATACAACAAAGCGCTTCTGATAGAGGAGGTTTCGAGAGTAACACCTTTATTTTACATAACTCCTCTTTTCGTACTCCTTTTCTCATCTTTATTCCTTGGCGAGCGCTTATCACAGAACGAGTATCTTGGCTTTGGACTCCTGGTCTTCAGTGCGATCTTAGTCTCTTTTAGGAAATCCGAACTCAAATACATGGCTCTATCGCCCGCATTGCTACTGATTCTAGCGCTAGATTTGATCCTGGCGGGCAAAGATGTCATCGCGAAATACATGTTCTCGTATATCGATTTCTGGTCATTCCTATTCTGGTTCATGCTTGGTGAGCTTATTGTAAGACCCCTACTACTATTCTCACCTGCGATCAGGAGAAAATTCGTTGCCGATATAAAACCGGTCCCTTTTGGAATATACGCGCTTTGCTTTATTAACTGTTCTATCGTTTGCATAGGTTTTGCTTTATACTTCGATGCGGTCTCCAGGACCTATGTCAGTCTGGTGAGTGTGATACTATCAGCGCAGCCATTTTTTGTGCTCCTCTTTGCCATAATGCTCACTGTTTTTTATCCCAAATTACTAAATGAGAGTTTGGAACAAAAAGGAATGCTTATCAAATGTATTTCAGTCGTTATAATTTTAATTGGGTCTTATTTAATCATATCCTAATTTATTTCTCACATTCAAAACACGCCTTTCTTTATCCGTTCCACGCATTCTTCCACGCCCAGTTTCTCCTGCTCTCCGGACTCAAGATTCCTCAAAGTTACTTTCCCTTCTTCCACTTCCTTTTTACCCACGAGCACGGCAAATGAGGCGGGGATGGAATTGGCATAAGACAATTGCGCGCTTATACTTCTACCCATCACATCTATATACGTGTGGAAGAATTCCCTCAGCGTAGTTGCTATTGTTATAGCTGCTTCCATCACTTTTGGGTCTGCCTTTTTCGCTCTTATTGGCACCACCACCACCTTGATACTCTTCAAATCGTCTGTTTCCAGCGAATATATCTCTGCCAGTCGGTCAAAGCCAAAGGCAAAGCCGGTAGAAGGCGTGTCATCACCACCGAATAAAGCAGCCAGCCGGTATGAGCCACCGCCACAGATCTGATTCTGTGCCCCTAACTTGCCTCCGACTTCGTACATCTCAAATACCATACCCGTGTAATAATCCAAACCTCGTGCTATTCCCAGGTTTAATGTATAGTCAACGTTGTAATATTCGAGGAGTTCCAGCAACTGCTCCAATTCAGTCAATGCGGCGCTATCAGAAGCGATTATATTACGGTCTCGTGCTTCCTGTAAGGCTTCTTTACCGCTTAGATCTACCAGATAGATCAAATCGTCAATTAATTCAGTTCTCGTTCCTATCTCGCTCAAGAACGCGATTACGGATTCCCGTTCTCCTTTGTCTATCAATCGCATCACTTGGTTTATACTGTTCTCTACCACATTTGCAGTTCGTAATACTTCTCTTATAAGACCTACATGACCCACATGAAGCTCTGCTTTTACGCATAATGAGTTCGCGATAAAATAAGCGAGTGCGATTATTTCCGCCTGCGATTCCGGCCTGTCAGAGCCTATGATCTCCGTGCCAAACTGCCAGAACTCGCGATAGCGTGCCTTTTGCGGCTCTTCATATCTGAAACAATTGCCGAAGTAATAGACCTTTGTTGGCTTCGGTGCCATCTTCAGTTCGTTAACGTACATCCTTGTCACAGGTGCTGTTAATTCTGGTCTCAGAGCTAAATGCCGCCCGCCTTTGTCCTTGAATTCATACAGCTCGTTTAGGATCTCCTCGCCGGATTTTAGTGTGAATAGCTCTGCACGCTCAAAGGAAGGCGTCCTTATCTCTTCATAGCCCCATTTATCCGCTATATCTCGCATTTTCGTTTCCATCAACCTTCTCTTCCGCATTTCGGCGGGCATGAAATCCCTTGTCCCTCGTGCTCTTTCTATTCGCATTTCTTTTAGCCTTTCCCGTAAGAAGAATAAGGGTCGAAGCACATAAAAAACCTTCCTTTCAAAAAGCTTTAAAAGCGTTACTAAAGAAAGATTTGGTAAATCCTTCGGACCGAGTATATAAATTCCCGAGAATCATTCGACTATCCCTGTAGTAGAAAAACGGTGTACTATAAAGAACAAGTGAGACTTTTTGATTTTAACCAGCAGCAATTATATAACGTTTACATTTGAACTCGTGAATTCATAAAAGATAGGACATACCAGACAATATTAAAAGAGTATATAAAAATATCTACAATTAGATATACGAAGGAAGATCGCCCAAAAGCAAATGACCAGTAACACAACAACAAAAGTAAAAATCTGCGGCAACACGAATATCGAAGATGCGATATTAGCGGCAGAAGCAGGTGCTGACGCTATCGGCGTGATATATGTCGCTAATACAAAGCGATATATAGATTTAGGTGCTGCGACACGAATATTCGATGCCGTACCGATATTTGTATCAAAGGTTGTGGTTCTCACATTGGATAAGGATCCAATCGAATCAGTGCAAGATAAAATAAATAGGATAGTGGATACTGGCGCGGATTGCATACAACTGCACGGAGATGAGCCTGTAGAGCTTATAGCGGATTTACGTGAGTTCTTGAATGCCCAAGTGAAATTAATAAAAAAAGTGGGTGTGGGCGGTACTAAAAAAAAATGCTTGGAGAACGCTTTAGCGTATGAAAACGTTGTGGATGCACTGTTGCTGGATACTGTGACAGGAGGTGCGATAGGAGGAACCGGGAAAGAGCACGATTGGAGCATAAGCAAAGAGATTGTCGAAAGAGTAAAGAAGCCAGTAATACTTGCCGGTGGTTTGAATCCCGATAACGTTGCAAATGCTATTGCGTTTGTGAAGCCTTATGCGGTAGACGTGTCCAGTGGTGTGGAGCGCGAAGTGCGAATAAAGGACGCGGTGAAGGTGAATCGATTCATAGAAGCGGCTAAATCTGCTGAAAAGTCATAGGCAACGCTTATAATTCCATTCCCCCTTAAATTATAGAACCACATATTACACAAGATTAGCACAGAATGGGAAAATGAAAGATATGAATGAAAAAACTAAATTAATAATCATATTAAATAAAAGGTGTAATTATCCAAGAAAATGGCAATGACTGGTAAAGAGGGAATCCAAAAAGAAGAAATAAAAAATGTTAAGCAAACCAGATGAGCATGGGAAATTTGGGATATTTGGTGGTAAGTTCGCACCTGAGGTGTTGATGACAACGGTAGAGGAACTCGAATCGGCATATATTACCGTCTCTAACGATAAAGGTTTTAAAAGAGAGTTGGACTCGCTACTGAGAACTTATGCAGGTCGTCCAACAGCGCTTTATTTCGCAAAGAACCTATCAGAAATGAGTGGTGCGAAGATCTATCTAAAGAGGGAGGACCTGGTGCACGGTGGTGCACATAAGCTAAACAACACTTTAGGACAGTGTTTACTAGCGAAACACATGGGTAAGAGACGGATAATTGCGGAGACAGGTGCAGGTCAGCACGGAGTAGCAACTGCGATGGCTGCGGCTGTTTTAGGGCTCAAATGCGAGATATACATGGGCACAGAAGATATAGAGCGGCAGAAATTGAATGTGTTCCGGATGAAGCTCTTAGGCGCGAAAGTGAACCCGGTTGATTCCGGCTCTAAAACGCTTAAGGATGCCATAAACGAATCTATACGCGATTGGGTAACTAACGTCGAGAACACCTATTACCTGATAGGTAGCGTGGTGGGGATGCACCCCTATCCTTTAATGGTACGCGAGTTTCAGCGAGTCATAGGCAAAGAGACAAAAGTGCAGATATTAGATGCAGAGGGCCGGTTGCCAGATACGATAATAGCATGTGTCGGCGGTGGAAGCAATGCAATGGGCATTTTTTACGAGTTCCTGGATGATGATTCGGTAGAGCTAATAGGCGTAGAAGCAGCGGGAAAGGGGTTAGAAACAGGCGAGCATGGCGCTTCTATTTGTGCGGGCACCGAAGGCGTCTTGCATGGCATGTATTCGAAATTATTACAGGATGAAGATGGCCAGATAAAGCAATCATACAGCTTTGCTCCAGGGCTTGACTATCCCGGTGTAGGACCTGAGCTGGCGTATTTGGCTGAGTCGGGACGGGTAAAGATGGGTTCAACAACAGATGAAGAGACATTAAACGCTTTCAAGATACTGTCCACGAAGGAGGGTATAATTCCCGCACTCGAATCCGCTCATGCGATCCATTATGCGATAGAAGAAGCGAAAAAAAAATCGGGCGCGCAAAGAGATCATTTAATTGTGGTTAACCTTTCCGGAAGAGGGGATAAGGATATATACTCTGTGGCACAGGTGCTTGGAGACAGGAGGGAAGAGGGATACGTATGACATTAGAAGAAAAATTCAAAGAGCTGAAGGAGCGGAACGAGAAAGCATTTATAGGCTTTATAACTGCCGGCCATCCCAGTGCTGAAGACACATCTGAAATCGCTCTTGCGATGATCAAGGGCGGAGTGGACATTTTAGAGCTCGGCTTGCCTTTCTCAGATCCCATAGCAGACGGAGTCACAATCCAGCAAGCGAGTGAAAGCAGTTTGCGTGCCGGGATGAATACGGATACATATTTTGATGTTGCAGCGGGGATAAAAGGCGTGGAAAAGGTCTGCCTCACTTATTACAATCTGGTCTTGCAAAGAGGGCTGGAACAATTCGTGCACGATTGTGAATCCGCAGGGATAACGGGGTTAATAATACCCGATTTACCGGTGGAAGAGTCGAAACCGCTGCTAAAAGCATGTGCGATGCATGAAACGGATTTGGTCTTCATTATTGCACCTACGACCACGGAAAAGAGAATGTCGAAGATTCTGGATCTCGCATCGGGCTTTGTTTATGTAGTGTCGTTACTAGGCGTAACCGGTGAGCGGGCGCGGCTTTCGGATGCAGTACGACCACTTATCGGCAGGATAAAGGAGCTGGAATTAGCACGTGATCGGCCACAAATACCTCTGGCGGTTGGGTTTGGTATCTCCAAGCCGGAACACGTAAGAGCGGTTTGTGAAGTTGCAGACGGTGCGATAGTGGGCAGTGCATTCATAAAGATAATAGAGGAGCGGGCAGGCCCTGAATTAGAAGATCGAAAGGCCATGCTTACAGACATAGAGGCATTTACAAAGAGTTTGAAAAGGGAGACTAAAAACACACGATAAATCTATTTTAGTCAAGAGATTCATATATATGGTATAGGCAATATGTAGGAAATAGCCCGGTAGTGTAGCGGTCAATCATCCGAGGCCCTGGACCTCGTGACGGCGGTTCGAATCCGTCCCGGGCTATCAAGAACTCATAATATCCAACTAAAATTAAATATTTATTGACACAGATTAACACAAACCTTTTTGCAAGCAAAAAGCTTTACCAAAAAATGCGGTGAAAAGATTAATGCCGTTAAAAATAGCCCAGCGAGTCCAACAAGGGGTGGGGGAAAATCCGTGTAAATCCGTGTAAATCTGCGTCCTAAATCAAATTTATTTATGGGTAGAAGTTATATTTTATATACAATAAAAAAATGATTGGATACCAGTGAAAATGCAGCTAAAAACGAGTAAAACGGAAATAACGCATATTTTTATAGCTTGGCTTGCTATTTCCGTCGCATTTACCATTGTCTTATCTAGATGGTACCACCAAAGTTGGGTTTCAATATTTATTATTTCCGCTGTTACCGTTGGCTTTGCATTTATCTTACATGAGCTTGCCCATAAAGTAGTAGCACAGAAGTATGGTGCGTGGTCTGAGTTCCGGATGGCACCGTTTATGCTGCTCGTGGCAATAGTAACAGCTTTTATGGGGTTTATATTTGCGGCTCCGGGCGCAGTCATGATATCCGCGCCTTATCTCACAAAGGAAGAGAGTGGTAAAATTGCGGTAGCAGGTCCGATGATGAATGTAGCACTGGCTTTTGCCTTTTTACCGCTAACTTTTTGTTCCGGTATGACAGAACAAATAGGCGATTTTGGGGTGATGATAAACGCATGGCTTGCTGCTTTCAACATGATTCCCGTTAGTGTATTGGATGGAAAGAAGGTGTTTGCATGGGATAGGCGAGTATATGGTGCTGCGTTAAGCATTGTGATTATTGTACTGGTGATGAGTATGATGATATAACAAAAACATACTAAAAACGTTATTTTTGTTTTCCTTTTTGGAAAAAAGAAAAAATGTAAAGAAAGCTTTACCCCCCCAAAAAATGATATACTGTATGTACAATGGAAGGGCGAATCAAAAATAAGGAAGGAGAAAACGAGAGACTCATAGACGGTTACGATAGAGCGATAAGAAGTTTGCGATTCTCACTCACGAATCGGTGTAACCTGAACTGCATTTATTGTCATAACGAAGGCGAGGGCCGAGATGAGGTAAGGACGGAAATAAGTGCTGAGCTTATAATCGCGATAGCACGAGTGGCCTCAACTTATTTCGGCATAAGGCGAATAAAATTTTCAGGCGGTGAGCCGTTGATGCGAGCGGATCTCGCAGAGATAGTGCATGGTATAAGAGATTATGAAGATGACATCTCAGTAACAACAAATGGTATATACTTAAGTATTTATGCAGCTGAACTTGCGGATGCCGGACTGGATCGATTGAACGTAAGCTTAGATTCAATTAAAGGAAAAAGATACGATCTTATCACCTCTTCGAGTAACAACCTGCCAAGGGTGATTGATGGCATATACAGTGCGATAGATGCGGGCCTTACGCCTATCAAACTTAACACGGTTATCCTGAACGGAATAAACGAGGATGAAATAGATGATCTGATAGGTTTTGTGCGCGAATGTAATAAAAGAGGCGGCGGCGGAATGGCAATCTTGCAATTAATCGAATTGATTCCTTCTTTTAATCTCTCTATGCAGTCGTATAAAGCCGACTTTTATGCGATCGAAGCGAAACTCAAATCGAAAGCAGCAGCAATAAAAACGAGGCGGTTGCAGCACAGGAAGAAATATTTCGTTGATGGCGTTGAAGTAGAGGTGGTTCATCCGATAGATAACACGGAGTTCTGTGCTAATTGCTCACGGTTACGAATTACTTCTGACGGTAAGATAAAGCCATGCTTGTTGAGGGCTGATAATCTAGTTTCGATAGATAGTGTGGACGAGGAACAGATAGCGAACAGATTGAAATTGGCGATGCAGTATAGAGCGCCATTTTATGGTAAACGACACCCTAGACTATAACTTGACATTGTCCGATTAACCGCAGAGTTCACCGAGAGTATGTAAATAAAATCAACTCACATGAAGACCAGCAGTATATCTTCAAGCACGGTGATTTTTATCTAAGATAGTGGGAATTTCACTTATACTCTTGACAATATAGTCAGGTGAAATTGATGATTGTTCGAGCTCACACATTTTTGTGGCGCCTGTTAACACTAAAGCGGTCCTCATAGCACCGTTAATCCCTATCTGAATATCTGTGTCGAGTCTATCGCCGACCATAAGTATCTCATTTGGCGCAACTTTCAATTCGTTTACTAAAAGATCACTGATAAATGTGCTGGGTTTACCGGTAACAATCGCTTTTGTACCACTTGCTCGTTCAATAGAAGCAACTAATGCGCCTGCGCCTGGTTTCACCTGCTCAGTGGTGATTAAAAAGGGATCGTTATTTGTTGCTATGAACGCAGCGCCGGCTAAAATGAAGGTTAACGCTTTGGCCATTTTGCTATATGAGAACGCATTATCAAGACCGACAAGTACAATATTGCAATCTTCCTCACACAATTGTATATCCTGTTCTACGAGTTCTTTCTTCAACCCGTTCTCGCCTATCACGTAAACCCTGCTATCGCCGTATTTCTGCTTGATGTATCTCGCGGATGCATATCCCGAGGTTATAACTTGGTATTTACTACAAGAGATGCCAAAACCCTCTAACTTCCTGGCATAATCCGCTCTTGAACGTGTGGAGTTATTCGTAAGAAAGAGTACTTTATAGCTCTTAGCTAAAAGCGCTATTACTTTATCTGCGTCATCAATGATATTATCGCCGTGGTATACCGTGCCATCCAGATCTATAACAATCGCTTTATATTCCATTTTCCGTCTCATTAATTAATCTCAAACTTAGTTTTTTATGTAAATAGAATCATATAGTAATTTGGGGAGGGTGAGAAAAGGAAGATGAATATCCATAATGTTTTTTTTGATGATATAGAAGCCTTGGCGAAACGGTATGCCGATGAAGCTGAGACGGTAAAGAGGAAGAAGAAAGCAATAGTAGTAAGGAAATTGCCAATGCTTCCACCTGTGGATTGTGAACATCTAAACACAATTCTGATCTGTCCTCACCCAGGGGAGAGAGTCTTGATCATGAGAGAGGCTGAATTCGGGAGCAGGAAAGAAAATGGCCACAAAAAAAATAGATAAGATCCTCTCTATAATCCTCATCATCACGATAATAATAGCCTTGGCAATGGTGATCTACGTAATTGTGACACCTAAGAGGGGTGAAGAATTCACCGAGTTCTACATCCTTGGCACTGGTGGTAAGGCAGCAGAGTATCCGACAAGCCTTTCCGCTGGCGAAAAAGGGGAGGTGATAGTTGGTGTTGTCAATCACGAGTATGAAGACGTTTCATACCTCTTTAGGGCGGAGATAGAGAACAGAAGTATAGGCGAGAAAAGGTTACAACTGGTACATAACGAAACGCTGGAGTTCCCGTTCCTGTTTACCGCAGAGGAAGTAGGCAGGAAGAAGCTGGAATTTAAACTATTCAAAGAGAACATAACGAACGAATCCTATCGCGACCTCCATCTATGGCTGGATATTAACGCACTGTAGAATCCCAAAATTATTCCGGCAAGAAGCTTAGCTTCACCTCTACTTATGGTGAAGCTAACAAACAGACAAAAAGATCAAAGGGGCAGTTGAGCAGGTAATCAACAACGGAGGTTGAAAGACCGCCTCATCCTACTCTACTGGAGGGGGCTTAAACCTCAGCATTCCACCCACACCGCCAAGTTCAGCTAATATTGGATTATCTTCCACAAACTCAATCTTTGTGTCCGTTCTTTCGGCAAACTCGATGAGTTCTTCGATAACATCAACCTCCGCTGTTCTGCTGCCGCAATACGGACATTTGTCCTTTACACCTGAATCAACAGTCTGGCATTTCTCACAAATCCAGCCCCTTATTTTATAACCTTTACTTACTAACAGCAACTCTATCTGACCTTTTATTACCGCTTCCCCTGTCTCTTTTAGACCATGGACGGCGAGACCGTTTCTCAGTATTTCATCCCTCAATCTGCTCACATATTTCTCGCTTGTTTCTTTTTCATCCTCTAATACGATTTCCTCAGCCTGCGAGATAAGCCTACCTTCTGCCTCGTCAAAATCCATATCTATTATATCCACAATCTTAGACTTAATATGAGGTGGCAGGATATTTTTGAATGATAATTTTGCATTGCCAGAACCAGCAATAATTATTTTGACTACCTCATCCTGCAAGAACAATTTTTCCACATCCTCTGCGACATTCTTAAGGAAATGATCAATAGCACCCTTTCTTAGTCTCTGAAAACGTGCCTGAGACATCCCACCTTTTTTATGCCTGTTTATAATATCGTTTGCATATCTCTTTTTATATCCAACTTTGCCTGAGGAAACAACATATATTTTTGCTCTCTGGCTATCCAGAAGAACAAGTCCGAATGCTTCATATTCATCAGCCAGTCGCGCAAGTGGTCTGATATATGGAGATGTATCCACAATCAGCAGGTTTTCAACGGGCATCCCCAATTTGTAAGCTCTAAAAAAGTTGTGAATATTAGATGCGAAAATAGCAAGTCCTTGCTGCCCTTTTTCTCTCTCGTTTTTATTCAAATAGCCCTCTATCATTTGCATTGCTTTTTCAAAATTCTCTGACAATTCCTTATCTTCTTTCAGAACAGATTTGCAAGTGTTTCTTCTTCTTCTTACAAATTTAGTGTCCAAGCTAGCTATATCAAGATAAAGGCTGATAAACGAATCCCTGCTTTCAGAATCATAAACCTCTGAGAGCTCTTTGATGTCCCTATTTCTTAGATCGGTGAGCATATGTCCAATAATATGCTTTTGAGTATATATTTTATAGAAAGCTCATATTCTCTGACATCAACATCATCGGGTTTAACACTATGTTCTGACTCTGGTTGTAAAGACAAATTCAACAATTCTGCTCCGATACGATCTCTAAAAACCGGTACCCACGCATGGACTTCAATATTGTTTTCTTCACATCTGTCAACTAAATATTGCATGGGATCAAAGTTTTCCTGTGTTATAGCTCTTTTAAATGGACCATAAACTAATTCTTGATGATTTTTACTATTATATATAAGGATGCCGGATGCCCATTGAAGCTCTTCTGCTTTGTCCGGATCATAAGAAGCACCGTCATTTTTAAATCCAAAAAAAGCCATCTTTAATTATTTAAATCTTCAATAAATGCATCCACTACCGACATGATATTTTCTGTTGTCGAAAACTCATCCATACTGGAAAATAATTGATAGAGGGATAAACGAACAAAAACGCTTCTAAATTCGATATTTTTAGTTGCATTCTGAACATTTATTGATCCACTATTACCGCTTAATGTTGGTGCTATCTCTTGTTCATTGCTCGCGCTCGCTATAGATTGCCCGGTAGGTGGTATCATCCCTATCAAAAATATGCATACAACCAAAAAACTCAAACCCGCCCACATTATTATCTTCTTCGCCATCATCTTTCCCCATATCCCCGGATTTTATTCGAGCTTGACGTGACAATAGAACATGGATCGTAATTGTAGCACTTAAAACTTTCGAGTTACTTATCGCTAGCTTATCGTTCTGCAAATTTTTTCATTGTATATAAAGTATAACTTCTACCTATTTATCTATATACGATGCAAAAATAATTGGTGAAGTGATGAGCGATATTGAAGAGGATAGGAACCTGATTGCATACTGTGGTCTTTACTGCGGCGATTGTTTTGCCCACAAGGGAAAGATTGCGGATTTAGCAAGAGACCTCAGAAAAGAATTGAGACAGTCAAAGTTCGATAAGACCGCAGAATCTTTGTCAGACATTTCATTCTTCAAGGTATTTGAAAACTACGGGCAGTGCTATGAGGTGTTGGGTGTGTTAGTAAAATTCCGGTGCAATAAAGTATGTCGGGATGGCGGTGGTCCGCCGTTCTGTAAGATACGAAAATGCAGCCAGAAGAAAGGTATCGAAGGCTGTTGGGAATGCAACGAATTTGAGAACTGCGAAAAGCTGGACTTCTTGAAGCCCGGCCATGGGGATGCGCATCTGAAGAACTTAAGGAAGATTAAGAAACAGGGGATTGAGAAATTCCTTGGAGAGAAGAGGTATTGGTATAATTTCATAAGATCAAGTAAGAAATATCTTGCAAATATATTTATTTATTGGTTGATTGACCTGGATTTGAAATAAGGTGAAAGAAATTTAAAATGGAAATACCAACTTTATCGGAAGAAGAAAAATGGGAGATGATGAGGGAGATATTCGTGCTGAACAAGCAAGCAGATATTGGCTTCATCATGCAAATGGGAACGGAGAAGATGACTGAATATGCGGAGATGACCTCTCAGCAATATGCAGATATGTTGCGGGCACAGGGCAAAGATAACGCAATCGGCTTTGCGATGAGCGAGGCGATAGTCCGTAAGAATCTAATGGGGGGCGATGTTGAAGTTGATGGAAATCCCAACGAAGCGACATTAAACTTAAAGAGAGACGGATTCCTGATGACGGCAATGAATCTCATAAAAAAAGGGCGTAAAGTATCGAAATATCTCGGAAAACTTGACAAGGAGAAGGGATTTGTTCCAAAGGGGCAAAATAAACAGACTGTTGCGGGTCCGCGAAATATCACCGAATATGGTAATTCGATGTTGCTACACGAAATGATGAAAGATATCAAACCTATATTGAGGGCGGGTTTCCCTGATCATTGGGAGGAAATTTGTGCTCTTGCTATGGTGCGTGTTCCGGGCAATGTTCCACTAAAACGGGCAAAAGATGCTTGGGAGAAACTCTACAATGCCGAAGATATCAATCCAAGTCTAAACCAAAAGAATCTCACCGCTGTGATGCGTGATGTGGGCGTAAATCGAGCTGGTCAGAACGTTATATTCAAGAAACTTGCAGATATGAGTAATCAACTTGTTTATGACCTGAGTTCCAGGTTCTCCCGTTCTATGAGTATTAAACAGGCGGAGAAGGGCTACAATAAGGATAAGATACAGGTACCTCAGATCAATCTCGCTCTTCTCTGCAGTGCTGACACGGGATTGCCAACAATGATTCGCTCTCTTCCTGGCAGTG
>JAUWND010000207.1 GCA_030612835.1 Candidatus Methanophagales archaeon | reverse complement strand
TCCGAAAGAGATTTGAACGTCTTTGTAATTGGTTAACTGAAAAACGGGTGGAAGATACAGATGGCAAGAGATTGGTTTTTAAGGTTGGAACCTCATAATCTAATATTACAAAAAAGGTGCTATTTCAGAAATCCCTATAATAGGTATCATTTGCTTCCTTTTTGCGCTTGTCTTCCTTTTTACTCGCGAGTTAGGATTGCTTACGCTTCTCGTAGCCACGTGCATAGGTCTTGTCCCCATCCATTTTGGCATACGACGCAGCAATTGCATGGGTGTATTACTATTACCAATAATCATAAGATTGTGGCTGCTGTAGACTTAACTTAATAACATCCCGAATACGCACTAATTGTAAACTGACAAATACAAGAGAAAAATATGTTTACTTATGCTTATGTCATTCATATACATGGTAAACATGCCGATAAGGATCAAATACATCCGCGTTTTCATTGGTCTCCTCTTAGTTGCCCTCCTGTTGTGCCTGTCTGTATATCATTACACCAACATGGAAGAGCACTTAGAATATCCAGCTACGGAAATGATTCAACAAGATCCCGAATCTTACGATGGCTGGACTATCGCCAACGGCGGTACCGTTACAGAGGTAAGAGAGTCATCCTTTGTGATTATGTCTATGGATAGAGATATACGATTCAATTTTGTGATTGTCACAAAAGAGGTGGTATGCCCGGGAGATGTGGTTGAAGTTTTAGGTATATTCCGATCACCAAACAGGATCTTGCCAGATGAGATGATTGTTACTCCTGCTCAAAGTCAAACGATGGTATATGTTCGATCGCTAATAGGATTGCTCATATTGGTAATAGCCTTCTTCAGAAGCTGGAAGTTCAATTGCAAGCGAATGGCATTCATACCAAGGAGGAATTGAATAAATCTATGGTCGATTGGCTCTCTCATGTCCTACTCGCGTGGATCATCTGTCAGATACTGTCGGTGAAGTTCAAATTCTTTGGTGGTAGGAACACAGCGATAGTCATGGTGGGCGCACTCATCCCGGACATCATAAAAGTGGGTCTGCTATTTCGATGGATAAATATAGACATCTGGGACTTTATTGTACCGTTACATACGCCTGTAGGTGCAGTCATATCTGCCGCGGTAATCGCGCTGTTCTTTGAAGAGCAGATGACCGCTTTTAAGCTCCTCGTATTCGGGATGGCAACACACTTCTTATTTGATCTACCGCTCGCCCATGTAAGTGGCGGAATGCTGATGCTATTTCCATTCCATTGGGGGCGGTATCAGGTATATATAATCCCTACTGACGATTGCATCGTACCAATTCTGGCTTCTGTGGTGGCCATTGTGATCTATATAGTTAAGTCCCGCGTAAGAGCCAAAAATTCGCTGGACTCATAAATCCATCACGCCACTCCGACATTTAATAATGGTTATTTGTTTAGCAAACCACAAGATTACACTGATTTTCACGAGAGAACAATAATAGTAATCATGTTTAAATAAACTATTGGCTATCCCATCCCTATTAACCTTAATTTCTTGTGTTAATCTTGTGGAATCTCGTGGTTTTTAAGATTCGCTCTACAAATACAATAATAGATTTATATAAATAGCATTCTGACTATTCAAGTGTTTAGCAGGTGCATGAAATGAGCAGGAAACAAGAGACAGTAAGAGTCACGATAGTTGGATTTGGATATGTAGGGCGCGGCGTGGCAGAAGTGATAAAACGGAAACATGATGCGATAGCAAGAAAACACGGCATAGACCTAACAATTGTCGGCATAGCGGACTTGTATGGCAGTATTGTGAATGAGAACGGACTGAGTGAGGAAGAGATAATGAACCTCAGAACAGGCAAAAACCTAAAAGACATCTCAAGTCGGGATGTAATAAAAGAGGTAGAGCATGAAGTTATGGTAGAAGCGACACCAACTAATGTCGATAATGGCGAGCCGGGATTAACTCATGTACTTACTGCATTAGAGTCAGACCGGCATGTAGTAACCTCGAATAAAGGGCCAATAGCATTAGAGTATAAGAGGGTTACGGAACTCGCAGCGAAGCGGGGTAAAGAGCTAAGATTTGAAGCTTCGGTAGGCGGAGCAATGCCAATAATCTCACTGGTGAGGGAGAATCTCGCGGGCAATGGGATCATATCAATAGAGGGCATTTTGAATGGCACTTGCAACTATATTCTAACGCGGATGGCAGAGGAGAAGCTGCCTTACGAGCATGTGTTAAAGGAGGCGCAGGGGCTAGGAATCGCAGAGGCGGATCCATCCAAAGATATAGAAGGAATAGATACTGCCGTGAAACTAGTCATCTTAGCTAATTCCATCTTTGATATGAACACAGCCTATAAAGAGGTTGAAGTGACAGGGATTACCGAGATAACCCCGGAGGCTTTGAAACTGGCAGATGACGAGGGCTATGTGATAAAATTAATAGGCGAAGTAGACAGAGATGGCAGCCTGAAAGTTGCGCCCCGGTTAGTACCGAAAGGGAATCCGCTTAACGTCGGTGGTACACTGAACGTTGCAACGATAAAAACAGACTTAGCTGGCGAAATCACAGTCATTGGTAAAGGTGCGGGTCCTATCGAAGCGGCAAGTGCGATCCTCTCTGATATAATTGGTATTTACACCTGATGCATGTGCAGATTGTTATTTTGAAACGTTAGTATGCGTTTGACAACGCCTGTTGTAACTTTACCGGTTTTTTGGTCCTTTTTTAATACTATTGCAACATGTAACCCCAAAGTAATATCAGCTCGAATAG
>JAUWND010000017.1 GCA_030612835.1 Candidatus Methanophagales archaeon | reverse complement strand
TGTAGTTGCCAAATCTTTTCCGGCTCTAGATGATGGCTATTATCCTTGTGGAATGAACTGAGGGATGCACACAAGGGGGCTACCGGCGGACTGAAGGCGGCAATTCTGGATAGAGCAGCAGAGAAAGCTCGGAAGGTCTGTGAACCAGTCAGGATGACCCTACGAATGACAAAGACCGTTCCTATAACCGAAAAGGGAAATGGAAAGGAGGTTTGCAGACTGGCGGATGAGGTCGATAAGCGAAGAAGCCGGGATGATGATAAACCTGGTGGAGCGAGGACCTCTGGATTCAGGAGAGACAGCGGGGACACATCTTCCAGACTCAGTGCTGGGATAAGGATGTTAACGAAACCAAAGTCTCAAAGCGTGGGTCAAACCTGTGCATTTGAAGCAGATAGTCGTGGGTCAGACGAAGTCTGTAGCAGGTGTACAGGGAAGGGCTCATTGCGAGCTGAGAGGCACCTGAATTTGAAGCCGTATTGTGGGAAAACCCGATGTACGGAATTTTAGAGGGGGTGCTGGAAACAGGGCCATGGCGGATCTATACAGACACGAAGCTGGAAACGGTTGATACTGATAACGATGGCCTAAGGCTACTGCGCCAGTGCTCTACTCGACGTATCAAAAGCGGGAATTAAAATACCTGCAGAAGTTGTTTTCGATTGGGCGTCCCAAATCATAAAGGATTTTGATGTCTGAATAATAGGCAAAAAGGTTCTTTTGATAAACCTTTTCTTCCCAAGAAAAGGTTTTATTCGAGCTTCTCCAACCCATAATAAAGCCTCTCTAGCTTCCCCTTCCCTCGCGTGAGCATGAAATTCGCCTTCTGTACAATATACGCTATATAGGTCTCACTGCAAAATATCTCATTATCTTTACCCAGCGGCACATCCATTCTCTCAGTGCTCATTATCTCTACCATCACCTTTCCATTATCCTTTGAAATCGCTTTTATACCACTGTATTTAAAGCCCGATTCGATCGCTATCCTTAACAATGTCTTCGCCTTCTCTAAACCTCTGCACGAGACGTGCAATATCGGTGACTGCGATATTAGCCATATCTCCCCTTTTTTTGGCGTCTTTATCGCTTCTGATACTTCTTCCTTCGTTACCGCGCGATGCCACTTGCCTATAAACTCCGCTTCCCTCTTCGCTCCTATCTCGGGAATGCAAATCAAAGCAACCCGTCCAGAGCAACTGCTAGTTGTATAGAAATCGTCGAGACGGTTTAGCGCCTCTATTATCTCCGCCACTTCTTCATCTGCGCCCATTATACGCAATCGCTCAAGCGCCTTCTTCTTCTGCTCTTCAAATATAGTCATCATAGAACAGAAAAATTCCGAAACTTATTTATATTACCTCCTCGACTACCTATACTTAAAGGATAATAGATAAGCCAAAAAGAGCGAAAAATGATAGAACCAGAAGCAATGCTAACGATATTCTTGGCAACTGCGCTGTTAATCGTAGTCACGATAATCCTGGCCTTATACCGCGCTACTCTTGGTCCCGAGGTATACAATCGTGTGGCGGCGGTGAATGTGATAGGGACAAAAACAATCGTTCTCTTAGTGATTATAGGCTATATATTCGAAAGGCCTCTGTTCTTTGACATTTCACTTCTTTATGCTCTGTTAAATTTCATCGGCACATTAGCATTCGCGAAATATTTAGAGAGGGGTGAAGTATGGTCGAGCTAATAGAGACAATCTTACTAGCAGTTGTGGTATTATTTCTGGCTGCAGGCGTATTCTTTATGCTTGCAGGTGCAATAGGGTTACTGAGATTGCCCGACTTTTACACACGGCTTCATGCGACCGGGAAGTGCGACACGTTAGGGGAAGTCCTTATTATTTTCGGGTTGCTGTTATACCATATTTACTATTATAGCCCGGGAGCGGAACTCTCGGTGCAACTTGTACCCGTGAAGCTGCTGTTTTTAATTTGTTTCATCTTCTTCGCCAATCCAACGGCGACACATGCGATAATGAAAGCCGCTTATAATACGGGTGTGAAGCCATGGAAGAAAGGGGATAGGAGGATGTGAAGATGGGCGAAAAGAGTTTAAGTGCTAAATCGGGAAAAGGATTTGGGATATTCGTAACGTTTTGTGCCATGTTTCTGTTCTGGCTACTTCTATCAGGGATTCTCGATGTCTTACATGTAGGAGCGGGCATAATCTGCAGTGCAATTATCGCTTTTGTTTCCCATGACTTGCTGGTGACGCAAAAGTGGGATAAGATGCTACGGAAGTCCGGTAGATTCATTATATATATCGTCTGGGAGTTGTGGCAGATACTACTCGCGAATTTAGACGTTGCATATCGCGTTCTACACCCGAAGATGCCGATAGACCCGGTGGTAATAGAATTTGATACGTCTTTGAGGAGCGATCTAGCTATTGTTACCTTAGCTAATTCCATCACCCTGACCCCGGGAACGATAACGATAAATGTAGATCAGGAGAGGGGCAGGTTTCAGGTGCATTCAATAGCGCAGAAGCCCGCGGATGCACTCCTAGTGGATAAGACGATGCAGGAGAAGGTAGCTAAGGTATTTATGGAAGAGTGATAAAAAGAAAATGATATGGCATCTTGATCTCACACTGTTGTTTCTGATTGTGATAATCGCGATAGCAGCGATAACAGTAAGAGACCTCTTGAGTGCAATTATGCTCTTATGTGCGTATAGTTTTCTGATGGCTGTGGTCTGGGTAGAGATGCATTCAGTGGATGTTGCATTTACAGAGGCTGCGGTCGGTGCAGGAGCAACCACGGCGTTCTTAATCGCTGCATTATCCAGGACGAAGAGGTGGGAGAAGAAATGAAATCAATGTCTATAGCGGCACTGCTATTTGTAATCTTTTTAGGCGCTCTTTTCGTATACGTAGCGGAGGATATACCCGCTTTTGGCGATGCAAATTCCGCACCTAACAGATATGTTTGGCTGTTCGATATGGATGCCGATGGTATAGAGGCTGATTTGAACCAGGGCAATATCCCGACGATTTTAGGTGATAAATTAGAAGGGCGTGGGTTTCCGCTACCTTCCGGGATAGCGAAGCTAAAAGAAGGTGAGTGGGATGCAGTTATCATTCCCGAGGAGAAGCATTACTATCCAAAGGAGCAGAAATATTACTTTATTGAGAAAAAAGGGGATAAACTGGATGTTTACCGGTATTCGCTTTACATTAGGTTTGTAGAGGAAGGCGAGCGTGAGACGGAAGTGCCGAATATGGTAACTTATATTCTTGCCGATTACAGGAGCTATGATACACTTGGTGAAACCACCGTCATATTCACTGCCGGTGTGGCGGTCTTATTATTATTGAGGAGGAAGGAAAAGAGACCTGAATGAGCAATGCAACTACTTAAAGATCCAGTATTGTTAAATTCTTTGTTTTGGAGGGGAGATGCACTATGAATTCGAAGACTAGAGGTATGGGTGGAGGTAAAGGAGGGGATGTCATTGTAGAGACAGTGGCAAGACTAATGGTGCCATTTATCCAGTTATTTGGCTTATATGTGATTATACATGGAGCCGGTGGGCCTGGGGGCGGATTCCAAGGTGGAGTTATAATCGCCTCTTCATTTGTCTTATATGTTGTCGCTTTTGGTATCGTCAAAGCGGGTAACCGATTCTCAGAGGCAAAAAATATCGCGCTTTTCAGTACTGGCGTGTATCTCTACGCTGGTGTAGGCTTGCTATGTATAATCTGCGGTCTTGCTTTTTCTGCAGAGTTTCTCAATTATGGTTACATTCCATTAACACACCATTTTGAGGAGAACCGAGCTTTGGGTATGGACCTCGTAGAAGTAGGAATTGGGATAACCGTGATGGCGGTAATCACATCTATATTCTTTAACCTCGTGTGGAAGCGAGAGGGCGAAGAAGTGGAGGGAGAAGACTAAAAATGATGGAATGGTTAATCGGGGAAGTATTTGATAAATATAATTACTGGATTTCCATTGTGCTTATGCTCATTGGGTTCTATGCGATGATTGCAAAGGACAATCTGATAAAGAAGATCATCGGGTTGAACATATTTCAGACTGCTATATTCCTATTCTACATATCGCTGGGCGATATAACAGGAGGAACCGAGCCAATCGTGATTGAAGGTCACGATGTTTTATATGTGAATCCTTTACCTCATGTGCTTATTCTGACAGCGATAGTGGTAGGACTCGCCACAACTGCAGTCGCGCTCGCTCTCGTAATAAGGATGTATGAGGCATACGGTACGATAGAAGAATCGGAGATAATAGAGAAGGAGCGAGAAGCGGGGATGTAGTGGTATCCCAAATCTAAATATTTGCATTTATGCGGCTTTTGCAAAAAGAGAGAGGCGAAAAAGAGAAAATGAACGAGAAGATATTGCTTGACGAGGAAGAGATCCCGAAGGCATGGTACAACATACAGGCAGATCTGCCTTCTCCATTGGACCCGCCGATAAATCCTGCGACTATGGAGCCACTAAAGCCCGAGGATTTGGCGCCTATTTTCCCAATGGAATTGATAAAGCAGGAAATGAGTACAGAGCGATGGATCCCGATACCAGATGCGGTAAGAGATGTTTACCGGCTATGGCGGCCCTCGCCGTTGTATAGGGCTCTTCGGTTAGAGAAGAAATTGAAGACGCCGGCGAGGATATATTATAAATGGGAAGGCGTTAGCCCGCCCGGCAGTCACAAGCCAAACACGGCAATTGCACAGGCCTATTATAATATGAAGGAGGGCATAGAACGAATAGCAACGGAAACAGGAGCGGGTCAGTGGGGTTCTGCACTTGCATTTGGTACTATGCTGTTCGGATTGAAGTGCACGGTATATATGGTTGGTGCAAGTTACGACCGTAAACCATACAGAAAGGTAATGATGGAGATGTGGAATGCCGAGTTGTACAGAAGCCCAAGCAAGAACACGGAATTTGGAAGGAAACTATTAGAAGAGGATCCGGATACACCAGGTAGTTTAGGTATTGCTATTTCAGAAGGAGTAGAGGATGCCGCGACACACGATGATACGCATTACGCTTTGGGTTCTGTTTTAAATCACGTTCTGTTACATCAATCAGTAATAGGATTAGAGGCGAAGAAGGCATTTGAGCAGATAGATGAATATCCTGATGTGATATACGGTTGTGTAGGCGGTGGCAGTAATTTCTTTGGCTCTTGTTCCCCATTCGTAGCAGATAAGATACGGGGCGATAAGCCGGACTTAAAAGTAGTTGGATGTGAGCCAATGGCATGTCCAACACTGACGAAAGGGCTGTATCTATATGACTTCGGTGACTGTGCCGAGATGACACCATTGTTGAAGATGTTCACGTTAGGGCATACATTTGTCCCACCACCGATTCATGCAGGTGGGTTGAGATATCATGGTGATGCACCCTTACTGTGCAAGTTAGTTAAGGACGGCTGGATAGATGCAGTGGCATATCATCAAAATGAGGTATTCAAAGCAGCGAAATTATTTGCCGAGACGGAAGGGATAATAATAGCACCTGAAACGGCACACGGAGTGAATGCAGTGATAAATGAAGCGTTGAGATGCAAAGAAGAGGGCAAAGAGGAAGTGATATTCTTCAATAACAGCGGTCACGGGCATTTCGACATGGGGTCATACGATGTTTTTCTTAGAGGGAAACTGGTGGATTATGAGTATCCTGCGGAGTTGGTGAAGCAGTCGTTGGCTAAAGTGCCGAAGGTGTAAATAACCCCTTTTTTCTTTTCCCTTTTTTTGAAAGTTCATATCAATAGGCGGCAATTTTGAACTTGTTGAAAGAAAACAAAAACAAAATTTATCGGCAAAGTCATATTTGAATAGCTGCGGAAATAAGAGAACGAAAATGGAAGAGGAAAGCGGATTGTGGATAGAAGAGAAGGTATTGGATAGGGATATCGCAGTATTCGAAGCAGGCATCAAATTAGGTGCCCTATACCATCAGTTTATAGGCACACCTGTGAGCGCGGCAACAGCAGAAGAGTTGGGAACGGCGATTGAGAGAAGCGTATCACTTCAGCCGTGGGTGAACTCAGTGGAAGTGAAAATAGATAGAGAGAAGGTACGGGAGAACGAGAATGCGTTCAGATATTGTGAGTTACGTGGTGAAATGCTGGACGTTAATGTCGTTGTCAGGTATGAAGAAGTGGAAGTGCATGTGCGTGTGAAATACGAAGAGGATATGGGTTATCCGTTGATGTGTGTAGAAAAAGTACTCATGAAGTAGTGCAGAAGTATCCAATCTTAGGAATAAAATCCTTCTTCCGCGATAACGTCTGTGGTATATGGCATTTGCCGTTCTGTACTACAACATCAAACGCCTTTTCAATTATACGCTTATCGCCTTTAACAAAGACCTCCTCCCCCTGCTCCAGCGGATTTGTAATGAGAAGAGCCACTAAATCGTATCCTTTTTCATCAAATAACGCCCCCATTTCTGACATAATAGCCGCTTCTTTAGCGTTTATCTCTTCTTTATCTATTATCATTACTTGACTCACGGCGATTTTTTTAGTGCCCAGCGAATATTCTTTAAAATCATGAAGCATGATCTCTTTGGCTGATTTCCCTTTTATGTTTATACTTGCCTTTAAGAGTTCTTTACCATATTTGTCTATTTCAATGTCTGCGATTAGAGCTAATTTACGTGCTATTTCTTTATCTCGATCCGTTGTTGTTGATAATGTCAGTATTAACGTATCAGATAGAATACCAGAAAGAAGCAATCCCGCTATATCAGATGGAATGTCTATCTGATGAAGGAACATTAATTGTGCAACAATCGTACATGTGCTGCCAATAGGCTCATTGCAGACGTGAATGGGCATTAGAGTTGATATGTCCCCGACCCTATGATGGTCAATGATTTCCAATATATGCGCTTCTTGCACGCCATCAACAGCCTGCGAAATCTCATTATGGTCAACTAGAATAACTTTTTTGCTTATCGGATGCAGTAAATCCGTCCGGGTAACAATGCTAATTAACCGATTATCGCTATCTACAATTAACGCACAGCGATATTTCGATTCTAAAACTCGCGGTTTCAATTCGGAAATACGAGTATAAAGTCCTGCTACCGGGACATTCTTCGACAATATCGAATAGAGGGGGGTGGATAGATCAAGTAATCTTGCGGTAGTAAAGGTATCATGAGGCGAAGAGATGATCAAAGCACCTTTTTTAGTTGCTAACTTACGGACTTCATGGCTAATCGCGGAATCACCCGTAATTATAAGTGCCGAACAGTCAGCATTGATCAAATCTAATTGGATGTCATATCGATCGCCTAAAATAACGATATCCCCCGGTCGGATTTTGTTTACAATCGTTGCTTTTTGCATCGCCGCGATAAAAACCCTGCCCGTTAAACTTTCAATCTTATTCGGATTCGCAATTACCTTCCCATTTAATGTAGTGACTAAGATATTCAGGTCAATTGGAGTTGTTGATAAGTCCTTGCGTCCCAGATTGCCGATGTAATATTCTGCGATGTCCTTTAGACCAACGATCCCAAATAACTTTTTACCTGGGTCTACGATCGGAACAGTGCGGATATTCTTTTCCCTTATTAGAACTGCTGCATCTCTTATCGAGTTATTAGGTGATGCTACAATGGGATCTTTCAATTCCATATCACTGACGGTAGCGGCAAGACTTTCTATCTCCATCGGTGACTCAATTTTAAATCGGTCGAGCACAAACTTTGTTTCGCTATTCAAACTACCAGCTCGGGCCGGGGCATAGAGGTAGCGCTTATCCCGGACATTTTTGAAGTATGCGTAGCCGATAGCGGAACAGACGGAATCGGAATCCGGATTTTTGTGCCCGATAACAAACACTTGCTTCTGATTCTCCATGAACTATCCATTCCTATTGATAGCTTAAATAGCTTTGTGTACGCGGAAGGAGCGCTTTAATGCTGCGATAAAATCATCTACAAAGTCCAATGCCTCCGGTAGTATCTTGAATACGGCATAAGCAATAGCAATTAAGGCAAGCAGTGCGAATATTCTTGCAATTACGTTGTGAGCGATAAAAAAGCTGTCGAGTGGGGGGCCAAACCAAAGCTCGAAATATGCGGCGCTGACAAAAACGTCCCTGAATATATTCAATGCATAAATAACCGGTACAGAGACAAAAAAGGCTTTTAACTTTCGCCTTATTGGTGCTTTTACACCAAAGATCAATCCAATAAAAATAACCATGCCCTGTATCGCAGTGCAAGCTAAGATTATCGTTATCGGTTGCAAGCGATAGATGGCATGAAAAGAACTGTCGGTTGTGTAAATACAGGAAGGCGGGACCATATAAACGCCCACATTGAAGATATTTAGCAGGATAGCTGTGATTTTAGCGGTAATGAATATGAGCGAATCACCGAGAAAGGTGATTTCGGCGAAAGGGAAGTAGAAGACAGCGGCTATAAGCGCGATTTTTGTTAGCGTGTAAAGTGAATCCTCTTCCCTTCTTTCGCTTAGCGTTGGTCTTAGCATAATAAAAGCTAAAATAAGCGATAACGCGAGAAGTATGAGAACTAAAGAAGCGTCAAAGCGTTCGTCAAGAGCTAAATACTCAGTAGCTTCGAAATAGCAGTAACCAGCGATTAATATCCAACCAGGAGCGCTTACCGCTCTTTTATGCACTAACAGCGCCAGAAAGAGAAAGCATATTGCAATAAACGGGAGGCATTTTACAATAAACTGGAGGGCCGATTCAATCATAAATATCTAAGGATAAAAGTGTTATAAAAAAGAAATGAACTTCTCTCACCAACCTTTATAAAGTGGTATCCTAAAAGATTCAAAGGCGAATGGCGAAAGCGAAAAGAAGATGAGAAGAAAAAGGAAGACGAACCCGCAGCTTGATAAGCTGATAGATGATTTGAAGAGGAATGCAAGAGAATGTAGTGCACCTATATGGCGAGATATAGCGGAGCGATTAGAGCGACCACGAAGGAATTACGCAGAGGTGAACCTAAGCAGGATAAATAGATATTCAAATGCAAATGATACGATATTAGTACCTGGGAAGGTACTGAGTGCGGGAGCGATTGATAAACCGGTTACTGTTGCCGCATTGGGATTCAGTAAGAAGGCGTACGAAAAAATTAGCAATGGCGGGAAGTGCATACGTATCGAGGAATTGATAAAAGTAAATCCTAAAGGATCCGGTGTGAAGATAATCGCGTAATTTAATTTAATAAAATAACAAAGGCGATGGAAGAGGAAATGGAGATAGTAGATGGGGATGGTCTCATTTTGGGTAGATTGGCGAGTGGAGTAGCGAAAGAGTTGCTGAACGATACGGAAAAGGAAATCGCAATCGTTAACGCAGAACGAGTGGTAATAAGTGGCTCAAAAGTGAGGACTTTTAAGGATTACAAACAGAAGAAGGACAGAGGCTCTAGAGAACAAGGACCTTTCTTCCCTAAAATGCCTGATAGGATTCTAAAGCGGACAATAAGGGGGATGCTCCCCTATAAGCGGGCAAGGGGCAAAGATGCACTCTCACGAGTGAAAGTTTATCTGGGCATACCAGAAGAATATGAGAAGATGGAGCGGAAGAGGTTGGAATATGCAGAGGCTTATAGGTTGTCTCGTAAATACGTAACCTTGGGGGAGGTGAGTGAAAAGTTAGGATGGTCACCAAAGCAAAGGTAAAAACCAAAGCAAAGGTAAAAAAGGTAGTTAATCAGGTTGGTAAGAGGAAAACTGCAGTTGCACGAGTAACGATAAAAGAGGGTACGGGTGAAGTGCGGATAAACAAGAAGCCGCTGGAAATAATGGAGCCAGAGGTGGTAAGAACAAAAATATCAGAACCTTTGTTTATCGCGTCCCAGCTTCCAGATGTTGATATTGCGGGCATTGATGTGGCGGTAAATGTAAAAGGTGGCGGTTTTATGGGGCAGGCAGAGGCTGTTCGGACCGCGATAGCCCGTGGATTAGTGGAGTGGACGGCAAGTGAAACGTTGAAGGAGTCTTATCTGAGCTATGATAGGAGCTTGTTTGTCAGCGACATGCGGAATAAGGAGCTAAAAAAAGCCGGTGCAAAGGGTGCAAGGGCAAAGAGGCAGAAGTCTTATCGGTGATAGGGTTATGATACCTGTTAGATGTTACACCTGTGGAAGAATAGTATCCGACGTTTGGGATGTGTATAAAGAGCGGACAAAGCAAGAGGATCCGGGTCAAGTGTTGGACGATTTGGGCGTAAAGAGATACTGCTGTCGACGAATGCTTCTAACGCACGCGGAGCTGATAGACGAGATTGCACCGTATGAATGATGGGGGTTGTAGGGTAGCTTGGACTATCCTTCGGCGTTCGGGATGCCGAGACCTGAGTTCAAATCTCAGCAACCCCATTTTGTCATATTAGGATTAAAGGTCGGTTTTCTTGGAAGAAAAAAGAGAAAAATACACGAAATATGAAAAAGCGCGTATCATAGGTGCAAGAGCACTGCAGATAGCCATGGGTGCGCCTGTGCTCATAGAAACAGAAGAACTAAACCCCACGGAGATCGCTATCGAGGAATTTGAAAAGGGTGTTGTTCCTATAACCGTGAGGAGGGAGGACTAATATCAAGTCAAGTTCTTTATAGGATATTAGGTGGTTGAAAATGAGAGAAGGAGATATGAAGGAAGAGATAAAATTGGGTTTTGTCGTCTCTGAGTTTCACAGGGACATTACCTATCAGATGGAGATACTGGGGAAGGAACATGCAGCGTTTCTTGGTGCGACAGTAACTCGTAGCTTCTATACGCCTGGAACGTTCGACATGCCGCTTGCAGTGAAGAAGCTGCTAACAGACAAAGAGCAGGAAGTAGATGCAGTTGTCACTCTGGGCTGCGTAATCGCTGGTGCAACCAAGCATGATGAAGTGATAGCATCGCAGCTCACGCGTAAAATAATGGACCTTGCACTGGAATATGATAAGCCGGTTACTTTGGGCGTGGCAGGGCCTGGGATGACGAGGTTAGAAGCGCAAGAACGTGTAGACTATGCAAAAAGGGCGGTCGAAGCTGCGGTAAAGATGGTGAAGCGATTGAGAGATTAAGAATAAATCCTAAATATTAGACTTGTTGCTAATTAAATGCTATCTCCACGCAAAGGCTTTTAATAGGATATAACCGGTATTATAAAACAGGATATACATTAATAGAGCCTTGATGGACGACTGGGCACTAAGAGCCACAATAGGACTATCCGCATTAGAATTTAATCAACTGGCGCAGAGTTTCGGTCCAGAAAGCGAATGCGAATAACAACTGACAAGTTTCGCAACAAAAAAATTAGGAGCCTTTTAATGATCAAGCTATTTTACTTTCATGTGGGCTATGGAATTATCATCTAATGTACCGTTGAACTGGACGGGCGGAAGCAACATATTAGCCCCTAAAATAATAATTCCGCAACAAGTCTAATGGATAAGGTTGCCATCAAGATTCCGAGGGAACTGTATGAAAAACTGCAAGGGATAATAGAAGGGACTGGATTCTCCAGCGTTACCGAATTTATCGTTTTTGTAATGCTGACTTTAGCGTCAAGCGGAAAGATAAAAGAAGAGGATACACTAACGGAAGAAAAGATTGAGGGCGTTGGGCTATTTGGAGTGAGCGCACATGGCTAATATTAGCAATAATACAAAGGCGGATTCATGGGTTCGCAGTTGGACAAAATCGTTTACATGGCGTGTTCTCGGAATTGTAATTTTAATTTTGTTATCTTACTGCATTACAGGGAGTTGGGTTGAAGCAAGTTTAATTACCTTTGTCTTTCATGCAATTAGAGTGGTTCTGTATGTGCTTCATGAGCGTGCATGGGAACTTACGGCGTGGGGTAGTGCCACAAATCCCAGTATCAACATGTTCTGGTTCTATTTTTGGTTGGCGATTCTAATTCTCGCCTTCGCGGCGATTGCTATGATAGGTAGTTTGAGAATATATTGGAGGCAATGAGAAGAGAAGGGGACTGAAAGAACTGGAGAACAAGAGCATATATATAATAAGAGAAGCGTATGCGGAGTTTGAGAACCCGGCAATTCTGTGGAGCAGGGGGAAAGACAGCACAACTGCTCTCGCACTGTGCAGAAAAGCCTTCTTTGGCAAAATCCCTTTTCCTGCAATCCATATAGACACGAGTTACAACTTCAGACAGATGTACGAGTTCAGAGACAGAATTGTAGAGGAATGGGGATTTGATTTGGTAATAGCGAAGAACGAAGAAGCGATAAACGAGGGGATGGGACCGGAAAAAGGAAAACTGGAGTGTTGCACTGCGCTTAAAACGGAAGCTTTAATGAAATAGCTAGATAAGCACAGGTTTGATGCGCTGCTTTTGGCAATAAGGAGGGATGAACACGGGATAATAGCGAAAGCGCGTGTATTTTCACCACGAGACGAAGCGTTCAGATGGAATTATAAGGTCCCGCTGCTGGAGATGTGGGACCAGTATCAAGCTCAAAGTCAAAACGAGACCGATGAGACTGTTCATATCCACACAAGGGTTCATCCAATTCTGCATTGACATGAGTTAGATGTTTGGGAATATATAAAGCACGAGGAGAAAATTCCGGTGAATCAAATGTATTTTGCCAACGATGGAAAAAGGTATCGCAGCTTAGGCTGTGAACCGTGCACATCACCAATAGACTCAACTGCAAAAACAATAGATGAAATAGTGGAGGAACTGCGGACGACGAAGGTTGCAGAACGGTCTAGCAGGGCACAGGACAAGGAAAAGACGTTTATGATGCAGAAACTGAGAGC
Organism: Candidatus Methanophagales archaeon; assembly: GCA_030612835.1. GTDB lineage: Archaea > Halobacteriota > Syntropharchaeia > Alkanophagales > Methanospirareceae > Methanophaga. The sequence goes on along the minus strand of JAUWND010000017.1, from coordinate 14,870 downwards.
TTTTTGATATATGTAGAAAAATGAACGTGAATGTTGTTCTCGTGGGACATGTGGATCATGACAAATCCACACTAATAGGAAGGCTACTTTACGACAGCGAGAGCATAAAAGATGAGCGAGCGGAAGAAATACAGAAGTTGGCGGAAGAATATAAGCGCAGATTTGAATTTGCTTATTTCCTCTATTCCTTTGAGGACTAGTTGAAGGAAGAGAGGACAATAGACACGGTAAGCGTGATGTTTAAAAGCAAGCGTAACTACTACACGATAACGGATGTGCCGGGACATAAGGAGTTTATAAAGAACATGCTCACGGGTGCTTCGCATGCAGATGTGGCGGTTTTGGTTATATCCGCGGAGGAAGGTGTCCAAGAACAAACAAGAAGGCACATGCTCTTGCTCAAGATGCTTGGCATAAAACAGGTTTTTGTGGCTGTGAATAAAATGGATGCCGTGGACTATAAAAAGGAGAGATTTGAAACGGTTAAGAACCAAATAAGCGAGCTTTTAAATTCTTTTGGCTACCGAACGGAAGAAAAGCTCTTCATACCCGTGTCCGCTTTGGAAGGCGATAACATTTACCGTAGGAGCGAAGGGAAGGTATGGTATGGTATGACGGTCCAACGTTGATAGAAGCTTTGGATGGGGTGAGAATAAGTGAGAGAGATAAACCACTGAGGTTTGTTGTTCTGGATGTTTATACGGTTGAGGGAGAGAAGACAATCGTTGGGCGCATTGAACCCGGCATGTTAAGAAATGCGGAACCGCTAAAGTGCGATGCGAGATAAAGGAAATAAAAGAGAAGATAGACTCGGAGACTGGAGAAGTGATGGACGGGGAAACAGTATGGGTGGATCTCTAAATCAGATAATAAAAGATAACCGACATCAGGATGCAAACAAAAGCAAAAGTAATTGTACTTCTTTTCACTATTCTTATTGCTCTCGCTATATGCACCGTGCTTGCAACTCCAAAGCCTTCTCCCACCGTGTAATGTCCGATCTTCTCCAGCTTCACTTTTAATGCATGGCTCATCGCGACTATTGTCAAATGCACACCTTCTGTCTCGTTCACGGTTTTCCACACATCCTTCCATTTTGCTTTACTTGCTAATATTAACAGACACACGGCAATCCGTTCGGGAATGTAATTCAGCACGTCATCTGCTTTTGCCGAGAACCAGCCGAAATGAATGTATCGCCTGGTTTTATAGCCCACAACTGCGTCTAATGTATTTACTACTCGATAGACCATAGCGCCAAAGACGCCGAAGAAAGCGAAATAGAAGAAGGGTGAGATAACGCTATCGGTCAAGTTCTCAGCCACCGATTCAATGGTTGCAGAGTTGAGATGCTCATCATCCAAATTAGATACGTCTCTACTGACCATCTTTCCCACTGATGCTCGTTTCGATTCCAGATTATCCGCTTGCCACGCTTTCCTGCCAAATCGTTCTAAACCACTTATCGTGAATGTCATCTTGAAAATAAACGCACCCAAAACAATGTATACTAGTTCTGGTAGACAAGGGAGCATTAAACATGGCAAGGCGAAGCTAGAAATTGTAAGCAGTGCATACACCACACCAAGGATCTTTTCCCTTCTCGCTCTTCCACGCCTCGTGATTCTGTCAAAGAGATACATTAACCGGCTTATCCATACGAGGGGATAATATTTCTCTATCTTCTCCGGTGGGTCGCCAATGGTCAGGTCTATAAGTATAGCAATAGCGAAAATAACGATCTGATCTATGAGCAATTTTCGGGTTTGTAACTGTAACGAGCTCATGAATTTCCAAAACAGAATATGACACAGTAGAACAAAACAAATTAGGAATAGGAAATAGAGAATAGGTAAGCCACCTATTTGACTACAGGTTACAGGACTATGCGCTACGGGTTTTTTCATTTGCATTTTGCATTGAGCCATTGCGCTTATTAGGTGGAAACTTCTTCTTTAAAATCGCAAATATCTTCTTTATGCCATCCTTTTTTTCTATGCCGTCAACAGTTTCTATTCCATATTTCTTGAACTCGCCCATAAGCGCCGTTGCTACTTCGGATTTATGCAACCAGTAACAATCTGAGCACCCCCAAATACGTCCCCCGTCTTTCGTCTTGACCCATTCACCGCCGGTTTGCCCGTCTTCACAGGGATAAAAAGGGCAGAAACACCACGTGCAATCCTGACCCGTAAAATGGCAGGGATAGTAATCGCACGTTTCGTCCGATCCCACAATAATCTTATCTTCCATTATCTTCTTCAGATGGTTGTAAGCAAGTGGATGCATGTTTACACTCTCTGCCTCTAAACTATTTAGGTATGTGTCTGTCTAATTTAAAAACATGCGAAAATTGGACGGAGATAGAGCAAAAAAGTAGTAAGCGTGGATTCTACTGCTTGGATTTATCTGCCTGCCTAGCCTAAACCTCGCGCTCCCTCTTTGTTATCGCATCTCGCGCATACCACGAGATTCGCACACCAGCAAGATATAGACAAATCGCACCGAGAATGGAGAAGAAGAGGTATTGATAGCCTACTAGGGGCTCTTCGCTTAACAACAAGGTTATACATTCGCTCCCACCCCATATAACCAGCCCGGAAGCAACTACAGAGAATAATATGGTCCACTGACGCACTATTTTTTCCCCTTCTATGAGCATATTTATTATCCCCCCAATGATTGGTGCGAGTGCTGCCCCCACATACCACCATATCGACCACTTGACGTAATACGTAAAACCCAGGAATACATGCTCGCTGAACTCGGGCAGTTGTGTAATGCCCAGAATACCCTTCGAGGTGCCAACTAAGATTAGCACAACTGCACAGATATACACGACAATAGTTATCTTACCGCTGTATAATGACTGCTTCGCACTCTCGAATAGATTTTTTAGAATATTTTCACGTCCCAAACCCTTAAGCAGCATGTAAATCCCTAAAAATGCTAAGATTAACCCCATCACTTGACCGGTCATCCCAAACAGTAAAGAAATGGCTAAGAGGAACAAAAGGATCCCTATGGGTGGCAAGAACGTACGAGAAAACTTCGGATCTTCGAATAATCGCTTGATCACATAAAACGTGCTTTCTAAATGCTCACTCTGCTTCACTATTACCCGCCGCACAGAATCTATCTTCACCCGTGATTGGATAATAGGTATGATCGATTCGTCCTCGGCACCGTCACTCACGAGAATTGCGGTATCAGGTCCAAGTTTAGACAGAACCTCATCCAGCTCTTTCCCTATCTTCCTATCTGATGTGACTCCGACTTTCTTATCGCCTGCGACCAAAACGATCTCTGCCTCAACATCCTCTTCAACCAACCGGTCGTATACACTTATAGCATAAAATATGGCATTCACATCAGAATCTTCAGAATCTGCGAGTGCTAATTTTGTCGCGGCAGATAAACTCGCTTCTTTTCCTATAATTGGCGTATCTAAACCGGCCTTCTCACCTATATCATTATCCCGGTCTACGCAAATAACAATCGTCTTAGACTTATCCATTTGCTATTATTAGTTATCGCCACATCATATAAAAACTTTTTTAGAACTGTGTCAGTTTCAACTGTCGTGCTATGCACACTTCACCCGGTATTTCAACAGGATATTTCCCTGTCAGACAGCCCAGGCAAAGATTATTTGCATCCATACCCACAGAATCTATCAGCCCTTCCAAACTAAGATATCCTATGGAATCTGCATTTAAGAACTTACAAATCTTGTCCATAGACCTATTCGATGCTAGCAACTCAGCCCTCGTTGGCGTATTGATGCCAAGGTAACAGGGTGCCTTTATTGGTGGACTGCCTACGCGCAGATGCACCTCTTTCGCGCCTTTCTTCTTCAAATTAGCTACAATTCTACGCGATGTTGTGCCCCTCACGATGCTATCATCTACTAACACAACTCGTTTTCCCTCCACATTAGCTCGCACAACATTTAATTTCAGCCGCACCGCAGTATCTCTTGTACCTTTCTCAGGCATGATAAATGTCCGTCCTATGTATCGGTTCTTTATAAAACCCTCAATATAATCAAGCCCTGCCTGCCTCGCATAGCCTATTGCAAACGTGATGCCTGAATCCGGCACCGGTGACACTAGGTCTGCTTCCACACAATGCTCCCCTGCCAGTCTCTCACCTATCTCCCGCCTCACGTCATACACTAACTTCCCATCCAAGATTGAATCAGCTCTCGCGAAATAGATGTATTCAAAGACGCAATGGGCAGTGTTTACCCCCTTATATAACTGATAACTCTCTAAATTACCGTCCTTTATCAATAATACTTCTCCGGGTCTCACATCTCTTACTAACTTCCCGCCCAACAGGTCTATTACCGTGCTCTCGGACGCAATTATATAACCTTCACCAATCTCTTCTTTTTCGTCTTTTATTTCACCGAGACATAACGGCTTAATGCCCAAAGGGTCTCTAACAGCCATTAGCAGGTTATCCATCAAGATAACCAAAGAATAGGACCCGATCACACGTTTCATCAGTTCTTTGATTGCCCCTATTGGGTCATATCTCGTCAGCTCCTTCGCAAGTAACTGTGCTATCATCTCGGTGTCAGTATCAGAATGAAAAATCCTACCTTCTCGTTCCAACTCTCTTCCCAGCTCTGCTGTATTCACAAGATTGCCGTTATGTGCAATAGCGATTTTACCGTTCTTGTAATTCACAAGTAAAGGCTCTGCATTTTCTAACTTCGACGCTCCAGTCGTGGAATATCTGACATGACCTATGCCGATATTCCCTTTTAGGGATTTTAATTGTTCGTCATCAAAAACTTCATGAACAAAGCCCATCCCCCTTATTAGTTGTATGTCATCCTTTCTTGCACTTGTTTCGTTTCCTTTACCTTCTTTATTACTACTACACACAGCTATACCTGCTGATTCCTGTCCACGGTGTTGTAAAGCATAGAGTGCATAAAAGAGGGGCAACGCTGCATCATTTTGTGTTAATGCAATGCCTGCTATCCCGCATCCTTCCTTACCCCTCATATTGACCAATACCTTCTTTGCACTTTTTTTATCTCTTCCACTCGCTCCACCACACCCCTACTTACCATATCTGCTCTTCCCTTTTCCCTACGGGACAAAAGAGAATTGAAAACCGATACGGTGGATTTTGCAATAGCATCCCGATTATATCCACCCTCTAAGGCTATTACAATCTTACCTTTACAGCTCTTTTCTGCTATCTCCTTTATCAGATCCATAAAAAGTCCGAATCCAAGAGCGGTCACGTTCATTGATGCTAACGGATCTGCAACATGCGCATCAAATCCTGCAGATACAAGCACAAATTCGGGTTCAAACTCCTTTGCTATCGGCACTAAAACATTATTCAGCGCATATAAATAGCCTGCGTCATCAGTACCGGCAGGTAGTGGGACATTAACAGTAAAACCATCACCTTCGCCTTTACCTACTTCATCTATCCATCCTGTGCCGGGATAATGGGGGTATTGATGTGTGGAGAAATACAATACAGAAGGGTCATCAAAGAACACCTCCTGCGTGCCATTACCGTGATGCACATCCCAGTCTACAATCAAAATGCGGTTAGCACAATATCGTCTCTTTAAATGCTCAGCGGCAATCGCAATATTATTAAATATGCAGAATCCCCTACCTCGGTTCCAGGTAGCATGATGGCCCGGCGGTCTTACCAAAGCAAAAATGTGCTTCAGGTTATTAGAGTCGTTCATTACTTCGTCAGTTGCTTTTATTACGCCACCTGCGGAAAGTAATGCTATTTCGTAGCTATCCGAGCATAACGGCGTATCTGGGTCAAGCAACCCTCCACCTTCTTTACTCATCCTTTCCACGCCTTTCATATAGGCGTCTGTATGCACATACGCTATTTGCTCTTTCGATGCTTTCACGGGTAGAACCTTTTTCATCTTCTCCGTAACACCCGCTTCTTTCAGCTCAGACATTATGTGTACCAGTCGTTCTGCGCTCTCGGGATGAGCCCCCGTGTCATGCTTCAAATAATCATCATGATAGACGAACCCCGTATCCATCTTGTCTCTCTCTTTTTGATTGCGAATAAAATATATCAGACCTTTATTAGGTAAGAAAGGTTTACCAAAGAAAAAGGTTTTTCTTTTTAAAAAAGACACTAGAAATATAACTTCGAGTACTTGTAATATAAGTGGCAAGAGCAAATATGAAAAAAGCATTGATAGAAACGGGTAAAAGTTTGGTTGAGGCGTTAATAATCGTTGCGATAATAATTGTGGTGGCATATGCGGCTACAGGTACATGGCATATAGGATTCGCAGTCGAATCGGGCAGTATGATACCGAATATGAATGTGGGCGATTTGATCTTCGTGCAGGCACCGCAACGCACAGACATTATAACATGCGAAGAAGGCAAATTGGCCGATTATAAGTCTTTCAACGGTTACGGCGATGTGATTATATATCGTCCGAATGGTCTTTCCTCGTCAACACCGATAATACATCGGGCAATGTATTGGGTGGAGAAAGAAGGGCAGATGCCAAATGGAAGGCCTGCACATCACGAGGGTTACATAACCAAAGGCGATAATAACGCCGGCTATGACCAGCCAAATTTGCAGCCAGTTAAGCCCGAATGGATTGTCGCGATAGCGAAGGCAAGGGCCCCTTACTTAGGCTATCCGTCTCTCATATTGAAAAATCCTTCTATTCTCAAAGAATGGTTTTAAAGCCTTTGGTGATACTGATGTTATATAAAGGTTTTTATGTAGGGGGGGAATAATAGGGAAGTATGGGAAATAAACCAGCGCGAATGTACACTAAGGTGACAGGAGCTGCGAATGTGCGGAAGAGATACATGGGAGGAATACCAGGGAGCAAGATAACCATTTTCGATATGGGTAACCTGAGTAGAGAGTTTCCGGTTTCTTTGTCCTTAGTAGCAAAGGAAGCATGTCAGATAAGGCATAATGCATTAGAAGCGGCGAGGATATTTTCTAATAGATTCTTAGTACAGGGCATAGGACGAAGTAATTTCTACTTGAAGATACGGGTGTATCCGCATCACGTGCTGAGAGAGAACAAATTAGCGGTTGGTGCTGGTGCGGACCGGATATCAAGTGGTATGCGGCACGCATTTGGGCGACCGATAGGCACAGCAGCGAGGGTGAAGCGCGGACAAAAGCTAGTTAGTGTAAGTGTAGAGGCTCATGATGTCAAAGATGCAAAGGAAGCTTTGAAACGGGCAGGTCATAAGTTTCCCACACCATGCAAGATCGTAGTAGATAAAGGCGAGGATTTATTAGCGTTGTAAATAAAATAGAATTATAAATAACGTAAAAATCTGTGTGATCTGTGGCTAAAATGCTTTCTTTCAAAAAGTTTTAAAAGCTTTAGCAAAGAAAGAAATAATATTCTTTATTTATATACCATTAAAAAGAAAATATTGGAGACGAAAAGATGGAACTAGAAGTAAAAGCATATCCGAAATTGTTCGTTCGACCTGTGGTGGTCATTACGACAGTATCCGAAAGAGGGATAGCAAATGCAGCACCATTTAGCTTCAATTCGCCGGTAAGCTTCGAACCGCCCTTATATGGTTTCTCGTGCAATCCCATGCATGACACATTGAAGAACATCCGCGAAAATAGCGAGTTCGTGGTGAACGTGGCGGGCAGGGACCTTGGAGAGCAGATGCACGTTTTGGAAACTGATTATCCCTATGAAGATAATGAGCTAGTGCATGCAGGACTAACAGAAGAGAAGGCGAAGGTTGTGACGCCACCGCGAATAAAAGAGGCTGCTGGATGGCTGGAGTGCAAGTTAGAGAAGGAGATTGAAGCGGGCAACCATATCTGGATAACGGGGAAAATAGTAGCAGTGGGCGTAAATGACGAGTTCTGGAAAGAAGAAGGCGTGATAGATGTAGAGAAACTGTTATGCCATGTAGGTGGTGAATTCTTTGCCGTGGATATGAAAGAAGCGAAATATAAGCGAGTGAAATGAAGAAAGTTGTACTTGCTTATTCCGGCGGATTGGACACTTCAATCTGCATTCCTCTGCTTAAAGAGCATTATGGTTACGATGAAGTGATTGCAGTAATAGTGGATGTAGGGCAGCCGGAAGAGGACCTAAAAGAAGCTACGGAAAGGGGCGAGGAGCTAAGTGATCTTTATAAGCTTATAGATGCAAAGGCCGAATTCGTGCAGGATTATATCTTCCCTTTGATAAAGGCAAACGGCAACTATGAGGGCTACGTGCTTGGAACGGCAATTGCGAGACCGTTGATAGCGAAGAAAGTGGTAGAAGTTGCGAAAGAAGAGGGAGCAGATGCGGTCGCTCATGGCTGCACAGGCAAGGGTAACGACCAGCTCAGGTTTGACGCCGTTTTCAGGACTTCCGACCTGGAAGTAATAGCGCCAGTGAGGGAACTGAGCCTAACGCGGGAAGAAGAGAAGCTATATGCATCAGAACATGGCATTTCATTTGAATCAGAGAAGAGATGGAGTCTGGATGAGAATATCTGGGGCAGGAGCATAGAAGGCAGCGAGTTAGAAGACCCTTCCTTCTTCCCGCCGGAAGAGATATACAAATGGACTTCCTCTGTGGCTAACGCGCCCAAAGAAGCAGCGATTATGGAAATCGGATTTGAGTATGGGATCCCCGTCTCGCTGAATGGTACGGAGATGGACGGCATTTCGTTGATAAAAAAATTGAATGATGTGGGTGGCAATCATGGCATTGGCAGAACTGATATGATCGAGGATAGAGTTCTTGGCTTCAAGTCAAGGGAGATATATGAGCATCCGGCAGCCACTATATTGTTAGAAGCGCATCGAGACCTCGAGCAGCTTGTTTTAACGCGGCATGAGCTAAGGTTCAAGGATTTTGTTGATAGAACGTGGAGTGAGCTGGTATATCAGGGCCTGGTTATGGACCCACTTTTCGAGGCGCTTAATGCCTTTGTGGATAAGACACAGGAGCGGGTAAACGGCACAGTGCATATGAAATTGGAAAAAGGTGTCGCAAGAGTAATAGGGAGAAAATCACCAAATGCATTATATTCTAAGGACGTCTCGTTCGATGTGAAACAAGAGCAAAGAGGTGCGGAAGGGTTCTCGCTGTATCACGGCTTTCAGTCGAGGATTTTATATAGCCGGAAATAATATTACTCATCAGTATCCTACGTTTTTTGATGATATGTGCAGTTTAGATGCTGCATAATTGTAAAATGAGAACAAAAATGGTGTGGCTGACCGCGATACTGCTTATAGGCAGTTGTGGGCTGTTGCAGGTATCGAGTCAGGCTAATCCCAATATCCAGCCAGGAGAGGGTATAGCAAAAACAACCGTTGGTTATGAAGATTCTCCCTTCGGATTCCATCCTGCCAGTGTCTACAGGCCGGGCTACTCCGATAATGGATTCGTGGATGCTCAGAATATCGGTGTGAGATGGGCACGTGAAGGAGTCTATGCTTTCTGGTTCCTTATCCAGCCAGATCTCAGCAAGCAAGTGTATGATTTTTCACGTCATGATAAACAATGGCGCGACATTCCAGTAGGAATAAATATCCTGGCAAACATCGCACCACAAGGTCCGATTGATGAGGGGTACGCACATCCAGATTCATATCTTCCGATAGATGAAGCAAAATATACTGCATTTGTGAAAGCGACTGTGGAGCGTTACGATGGCGATGGCATTGCAGATATGCCCGGTTTAACGAACCCAATCAAATACTGGCAGGTTGGCAATGAACCGAATAACAAAAAGTCCTGCTTTGCTGATCTTCAACGTATCACTTATCTGGCAATTAAAGAAGCAGACCATGAGGCTACGGTCATCATAGGCGGAGTTGCAGGAGGACCACATGATTACATTTTACATTTTGACGCAGTTTATGGCACTATTCTTGACACTCTTGCGGGGCAGTATATAGATGTTATGGACTTTCACTGGTATGGCGCAGCCACAGGCGACTATCGCCTCAAAGATACGAATACGGGAGAAGATGTGTACAATCACATTCGCTCTGTACTCATAGCCAACGGGTTCTCTTCGGACCTGCCGATCTGGATAACAGAAATGGGTTCCTATTCCGGTGATCCGTCTGGCTTTTTCCCATATCAAACCGAGCAACAGCAAGCGAGCGACTATTTCAAGCGGTATATATATTCCCTTTCGCGCGGTATCGAGAAAATCTTTCTTGCTTTCGGTTTGATTGAAGGTTTCAAGCACGATGATGGTTACTTCGACCACACCGGTCTGATCTACGATGGGCAAGGCTCGAACGACCTTGGGCTGAGTGTCAAGAAGCTTAGCTACTATACCTACAAACTAATGACGGAAAAACTCGAATACTCCGACTGGAACAATATAGAAACAATTCAAGAATCCGATAATGTCTATGTTTACAAGTTCATTAAGAACGATAAGGGTGAGTCAATATATGTGGTCTGGTGGGATTATTTCAATGACACAGGCAGCAATAAGACAATCACTTTAAATGTTGGAAATGTCACCACGATAAAACTCACGGAAGCGGTCCCAGATGTAGAATTCGGTGCAGACTTGAATGAGGAGGATTATCCGGGTTTCTTCGGGACCAAGACAATACAAGTAACCAATGGGACAGTAACAATTACTTTAGGAGAATATCCTGTTTTTGTTGATGGAACCTCCAAGGAGTCACCGTCTCCAATCTACGTTTCCATTGTTACTCACACGGAAGAACCGTCACCCGGCCCAGGAGGTTATCCTGATTTTGTTAATGATGAAGTTGCTCCGCTTCCTTGTGTCGGAGGTTACAAAAACTCATGGCAAGGATTAAATGATTTGATTCAAAGTTTTCAACAGCAAATTCAAAATTTGTCCGGATACACCAATTCAGGATCAATCCAGTGGGTTGGTTTGGCAGAAGTTATAGATATCTGGAAGGCTGAGTATAAACTTTACACATCCTGAAAGGGTTAATAAAGAATGCCATGAAAGCAACGGTGCGAAGATCAGGGCTAAAAGGCGAAATAAATGCGCCGCCTTCTAAAAGCTATACCCATAGGGCTATTGCAATAGCTGCACTGGCAAAACGGAGTGAGATTCTTTATCCTCTTATCTCTGACGATACAAAAGCTACAATTAACGCTGCTAGTTCTTTAGGTGCAACTATAGAGGTAGAGCAAGCGAGGAAAATAACAGTAGAAGGCACTGATGGGCGACCTAGAACACCGGAAGACGTGCTAAACGCTGAGAACTCAGGCACCACATTAAGATTCTTCACTGCTATCTCTGGTTTGTGCGAAGGCGCTGCGGTTCTAACAGGTGATGCATCGTTGAGAAAGCGACCGAATTCGCCTCTGCTTGGGTCGCTAAACGACCTTGGTTCAGAAGCGTTCAGTACAAAAGGAGATGGGACAGCGCCAATAGTGGTAAAAGGCAGGCTAAAGGGTGGCGAAACGACGATAGATGCATCTATCAGCTCACAGTTCATATCCGCTTTGCTTATCGCGTGCCCGTTTGCGGAGAAGGACACTTATATCGTGGCAAATAATCTTGCCTCTGTGCCGTACGTGGAAGTGACAATAGAGGTATTAGAGAAGGCAGGGATAGAGGTCCCTTTTTCTCGCTCCGCCACTGATTATTCGTTTCATGTAGAAGGCGGGCAAAGCTATGAGTTACAGCGGTTTACGGTACCCGGCGATTTCTCTTCCGCTTCCTATCCCTTAGCAGCAGCAGTAATCTCTGATTCCGAAGTGAAGATGCTGAATTTGTTCCCGTCTGCACAGGGCGATTCCCGGATAGTGGCGATATTGAAAGAGATGGGTGCAGACATAAGATGGGATGTGGAGAGCGGGATTGTAGCGGTAAAAGGCGCTAAAGGGACTCTAAAAGGGATACAGGTGGACATGCGAGCGAACCCGGACCTGGTGCCCACGGTAGCGGTATTAGCGGCTGTTGCTGATGGCAGTACTGAGATAACCGGTGTGGCACATTTGAGATATAAAGAGACAGATAGATTGAAGCTGATAACAGAAGAGTTGAAGAAGATGGGTGCGGGGATAGAAGAGAAGGAAGACGGATTAGTAATAGAAGGGAAGACAGATTTAAAAGCAGCGAAAGTATATTCACACGAGGATCACCGATTGGCAATGGCTTTAACTATCGCTGCTCTCTCTGCACATGGAGAAACGGTTATAGAGGATGTAGCATGTGCTAAAATATCGTATCCGTCATTCTTTGATGATATGCTTGAGTTAGGTGCTGAAATAAATATAAAGTGAACTCATGTGTGTTCGGTTAAATGTTGAGTCGTACTTAACCGAACACCTATGGTAAAAGTTTAAATGTAGGAAAAAGATATAGTGTTTTACACAAAGCATGAATAATCGGGCAATCAAAAAAGGCAAAGACGCCACGATAATAAACATTGGAGATGAATTATTACGAGGAGATATCGCAGATACTAACTCTTCATGGCTTGCAAAGCGGTTATTCACCCAAGGAGTTGCCGTAAAGAAGATAATGGTGGTGGGCGATGACGAAGACGAGATAAGCGAAGCGATAAATAGCAGCAAATCTGATTTTGTCTTTGTCATTGGTGGGTTAGGTCCAACGCATGACGATGTAACGAGAGAAGGCGTGGCAAAAGGTGTGGGTAAACCATTGACGAGAGATGAAGAAGCGGAAAGAATACTGACGGACAAATATGGGTTGAGTGGCATTTTATTAAAAATGGCAGATATGCCAACTGGATCGGAGGTTATAGGGAACTCAGTAGGTACTGCACCGGGATTTAAAGTAGATAACGTCATTGTTATGCCAGGCGTGCCGGAAGAGCTGCGAGGGATGTTCGAGGGCATCGCTTCCTCTTTTCGTGATGATAATGCGATAATGGCGGAAGAATGGATATTAACAGATAAGCCAGAGCATGAGATATTAGATGTTCTGAACGAAGCGGTAAGGACGTTTACAGATGTAAAGATAGGGTCCTATCCCTACATGGCGGGAGATGAGCGGACTTACAAAGTGCGTATAAAACTCGTATCCCGGGATACTGAGGCGATAAAACGTGCGAAGAAGTGGTTAGAGGAGAGTTTATAATGGCTGACGAGTTGAAGGATGAAATAAAGACTTTCAATGCTAAGGATATGCTCGTGGATATGAAGGACATCTCAGGCTCTATGTTAGACCTAGCATATTCTGCAGTTCTATATAGCAATCCCGAGATAGCGAAAGAGGTGTTTAAATTAGAGGAGAAGATGCATTCGCTCCTTTATAAACTGAGAATATCGACAATGTTAGGTGCACGGAACTTAGAAGATGCGATAGAATTCGCAGGGATATTGCAAATAGCATCTGCAGCGGAGAAGATCTCAAATGCCGCGAGCGACATAGCGAAAATAGCTACTTCTGTTGATATAACAGGGTATCTCGATCGTGAGGATTTTGAAGAGGCCGTATTAAACGTAAAGATAACGCCCACATCGGTCTTGAAAGACAAAACGCTAAAGGGCTTAAAGCTCGAGACAGAAGCGGGAATGCGGGTATTAGCGATAAAACGTGGCTCTAAATGGATGTATTCTCCAGATAAAAACGAGCGATTGCTGCTGGACGACCTGATTATCACTTCCGGTCCCACAGAAGGCATACCTGCATTCTGTAAGATGGCGACAGGGAAGGAATACAAGGAGAAGGAGAAGGGTGATATAGTAAGGCGAAGAATAACAGAAGAAATCGCGGACCTTCTCGCCGATATGAAGAATATGTCTGAGTTGATGGTAGGTCTCTCATATTCCGCAGTCACGTTTTATAACAAAGAGATAGCAAATGAGGTACGAGATCTGGAAGAGTCAATGGACCTGATGAAAGAGGAGCTGGAGATATTAGTGATAGAGGCGGCGAGAGGGGTAACAAAGAGGAGTAATTTTAACGAGTTTCGGGGCTTACTTCATGTTGCGGTCTCTTCTGAAGTGATTTCGGATGCCGCATACGAGATTGCAGATGTGGTGTTGCGCGACATCCAATTGCATCCGGTCTTTTTAGCTTCTATCGAAGAGTCTGATGAGATAATATTGAAGATGGAAGTGATTAACACGGTTATATTTGGAAAGACGCTAAAGGAACTGAAAATAGAGACACGAACCGGAATGTTTATACTGGCAATACGTAGAGAAGAGGGCAAATGGGTTTATAACCCTTCTGGCAGTGTAGAGATAAGGTATGGTGATTTGTTGATCATGCGTGGTCCAAGAGAAGGCGAGGACAGGATGAGGGAGATTTGCGGTGACGAAGGAGAGTGATTCCGGATGCAGGATACAAGATACAGGTTTTATCAGCATCGTAATAATCTCTCGTGGGAATCAGTATAATCATTTGGATATATTAAACAAATAAATGTAATTATAAATGTATTATGTAGCATGGGGTCGTGGCCTAGTTTGGAAGGGCAGCGGGCTCCAGACTCGCCGATCGTGTGTTCGAATCGCACCGGCCCCATAGGTGTCACATAGAATGGTAAAGCAGAAGAAGCCTAAAGGTAAGGTTAAGGGACCCAGGATGAAAGAGGAAATCGAGGAAATCGAGGAAACCCTTGATTACATGTCCACCAAAGAGTTGGTAGAGCACATAGTATCATTGGGCTTAAACTGTAACTTTAACCATTTTGAGTAATAGGTTTTAGAATAGATCTTAAATATGGCTTAGTCCAAGTATTCATAGCTATAATGTGCTTATTTTTATTTATATACGTATTACTAAATTTAGTAATATGGATAGTGGCAAAAAAATACCCGATTGGGTTTTGGTGCAAAGGAAGAAGGGTACAGAGATTCACAGGCGAGGTGATAATTTCTATCTCTGCAAGGTCAGTAGCGTTTGGGATAA
>JAUWND010000037.1 GCA_030612835.1 Candidatus Methanophagales archaeon | reverse complement strand
ATTTAACGTGTTACATTGTAACACTGGATTAAATTGGAAATGGTGGGGTGGATAATAGGTCTAAAAGATATATGAAACTACCCGGGATTTCAGAATTATATATAACTTAAGTCAAAGTGGGCTTAACCGAACACGCATGAGATTCGCTATACGTTCAACTTCACCACTCTTCTACTCTACGTAGCCGATCCCTGTATGGTCCTGTGTCCACTGCACCGCGAGCATAAGCTTCATGCCATCCCTCAGGCACTGGCATCTCGGCATATAGACGCTGCCGCCACGCTTCGAGCGGAGTTCGATTCCGTCCCATGAAATCAGCAGCGCAGCATACCCGGTGCTCCGTCGTGGCCGAAACCTTATCCAGCCACTGACATCCGGCCTTAGAACGTATGAGATGATGGTCAAGTATTAGAGTGTCCACGTTATGCGCAAGTCGTACCGCATTCTGCCATGCCATTTCACGCTGTTTACGCGATATATGTGGCAAGTACAGCGGCGGGCCCGAAGCCAGCACAATCGTCGGCTGCCAGGACGTGATACGTGACACTGTCGCTTCATCTAGCAGTTGGACGTCAGACGCATGCACAAATACCTCGCCACCTTCTTCTATCCTCGTCATCATTACCATGCCGAGGTGTTCACCACGCTGACCATGTGGGACCGGGATGGAAAAGGATAGTTGCCCATCGCTTTGTCCTTCGGCATTCAGCAGCTCGTTATCCAGTGCAATACGCAGCGACTGCAACCGGTGCGACATGTTTTGAGAAATGCCACGGGAGCCTTTAGCCCAGAACCGTGGCTTTTGTGTGCGCGCTTGACATACGGCGGCTACCTTCTGCGCAGGCATCTGATATGGATTCGCATCCACTAAGGGGACATGGTCACCGTGAAAATGGCTGAACACGACATCCGTTGCGTCTTCCAACGCCATCAGGATCTTCTGACGGACTGACTCGCCAACAGATACCTGCAATGGGTGCGGGAGCAGTCCATGACGATTGTAGCCCAATGCTAACCCGGGGTCAATGACTATCTTTCGGCCTCTAGCTTCTACCAGACAGCTCAGACCACGAACGCCCAGGGATTCCGTACCAAGTATTTCAATTTTCATGGTGTATATCGAAAGTATAACTTCTACCTATAAATTTAATTTAGGACGCAGATTTACACGGATTTAATTTCTTCTGCGTTAATCAGTGTTAATCTGTGTCAATATTCTATTTTATTTTATTTTGTTTTGTTTTGTTCTCTGGCACTCCTTCAAAAACCAGTATCGCAGTAATCAAATCTTGGAATGCAACGCCAGTGGATTTAAAGAAAGTTATATCGTCTTTGCTTGTCCGACCCTCTGCTTTACCGAGCAATACATCACCCAGAGAAATCAAATCACCCTTCGCAACTATCCCCTTCTCCAATCCACGGTATATCTCGCCCGAATGCACGCACTGTGAAAAGTCATCAATGAATATCCTGCACTTTTTCAGCACTTCGGGATCAAATTCTATCTTCGTCTTCGAGTCTGCACCTACACCGTTAAGATGCATCCCCGGCTTTATCTGTTCAGAGTAAATGAAAGGCTCAGTTGCAGGTGTTACCGTTGTGACTATATCAGAATCCACCGCGTCTTCCAGACTGACAACCGCTATATCAATACCAAATTCAGGTTCATATTTCGCGCTAAACGATCTCGCTTGTTGTTCTGATATATTAAACACTTTTATTCTATCAATAGAATCTCTTACAGTCAGTATTGCCTTAGCCTGATAATAAGCTTGCTTCCCCGTGCCGATTATACCGAGTGTTTTGGAATCAGACCTCGATAATGCTTCGGTAGCAATACCGGTAGCAGCTCCTGTTCTATATGCGGTCATCTCTTCAGCTTGCATTATCGCTACTAATTGCTGTGTTTCGGCATCTCTGAGTAGATATTCGCCCAGTACCGTAGGTAAACCGATTTTTTTGTTCGCTGGTGCAACCGAAACAATCTTAACACCGCAATAATTGGGGTTGTATCGTGGCAGATACGCAGGCATGCATCTCATGTCTGACACACCAGTATCAACATAGACCTTCGCAGGCACTACTACCTGCCCTAAAGCGCTTTGTTCGAATCCGCGTTTGATCTCAGAAATAAACGCCTTCCAGCCTATGTTCTCCAGTGTTTCTTTTAGCTCTTCGTTTGTTATAATTACTGCATTCAGCTCCGTTATCTTTTTCATTGTGTATAAACCATAACGTCTACCTATTTAAGACACGGATTTACACAGATTTAATTTCTTCTGCGTTAATCTGCGTTAATCTGCGTCAATAATTTATTTTAGTTTGTTCTTGTCATGTTTGATTTGTTTGTTTACTGTTAGTAAAAAAAACTTTTGTAAAAACACATCATACTTTTTTTCGGACTATCAGGCCTCGTACTTAAGTGTGACTCGCTTTTTAGAATAAATCGCCATAACCCATAGCTTTAATAATTACAAATCCAATTATCAAACTAAAATGCAATTTACAATAAAACTCGAAGAATCTGATGAAGGGGGATATACTGCTCAATGTCTTGAGCTCCCGGCTGCGATAAGTGAGGGCGATACAAAAGAAGAGGCTCTGAGAAATATCACATAGGCAATTCAACTGGTTCTTGAGGTCACGCAAGAACAAGCACGTGCATATACCGAAGTCTTTAAGGTGGAAGTTGCCAGTGCCTAAAAAAGTTCCCATTGTGAGAATTACCCCAGTATAAAGGTTCATAGCTTTTCAGAAGCTTGAGGCACAAAACTTTTTAGAAAAAAGTTTTATCAAAAATCAGTTTCTTTGGTAAAGCTTTCTTTCTTAAAGAAACGTTTCTCGTGGAAATCTGTGTAATCTTGTGGTTATAAAAATAACTAACTAAACAGATAAAGCCGCTTTCAATATCTCATCCTCATCAAAATACTTACCCACGATCTGCAGGCCTATTGGCAACCCATCCGAAGACCCGCAGGGAATGGATAGAGAAGGAACACCCGCCAGATTGACCGAAACCGTATTAACATCCGCGAGATAAAGCGAAAGCGGGTCCTTTATCCTCTCGCCGAGCTCAAAAGCGACAAAGGGCATCGTTGGCATCGCCAGTATATCATGCGTTTTCAATGCATCTTCAAATTCGTTTTTTATCAGTGTGCGCACTTTCAACGCCTTCAAATAATATTTACCGTAATAACCTGCTGATAGAGCATAAGTGCCAAGAATTATCCGCCTCTTTACTTCCTCGCCAAATCCTTCGCCCCGTATACGCGAGAAAGTAGAGTGCCAGTCCTCGTCCTTGCCTGATCGAAGTCCATATCTGAGCCCATCAAACCGAGCGAGATTCGATGACGCTTCGGACATCGCAAGGATGTAATAAGAAGCAAGCGCATATTTCAGGTTCTGCATGCTTATCTCTTCGTATGTAGCACCAAGCTCCTCGAATTTATGCACTGTGTCCCACACCGCTTTTCCTACTTCCGGAGAAACGCCCTCGATAAACTCTTTCGGTACCCCTATCCGCAAGCCTTTTACCGTGTCGCTTCTTTTGTCGTTCAGCCATGAGCAGCGGTAATTCGTAGATGCGTTATTATCTAGCTTTACCTGTGTGCTGTCCCGCTCATCCTTTGCCGAAATAACTTCTAACAGCAATGCCGTATCTGTCACAGTTGATGCCATTGGGCCTATCTGCTCCAGCGAGTTCGCATATGCGATAAGCCCGTACCTGGAGACGAAACCATAAGTGGGCTTCAGGCCCACGATGCCGCAGAATGATGCAGGACACCTGATGGAGCCACCCGTATCAGAACCGAGCGCTATAACGGCTTCGCCGGCTGCTACTGCCGCAGCACTACCACCTGAAGAGCCGCCTGGGACCCTGCCAGGATCATGCGGGTTTCTCGTTGGTCCGTAATAGCTTGTCTCTGTTGAAGTCCCCATGCAGAACTCGTCCATGTTCGTTTTACCTATGATTATCGCCCCCTCCTGTTTTAACGCTTCTATTACCATTGCATCGTATGGTGGAACATAACCAGTAAGAATATTTGATGCACATGTGGTTTGAATACCCTTTGTAGTGATGCTATCTTTGATGGCGATGGGCACGCCAAGCAGTTTCTTTCGTCTGTACTCCTCTTCATTCCGCCGCTTATCTACTTCTATCGCCTTTTCAAGAGCAGCATCTTTGTTTAGAGTAATGTAGCAATTTAGCTTGCTTCTTTCTATTCGCTCATAGATCTTCGATAGTAAGTCCTCACACGATAGCGATCCTGTTTTTATCCCTTCTACTACTTCTATTGCGGTTTGCAGGTCTTTCTTCATCTTCTTATTATAACCTTTTTAGTAGTTCTAAAAGAATCTTCTTTTCCTCTGTCTGCTCCTTTTCTTCTAGCATTGCTATTCCTCCTGAAATATCTTCATCGTCTAATTTCATAAGCGTGAGGCTAAAGATTTTTCTTATGATTTCGTCTTCTATTCGCATCTCTCTTAATTCGATTATAATATCAGGATCTAAAGTTATGAGGAAAAGAGCGAGCCCTGAATAAATCACATCCCCATTCTCAATTTTGGGTCGTACATCAAAACAGAAGGAAAAAGACTTTACTGTGTCTTCTTCACTACCCGAATCAAAGAATAATATTCCAGCTTTTTTAAAATCTCGTGTGGATTCTTCATATCTCCCGATTTCTGAATGAGCTATTCCTCGGTTTCTGTAAGCCTCGGCATAATTGGGATTCAACGCGATTGCCTTGTTGTAATCCGCTATTTCCCGCTCATGCTGGTTTAATAAGGCGTAAGCGGCACCACGATTGTTGTATGCCTCTGCATCATTCGGATTTAATTCGATTGCCTTCTCGTAATCCTCTATCGCTCTATCATATTGTTTCAAAATTACGTAAGTGGTACCACGATTGTTGTATGCCTCAGCAAAATTTGGATTCAATTCGATTGCCTTCCCGTAGTCCTCTATCGCGCTCTCATACTGCTTCAAATTTAGGTAGGCTGCACCACGATTGTAGTAAGTCACCGCGTAGGTAGGATTCAATTCGATTGCCTTTCCATAATCTTCTATTGCCCTATCATGCAGGTTAAATAGTGCGTAAGCGTTACCACGATAAATGTAAGCATGAACAGAATTAGGGTCAATTTTTAATGCCTCAGTGCAAACTTCTATTACTTTTTCAAGCTCACCCAACCCAACGAAGATAGAGGAAAGCCGTCCATAATTCAATAAAATACCCTTTTTGTCTTTCAATTTCGCCCTTATACCCGTTGATTTCCGCAGATATTCCTCGCCACGTTCAAAATCGCGCAATTTAAAATAGGATAGAGAAAGACTCATATACAATTCCGCAAGCTTGTAATCATCGTGCTCAGAACTGAGCAAATACTCGTCTATCTTTATCCGCTCCTTTATCTCCTCTTCTCCCTCCTTTTCAAAAACAGGTAGCGAATAATACACTGGTTTTGGTTTTGCGAGTTCTGCCAAACTCATAATAACACCCTCTTCTCCCAACTCCGCCTCTTTGAGTTCGTATGTCCTGCTCCTGAACCTGAACCAGTCAGGTGCATGTTTCTGTATCTCCTTTACTTCGTATTCACTTCCCACAACCACCACAGGTCTTTTAATATCAAAGAACAAATCACGATGCAAATTTATGTATGGCAATACCCACGGGAATTGATTCCCAATCCCATGAACAACATATATGGTATTTTCTGTGGTCTCGTTCCACGTCAACAACATCTCCAGCAGATTATCCTTTCCCTCTAAATGTATTTCCCGAACGTCAAGGCCATTTGATTCTATCAACTCCTTCAACCCTGTGGGTCGCTCGGAGATAGCGAAGATCAGGCTGTTTTTACCCTTCGCCAGCTTCAATTCGTTCAATAATTCCCTTAATTGTTGGGTGTATGTCATACCATACCTCATCATTTGCATATTCCAGGATTGCTAGGCTGAAGAGCAGATCATGAAATCTAGCCTCGTCACCAATTTTTTCTTTTGTATTCTTCACTCCTTTCAGTATCTCGAGGTCTGCCTTACCCAGAATCCTTATGTAGTCGTTCCTTATCCCGGTAACCACACGCTTCACATCTCCTTCCTCTATCCTGCTTCTGTCTTCCATATTCGCTATGTTTGCTGCATCTCTTATTAGTCTCACAAGTTCGGTAATAATACCCGCTGATGATTTTATCGCTTCAGCCATGGCTTCTTCTGTTATCAGATCATCTTCCATTCTCAGCAATGCCACTTCTCTCATAACCTCGTAACCGCTGTGGTCAACTTCACCATTTCTATGATTTAGATTTATGTTGTGCAGTTCTTTACGGCCATCGAAATACTGCAATATAATCTGCCTTATCTTATTTGAGAACAGCAGTGGTTGTGGAATAGTGTAAATGATCTTGCAAACTGGCTGTGTTAACTCTGCACCATGCTTGTAAAACAGTTCTTCACCCTTCTCCAAATTCACCTTGTCAAGGTCGTCAATTATAACAAGAATCTTCTTCCCGAGTTCTTTCTCGGCATCAAATATTATCTTATTTATCGCATCTATCAAATCGCTTAATCGCGGTTTCATCACATCTCTCGTTACCTCTCTGGTAGTTACCTGCGTCTTCACCTTCCCTGCGAGGTTCACAATGGCACGGAATCCTGCTCCGAATTCCAAACCCTTTTGTTTCTCTTTCACTCGTTCAACAATCTTTTCCGACCATGCATCAAGATAATGCTTCAACTTTGCGCTTAATTTGTCAGATACGCTCTCGTAAATCTCGGTTGCAATTACGAGCAGAATATCTGCATAATCCACGTCAAACAGATTGAGTTTGTCTTTTATCGAAAAGGATACAACAAATAACTTATCCTTTACAAGTTCAGAGAGCCTGTTGAGCTCTGTGCTTTTGCCATTCCCGCGGCTACCAACGAACAGGTATTTCAAAGGTTTTTCGCTCGATAAAATATCTGCAAGGCTTTTCACGGGACTCTCTCGCTTCACGTAATATTCCCTGAGCTTATCGCCGCTGAGCGCTTCTTGCGGGTCAAATATATCGTAAACATTCGAAAGGACTTTCGCTTTCATCTTATCTTCACTTCTACTTTTGTTTATGCGTTTTGCACTTAAACTTTTACGCACATCTCATAAGTTCCTCAGCAATTCCAATAGAATCTTCATTTCCTTTCGCTTCTCTTTTTCCTCAAGCATCGCTGCCTCATCTGAAATGTCTTCGGATCGCAACTTCATGAGCGAAAGTTCAAAGATTTTTCTCATGGTTTCGTCTTGTATTCGTATTCCCCTTAACTCATCTCCAATGTTTGCATTTTTGGTTAGGAGGAAAAGAGCAAGACCACTGTAAGTTACATCCTCATTTTCTATCTTCGCTCGCAACGCGAAACAACGTGAAAAAACACTAACCGAGTCTTCTTCCCTACCAGAATTTAGGAATAAAATGCCTGATTTCTTCATGTCTCGCGCGGATTCTTCGTATTTTTTAATTTCTGCATATCTTAAGCCTCTGTTTCCGTATGCCTTTGCAAAATTAGGATTCAACGCGATTGCCATCAAATAATCTTCTATTGCTCTCTCATGCTGGGTCAAATCTGCGTAAGCGTTTCCACGATTGTAGTAAGCCACCGCATCATTAGGATTCAACGCGATTGCTTTCCCATAATCTTCTATCGCCTTCTCATACTGCTTTAATTCCATGTAAGCGACACCACGATTGTTATAGGTCCCAGCGTATTTCGGATTCAATTCTATTGCCTTGTTGTAATCTTTCATTGCCCTTTCATGTTGGCTTAATTTTGCGTAAGCGTTACCCCGATTGATGTAAGCCTCTGCATAATCCGGATTCAACTCGATTGCCTTATCGCAATCTTTTATTGCCTTCCCATGCTGGTTTAATTTTTCATAAGTAAGAGCACGATTGTAGTAAGCCTGCGCAAAATTAGGATTCAACTCAATTGCTTTATTATAATCTTCAACTGCTTTCTCATATTTGTTTAATTCCGCGTAAGCATTACCACGAGTGTAATAAGCCCCAGCATATTTCGGATTCAATTCTATTGCCTTATCGTAATCTTCTATTCCCCTCTTATATTGGTTTAAGTTGCCATAAGCAAAACCACGATTGTAGTAAGCCTGCGCAAAATTAGGATTCAATCCTATTGCCTTAGCGTAATCTTCTATTGCTCTCTCATGCTTGTTTAATTCTACGTAAGCGTTGCCACGATTGTAGTAAGCCTGCGCAAGATTAGGATTCAATCCTATTGCTTTGCTGTAATCCCCAATCGCTCTCTCATACTGGCTTAAATCTGCGTAAGCGAGACCACGATTGCTGTAAGCCTTGGCAAGATTAGGATTCAATTCTATTGCCTTGTTGTAATCCCCTATTGCCCGCTCATGCTGGTTTAATCCATCATAAGCGAGACCACGATTGTAGTAAGCCACATCTATATTTGGCTCTTTCTCTATATACACATCCCCGAATTTTAAACAATCTCCATATTTCTTGCTTGCATATAACCAATCTGCAAAAGCCCATAGCAATATCAAACTCTTATCTCTTTCTAATGATGTAAGAACTTCCCTAAGCCTTTCAATCTTAGGCTCTTCTACTGGATATTTCTCCTCCACAACCGCAGCTTGAACTGCATGCATCGAGCAAAATTCACCCTCTATTCCGATGAAGAATTTCGTACCAAGATTATCCAAAGCATAATCAAACTCTGATAAATTTCCTCGAAATATTTTCTCATAAAATTTTTCGAGCACCTCGAAATCTATTGCCGTAACCGCCTTCATAGCAAGCGCAATGCTTCTCAATACGCTTTTATCACTTGTGCTCAGCCTTCCTTCGCTCTCCAGGAAATTCAAGTGGTCACGCCAGATTGCAAAAGAATCATCTGGAAGTGTTTTCAGGTCATCTTCCGTTAACCTCCTCTTCCCTCGCTCTTTTGATGTTGCGAACAGCGAAACCACATAAAAAGGCGTGCCATCCCCTACTTCAAGAAGTGTCTTCTTAACGCCGCCATCAACAGAAACGTCAAAATATGCAGAACATTTTTCAATGAATTCTAAACTCCTGAACTCATCCAGTTTTATCTCTTCCTGCTTGAATTGATAATATTCGCCCTCCATTCTCGATGTGCCAATGAAAATGTATTCCTTTCCATAATCCTTTGCTAACTGCTCGACTTGATTAATTGTTTGGTTGACAATCTCATTCTTGGCTCTGTGAAGGTCATCCCAAATTAGAATGAACGAGTTGAGTTGCTGTAATTCCGCATCCAGGCTACTTATACCATCCCCTCTGAAGAAGCTTCTAATCACTACAAACCTATCGTAGCCGTTAAAATCTTCAAGAATCCGTAGCAGAAACCGCGACTTCCCTGCCCCCGGCTTTCCAACCACAAGCAACTTGTTTGTTGTTTTTAGTGCACCCTTCACTTTCTCCAGCTCTTTCCTTTCCACGTATTCAATCTGCGGTTTTCCAGCTAATATCTCGCTACTTACCGCATTTAAATCGTCAGTAATAATAAATTGCCGTGAATCCGCTTTTTTTTTCCTCTTTATCTCTTCTATTATGCCATCTAAATGTCTCTCAACACTCTTTACCGCATCATCTGTGATGACTCCTTGATTCGCTAATTTCCCTAGTTCGATAACGACTAACTCCCGGAATGGTCTATCTTTTTTGATCGCTTCTTTACAAAACAACTCGTAATAGTTCTTAGCCAATTGTTCAAGAACGTCCTTTCTTCCTTTAAAACTATTAGAAACCAATTTACCCTTGGCTTCCTCATTCACAACACGAAGTTCGTGCAATAATTCTTCTTTACCCTTCAAACCGTCCAAAATTTCTTTGATTTCCGCTTCTTCTGCTTCTCTTGCTGTTTTATCTATCGCCTTTTTCAGGATACCAAAAGCATCCTTTTCGCCTATTCTGCTAATTAACCCTTTCGCAAGATTTGATACACTGATAATATCACCTATTGTAGTTCTGGACAGCAAAATAAGCCCCACGGCTACCAGCAGTTCTAACATCTCGCTTCGTTTTATTTCAGTTAATTATATAATGTTATCACGCCATAGGATATATGATATGGACGAAACGGCTGCTAAAAGGATAAAGATGAAAACGAAATCGTTATGCCCTGTATGTTTCAGAGTGATAGAAGCAGAAGTGTATGAAGAAGAAGGTAAGATACTGATAAAGAAGCAGTGTGAGAAGCATGGCGAATTCGATGATGTATATTGGTCAGACGCCGAACTATATCGCAAATTCGCAAGGTGGCGATATGATGGCAAACCAGGAATCACACTTACAAAGACAGACAAGGGCTGCCCTTTTGATTGCGGTCTCTGCCCCGAGCATAAGAGCTCCACAATGCTTGCTCTTATAGACCTCACGAACAGGTGTAACCAACGCTGCCCGACCTGCTTTGCAAATGCCGCTGTCTCTGGTTACCTCTACGAGCCGACAATGGAGCAGTTAGAGGAGATGATGAAACTGCTCCGGAGTGAGGTGCCACCCTGCCCTGCGGTGCAGTTTGCAGGTGGCGAGCCAACGATAAGAGACGGTTTTGTAGATATAGTGAAAAAGGCACGAGATCTTGGTTTCTCGCATGTTCAGGTAGCGACAAATGGAATAGCAATGGCGAAGAGTGAACAGTTCTGTCGTGATTTAGCGGAAGCAGGGTTGCATACGGTCTATTTACAGTTTGACGGTGTGACAGAAGAGCCGTATAAAATATTGCGTGGCATACCTGCGTTAAAGACAAAGTTAAAGGCAATAGAGAACTGTGGGAGGGGTGGATTGAAAAGTGTGGTGCTTGTACCCACGCTCATGAAAGGAGTGAATGACGATCAAATAGGCGACATGGTGCGATTTGCAGCTAAGAACCTGGATGTTGTAAAAGGTGTGAACGCACAACCCATCTCGTTCGAGGGAAGAGTAGATGAATCTGAGAGGAAGAAGGGCAGAATAACTATTCCTGATTTCATAAATCTACTGGAAGAGCAAACAGACGGCGAAATACCGCGTGAGAGTTTTTATCCCGTACCTTTTGTTGCACCTATCTCATATTTCGTGGAGGGTTGGAAGGGCGAACCTCAGCTAGAACTCACGGCGCATCCGCATTGCGGTGCCGCGACATATGTCTTTGTTGAGAATGGGAAGTTAATACCAATAACAGAATTCATGGACGTTGAGGGCTTCATGGAGTTCTTAAAAGAATCTACCGGTGGGCTGGACGGCACGAAAATAAGCAAACTAAAAACCGCAGCAAGGCTAATAGTCTCCTTAAGGAAGTTTGTAGATACGGATAAGGGGCCAGAAGGTGCTGATTCTACCAGTTTGCTCGCTAGCATACTGGGAGTAGGCAATCGCGATTCTCTTGCTATGTTTCATCGTAAAACACTTTTTATCGGCGCTATGCACTTCATGGATACCTATAATTTTGACCTGGAACGGGTAAAGAGATGCGGCATCCACTATGCCACGCCCGACCACCGTATAATCCCTTTCTGCACTTACAACGCCATCCACCGGCCTTCAGTAGAGAAAGCTTTTTCAACGCCTCTCAATAAACCAGACCCCGAATCGAAATGATAAATTCGGCGCTTCGACAAATTATACCCTTAAATTTATTTAAATAGGAAAAGAATAAATATACTTATGCCCTCTTCGAAGAGTAGTATGACCTCGCAGATCATGCGGAGAATGATTACTATGGCAAACAGAGGGCTACACAAAAAGCCGTATTGTACGGTCCCTGCGGTATGCCTCTCATACGACGATGGCGATGACCGTTATGTGGCAACCACAATACGGTACAAATTTTTCTTATGTTATATGCAAAATCGTATCAAAACACCCATCTAAATCTTTTTAATCTGATCACTTGTACATACAGATACAGAGAAGGTGGTATGATTATGGAAGAGAAAAGGGATTTTTCGGGGATTGTGAACGCGGAAGAAGCGGAAATAGAGCAGATAAAGGAGAGAAAGATGCGTGAGATGGAAGAAAGTATAAAGGCGAGAGAAGGGGAGCAAAAAGAAGGGATTATTGATTATCCTCTAACGTTAAGTGACGATACATTTATGGCTACAGTAAGAAAAACTCCACTGATCGTTGTGGATTGCTGGGCGCCCTGGTGTGGCCCATGCAAAACGATCGCACCGGTAATAGAGGAGTTAGCGAAGGAATACGCGGGTAAAGTCGTGTTTGGGAAACTGAACGTGGATGAGAATCCACGAGTTGCCACGGATTTTGCTATTATGGCTATACCTACAATGTTCATCTTTAAAAATGGCGAACCGGTGGATGTTATACAAGGTGCTTTGCCAAAGCCATATTTAGAAGCAAAGCTTAAGAAATGGCTGTAAGTAACAATGAATGAATGAGCGAAATGTTCTCAGATAGAGATGAGCGACAGAGGGAAATAGAAATAGTAAAGACGTTTGCCGATTTGGGGCTGCAAGTCCAGCCAGAGGCAATTGAAATACTCACTAATTATAAATGCAAAAGCTTCGGGATAAATGAGATCGCCGAATGCGTGACCAATTCGTTAGACCCCTCGATTTTTGTTATTTCGCCACAGCATATAGCTGCGTCTATCGAAAAAATAAACGTAAGCGAGGGAGAGTTCCAACTACGGATGCATCCAAAAGCACCAACAATAATAAAAACGTTCCTTGATCCGGGCAACGGCATAGACCACAAAGATTTCTTACCGCATTTCATCAACAGATACGAGCGATTAAGCAAGCTAATAAAAAGGCGGATAAGCTGCGGGCAGATACGATTTATAAAAAATCGAAGAGAAAAGGAAGAGGTATCTATAGTGGGGATGGTCTCTTCTATAAACAAAACGGCGAAGGGAAATACCCGTGTAGACTTAGAAGACCCTTCAGGTAATATCTCAGTAATCCTAACACATCAAGAGGAGGTTATACCTGATGAGGTTATCGGCGTTACGGGTTCTTTATATGAAGGGCAGTATCTAATTGCCAATCGGATAGTGTATCCGGATGTGCCTATCCGTTCAACAAATTCGCAATTATCTCTGCCGCTGTCCGAAACGGAAAAGCCAGAGCCGATGCATGCGGTATTTATCTCTGATCTGCATGTGGGAAGTACCACATTTCTGGATGATGTCTGGGACAGTTTCGCGCAGTGGCTAAAAGAGCAGGCAGAAAGTATTAATATCGCCTATCTGGTTGTTGCTGGCGATATTGTAGATGGCATAGGTGTATATCCCGATCAGAACGAGGATTTGTCTATTACCGATGTTGAAGAGCAATATAAAGTGGCAGCGGGATATTTTCATGATCTACCCCGGCATATACACGTGATTATAGCTCCTGGGAACCATGATGCAGTTAGGAGTGCAGAGCCACAGCCACCATTACCAGATGACCTCAAGAAGCTCTTCCCTGACGGTACTTGCTTTGTTAGCAGTCCCTCTTATATACAGATTGGAAGCAGGTTGGTACTGATATATCATGGTCAATCCTATGATGATTTCGTTAACTCTGTATCCCGGCTGAGCTATTCAAAGCCGGAAGAGGTAATGGTAGAAATGCTTAGAAGGCGGCATGTTGCTCCAATCTATGGGACAAACATTTCTATTGTCCCCAATGGGCATGATTATGGCGTAATTGACCAGGTTCCTGATATATTCCATTGTGGTCATACCCATACCGTTGGCGTTTCTAAATACCGGAACGTGCTACTTATAAACTCGGGAACATGGCAATCGCAAACGCCATATCAAAAAAAGCGTGATATAACTCCTACCGCAGGATGTGCAACTCTTGTTGAGCTTTCTGAACTGAAGACAAAGATACTGGACTTCGGAAACACTGTGGGGGCGTAAAAGGACAATATGAAGACAAGAAACAATAGCGTGAAGATCTCGAGACTGCGTAAAGCTGCGAGCGTATGCAACTGGATTCAGGATAGAGCTTACGGAGAATACGAGAAATTGCTGGCTGATGAAGTAGGGGAGCGGAGTCTGCCCGAGCATGTAGCGATAATCATGGATGGGAATAGAAGATACGCGAAGAAGATAGGAATTTCAACAGAAGAGGGTTATCTCTATGGCGCAGAAATAACAGAACATGTGATTGAGTGGTGTTTTGAGGCAGGAGTAAAGCAACTCACAATATATGCCTTTTCTATTGAGAACTTTTGTAGGTCCGCTGAAGAGAAGGAGCGGCTTTTTAAGCTAATGCGTGTGGAATTCGAGAAGATAAGTAAAGATGAGCGGGTTCATAAGCGAGGAGTACGAGTGAAAGCCATAGGGAATCTCAATTTGCTGCCAGATTCGGTAAAAGAAGCAATACAAAAGGCAGAACAGGAAACGGCACATTATAACAGCTTTAAGTTGTTTGTTGCGGTAGCCTATAGTGGAAGGATGGAGATAGTGGATTCAGTACGTATAATAGCGGAAATGGTAAAACGAGGCTCGCTATCTGTGGATGAGATAGATGAAGAGACGATCTCGAAGCATTTATACATTAGCGAAATAGAAGCAGGAGACTCTGATTCCGGAGCAAAAGCGAGTGTTGATCTAATAATAAGGACCGGGGGCGAGATGCGATTGAGCAATTTCGTGCCCTGGCAGGCATTGGGTAACGAATGTGCAGCGTATTTCTGCGCACCTTTCTGGCCCGAGTTCAGAAAGATAGACCTCTTAAGGGCAATAAGGACGTATCAGGAGCGCGAGGCGGAGCAGCAGCAACGCACTACCGCAAGGATTTTAAAGCTGAACCATTTCTTAGAAAGAAAATCGTTAGCGAAAAAACATTCTCAGAAAGAAAGTTTTATCAAAGAAGAAGAGCTAAATTATTAGTAACTGTTTTTTTTTTTGCGGAGCAAAAAAGTTTATGAGATCATTTATCGCAGTGGATCTATCCAAGGAAATAAGAGAGAGGATAAAGGAGATACAAAAGCAGTTTGTAGGGTTGGAGCAAAGTGGGGCGAAATTGAAATTCGTGAATCCATGGCAGATGCATCAGACGGTGAAATTCCTGGGGGAGGTTCCCGAGGGTAACGTGGACCTAATAAAAAATTTGTTGTCGGAAATAACGCAAAAACCGTTTGATATCGAGCTGCGAGGTGTGGGCTTCTTCCCCGAAGCGAAATTGGAAAAAGCAAGAAACATACGGGTTATCTGGATAGGTATATGGCGAGGTATTGAGGAGTTGAAGGCATTGCAGGCGGATGTGGAATCGAAGATGCATGTGCTAGGCTTCCCGTTTGAGAAACGGTTCAGTGCTCATACTACACTCTGCAGGGTGAAAAAGCCATTAACAAGAGAAGAAATAGGGCCGATTTTAAATACGATAGCGGAATTGAGGGATGTAGAAGCGGGTAAGATGCATGTAGAAGAGCTAAAATTAAAGAAGAGCACGCTTACGCCTAAAGGTCCTATATATGAGGATATATATGTGAAAAAGTTAGTATGATTAGATCGTTTTTTTCGTATTTCCCAATAGGCGATAGAAATGAATAAGCCAAGAGTAACTTTGATGGATTTTCTGCATATGAAAAAGGATGAAGAGAAGCCAAGTGTTGAAAATGAAAAGGTCGGGGAGAAGATAGAAGAGAAAGAAACACAGCACATATACTCCGTCCAGGAGGTCACGAGCTACATAAGGCAGAGGTTGGATGAGGATAGTGTGTTGAGCGACGTTTATGTTAAGGGCGAGCTATCTAACCTCAGTCAGCCTACTTCAGGTCATTTATACTTCACACTCAAGGATAAATTCTCGGAATTGCGATGTGTTATGTTCCGGGATAAGAATCGTGGGCTGAAATTCACGCCTGAAGATGGGATGAGCGTGATACTCCGGGGCCATATAAGTGTGTATGAGCGGCGTGGAAGTTATCAGTTATACGTGGATGAGCTGCAAGCTGAGGGGATAGGTGCGTTGTACCTTGCATTTGAGCAGTTAAAGAAGAAGTTAAAGGGAGAAGGTTTGTTTGACTCCAAATATAAGAAACCGATACCGAGTTTCCCCCGCAAAATAGGCATTATCACTTCGCCAACCGGTGCTGCTATCCGTGACATGTTAAACATTACAAAGAGGCGATTCCCTCATGTGTATATCTTGGTGGCGCCAGTTGCAGTCCAGGGAGAGGACGCACCCAGGCAGATAGTAAATGCTATTCGATTGATGAACCGAGTGAATGAGGAGCGGATGAAGATAGACGTGCTGGTACTGGGTCGCGGAGGCGGCTCGATAGAAGAGCTCTGGGCTTTTAATGAAGAAGCGGTCGCCCGCGAGATATTCGCATCGAAAATACCGGTTATTTCCGCGGTGGGACATGAAACGGACTTTACAATCGCGGATTTCGTTGCTGATAGGCGCGCGGCGACACCGTCAGAAGCGGCTGAATTGGCTGTGCCTGATATGCGCGAGATAGAGCGGAATTTGAGCTCTTTGGAGTTGCGAATGCAACAGAACATATATAACACGATCGAATATCACAGAAAGAGGTTAGAGAGCATAGAGAAGAATATTTTATTTAGAAAGCCTACCGAAAGGATAAACCAACACCGGCAGACGGTAGATGAACTGAAGCGGACGATATTTGCGGCGAGTACGCATCTTGTAACATTGCATAGGAAAAGCTTGCAAGCGCTTACTGGCAAACTGGACGCTTTAAGTCCTCTGGCTATCCTTGATCGTGGGTATAGCATATGTTCGCGATTACCAGACGGTAAAATAGTAAGGAGTATCGAGGATGTTTCCGTTGGTGATGCGTTAAAGATATTGTTCAGGGATGGGGAAGCGACTTCGGAAGTGAAAGAAAAATGGACGAAAAAGAAGAAGTAACATTTGAGGATGCGATGAAGCGGTTAGAGAGTATAGTAGAGACGCTGGGAGGAGGGAATCTTTCTCTGGAAGATTCATTGAAGATGTTCGAGGAGGGTATGGAGTTGTGCAAATTTTGCAATAAGAAGTTAGACGAAGCGGAATATAAGGTGGAGAAGTTGATGGAGAAGGAGGGTGGTGAGCTAAGCGTGGAGGAACTAAAAGTGGGGGAGTGATCAATCCTTCGACACCATCACCTCTGTTGCTTTTATCACTGCTTCTACGTAATCGCCTTTTTTCAGGTCAAGGGCGTCTACCGCATCCCTGGTTATCAACGCAGTTATGATAGTAGGCGTTGAGACCTCGATTTTTACAGAAGCAGCAACTTCTCCTTTCTCTATCGCCTTTACAACACCGCTAATTTTATTCCTTGCGCTTATCTTCATATCCAATGCCTCCCAATAGTCCTCATCTGCTGATAAACTACTTAGATACTGCTCATACCGTTCATATTCGCGTAAAACCCGTGCTCCTTCTTCCGTTAGCTCTGCACCACCTCCGCCTTTCGCACCGCCACGATGTGTCTTTACCACAGGAGCGCCTATTGCTTCTTCTATCTTCCTTATATGCTCCCATGCAGATCTATAAGGGATAGAAAGCGTTTTTGCAGCATTGCTAATAGAGCTCAAATCGCGAATCGCTCTGAGTAGCTTTGCTCTGCCTTCGCCCAGGATCGCCTTTCCTTTATGCTCTAGCCAGGGCTTATACCGCGATTCGTATTTCTTTACCGGTGTGTGCATAAGAGTTAATAGAAAGAAGCGAAGTTAAAATTTCAATCTATCTATCACATCGGTATTTTTAGAAATATTCAGCCCTACAAATAGAAATCCAGAGGCTTTCCCTCTCCAAGAGCCAGCCCCGCATTTATTGCCGGATACGCAGGTCGCCCTGTGTGTATCTCCTCTTTTCCAATCATTGATCAGGCCAGGTTCCCTGATTAAAGGGTGGCACAGAGAGATAAAATCAGCTTCAGGGTTTCCCCACCAACCTCCAACAAGCTGCTTCAATAAACAAACCATTTTGGATATAAGCGTGGCGTCTTTCTCATGAAATACCTTCGCCGACTTTCTACTGTTACCAGCGTTCACAGGCACCAACATCATCGCTACTATTAAACTTTTTAAAAAAGTTTAATCAAAAACGCTTCGCAGTCCGTCCGACTTCTCGCATCACATCATTCCGGCTTTCCCATCCAGGTTATACCGCCCTTACCTCTTTCGAGGACGATACGAGACCTCCCTCGGTCACCTAACCACCCTTTCGTCTTCATCCCGACCTTAAGCAGACATGCTAGCCCCCTATGGTAAATCCCCGTTTGTACGCCTCCATAGAAGCATCGAACTTCCCCAAGTGGACGGAGGGTCGTCACTTAGCATATCCCACCACTGGTTCGCTTGCGCTTCGGGCTAAAGACAGCCTCAGGCTCTTCAGAAAACTTTTAGAAAAAGTTTTATCAAAAATGCTTTCGCTATCCCCCTCACGAGGGACACCCTGCCACTATTGGCTTCTACACCGATACGGGTAAACAGCACAGGAGGGATTTTAACCCTCTGAGCGATTAAGCTACGAGGCACGCCCCACCATCGGAATAAATTCCGAGGCATCCCTGTTGTTTCATTTCCTCCTTCTCAAAAGATATGCCAACACAAATAGTCCCGCAATTGCAAATACCGCCTCAAATCCGGGTGTTTCCTTCTCTTCCCCGGTTGGAACTACTGTTTTTTCTCCTTGTGGAAGTTATTCCTTTGATACCCGTTCATTTCCATTCTTAAAATCCCATTCGTGGTCTACTCCTTCCTTATTGATTGTTATCTCTCCACTTTGCAGGAATGTTCCAGATAATTTTGGAGGTTCTTTTCTCGTTCCCTCATACGACGGGTCTGATAGATACTTATAATCCACAGTAGTGTGATAAGAAATTTTCCAGTCTTTTGTTGGAACCTTAGAAACAATTTGAACGATAAATATGTCTTTATTGCCACTGACAAAAGATTCTGTATAGCTACATGGAATAATCTCATCAGATAAAAAGTTGTTCAGCTCAACTTTTTTCACATTCGTAGCGGAACCATCTTTATTAAATGTATCGTATATTGTTTTAGCAAAACTAGCAACTGGGACTCCCAATGTCATATCAATAGCACTTGTACCAGCCCAAATTATTAACTTCCCACCAATATCCTGTCCTTTTACTTTTATTGGTGCAATATAACTAATACTATGGTCTTCTGGAACACTTACTTCTAAGTTAGGATTTGACAAATGCACTTCATACCCATAATAATTTTGTAATCTTGGATTATAGATCAGCTCTAAGTATGCAACATCTGAACTACTTGCTACTTTTTCTACTGATATTAATGGTGACTCCTTAGGAAGTGGTGGTATTAGTGGTGTAGGTATTTTCCCTGTTGTTGCAACTAGAATATTATCTACACGTATAGGAGACCACTCATTACCATAATCTGGTTTATTGTAATATCCAATTCCAATATAGCGGAAAGGATCTACTTGAAAATCAGCATTTTTCTTTGTATAGAAACTATCCCCTGTTGACTTTTCAGTGATATAGATATCGACCTTTTTGGTTGAAGCGTGATATTTTAGTTTCACGTGATACCAAATATTCGACTGAGGGGGTGTATTAGCCCAATGATTGTGATTATAACTGTCTGCAATTAAGAAATTCTTACCATAGGGGTCATCCCAATGGAACTCAACTCCAAATATGGGATTTTCTATTGTGTCCGGCTTGTCATAATAGAAACAAACTCTAGGATAAGTTCCCCAATCCAAGTTTTCACATTTCATATCTAATTCTATAATTATATCCTGATTAGAATCAACAGTTTGAAATTCAGGGGAATAGGCCCAATACTTGTGAGCCAAGTTGTCATAAGTTTTAACATAATAATTACCTTGCTCGGAATCCCAATAAGCATATTCTGGAGCTGACGAGGTGTAACCGGTATTCGTTTCAAAATCTTCTTCATAATACACACAGGGAGATGTGGGTGTTGGAGTAATTGCCGGCGTAGGAGTAGGTATTGGTGTGGGAGTTGGTGTAGGTGTAATTAATCCTTTATATAGTGCTTCAATTTCTTCATCGCTTAATGCTTGATTATAAATATAGAGTTCGTCAACTGTCCCCTCGAAAAAAGATTCTATTCCGCGAGGGGTATCCCAACATCCAATATGAATTGATTCTGAATTCGATATGCTACCTTTTGGAAAATTTTCGCTAGCTACTTCCACTCCGTCTACATCTAATTGTAAAAGACCATTGAAATCTCTTCTTACTGCTATATAATGCCAATTGTTGTCATCTACCGGTATAGGTGATTTTAAATTATAATTTTTGTAGTTAACTCCAACTATAAAATAAGGCTTTCCTTCCCCTATTCCAAGTGTCCAATCATTTAAGCCTGTACCAATAACATCCTTTTCTAAAATGATACCCGAAGTAGCTGATGCGATCCTAATCCATACTCCTATCGTAATCTCATTGGAAATGTCTAAACTATTCTTATGTGGTATCTCAACGTAATCATCTGCCCCATCAAAGCTTAACGCTTTTCCAGAGATGCCGCTTGTCCAAGTTGCACCATGAATTGTTCCATCATTTTCATAACCAGATTCATCTTTTACAATTGTCCCAGAACCCTCATCGAAATGCATTGCAAGCACAGCATCTGCTGGTACTTGGGCTAATGCTGAACTTGTTAAGCACACCATCACAAAAATCGCAACCAAAACGCTTACAGCAGCCTTTCCACTAATCAATCTTGACATTTTTTCACCTCTAATATTCTTTCTTAGAGGGTGTTTAGAAAGTCTATTTACGGTCTAAAAGCTTGATTATTTCGCGCCAGACGTCTTATCATGATATTAACCATCGCGGCATAAATCATCGTTTCACTGGTTTGGGTCAAGCTTTCATAATCTTTACTGAGT
>JAUWND010000190.1 GCA_030612835.1 Candidatus Methanophagales archaeon | reverse complement strand
GCATTTACGACACAAATGAGTAAATCTCTGGTCTTAGAGTATGAAGAGTTGATTAAAGAGCTCTATGGTGGTGGTGAGAAAGAGAAATGTTAATTAAGTATTGGGATCATAGGTATAGTATGGGTCATATGGCCTTATTTGGAAATAGACGTCCCCGATGGTCGAGCAACTTCTTATACCCGCCTAACGTCAGACTGTGTGAAAAGTATATGAAATATAAATAACCTGTCAAACCGCCGCTCCACCTCATACATACAATTTCAACGCAGCACCCTTATCGCCTATGCGCTTCACCCACCATTTCACCAATGTTCTTGTATCCCTTAGCACAAAGATACTCCTTCAATTCCTTTTTTAGCGACGAAAAAATCTCGAGATCTTCACTTACCAGCGCACTACCCACCTGAAACATGCTTGCACCGTTCTTCGCATAGTCTATCACGTCCTTAGCGGAAAATATACCGCCAACTGCGATTATTGGTATTTTCAACTCCTTGTATAGATTAAAAACAATCTCCTTACCGCCAACCGTCAGATCCTTACCGGATTTACCGCCATAGCCTGTTGGATTACCCAAAATAGGGTTATCAAGTCTTTGGTCTACGGGTCTCGCCATCACAGTATTAATAGCCGTGATAGCATCAGCACCTGCCTTTTCCAGTGTCATTGCCAATCCTGCGGGGTCACCCACATTAGGTGAGATTTTCACTGCGATTGGTTTGGGCTGCACAATCGCGCGTATCTCCTTTATTATACTCCGCAGCAGTTTGGGATGGTTCTCAAGGGCTACGAAATCAGAATGCGGACAGGAGGCATTAAATTCGAGCATGTCTATTGGATATATACTAGCAATCTTCGCTACTTCTCTACACTCATCTACGCTTTTACCAAAGATACTCAAGATCAGAGGCACATCTGCGTACTTCGCATCGCCTATTTCCAGCCCATAATCTGTAATCCCCGGATTTGGGAGCCCCATCGCATTCACATAGCTACGGGGTGCTATTTCAATAAATGTGGGGTTGGGATATCCTTCTTGCTCATACAGTCCAACTGATTTCGTCACTACTGCGCCCGCACCTGCTACGGCATAGCGATAAAGTAACTTCCCCGAAAAACCAAATCCCGCTGCATTTGCAATTGGATTGGTGAATTTGATCCCGCATACTTCTGTTGCTAATTCCGGCTCGTGTTCGGGTGTGAAACGCGCCGGTGGAATAGATAATAGTTCACCTGCATCAGGTGTAATTGCGATTCGTTTACCGCTCGCAGCTCGTTTCCAGCGTCCAAATTCCGTGCCTGCAAGCGATTTCGCATCGAATATCGGGCCGTCTTTACATATACGATAACCGCCGAGGTCACAGGAGCCACAAGCGCCACATCCGCACTTTACTATCCGCTCTACGGAAACCTGCGTGGGTATTCCGGCCCTGCTCGTAATCCCGCACACGCGCTCCAGCATTAGTTCAGGACCGCACGTCAATACTCGCTCAAATTCTTCGCCTGATGCCAACAATTCTTCCAATAGCTCTGTAATTGTGCCTCTATATCCCTCAGAACCATCCTCT
Source organism: Candidatus Methanophagales archaeon (assembly GCA_030612835.1). Taxonomy (GTDB): domain Archaea; phylum Halobacteriota; class Syntropharchaeia; order Alkanophagales; family Methanospirareceae; genus Methanophaga. Next base: position 2,088 of record JAUWND010000190.1, on the reverse strand, counting down.
GTGGCGATTTTTATGTCACAACCCATTCGCTCAAACTCGGCAATATACAACAGTTCTGCACTATTTCTTGCGCCTTCTAAGACTACTACCTGCGTATCTATTTCTTTCGCTCTTTTCGCGGCGAATCTCAACGGTGCCGCGCCATATCCGCCAGCAACCATGCATAAACTTTCGCCCTTGATTGTGAATCCATTGCCATAGGGTCCTCTCAAGCCCACCAGATCACCTTCGTGCCTTTGATGTAAGCTATGCGAGCAGTCACCGACATCAGCAATTGCCACTACCACTTCTCCTTCTGGCGATGCGGCTGCAATAGAAATAGGTATCTCGTCTATACCGGGGCTCCAGACCATTACGAATTGGCCGGGTTCGCTTTCTCGCGCTATTTCAGGCGAATTGAATGTGAACGTTTTTAGTTCGTCCGTTTCCGTCTTTATCGCTTCTATTTTATGTAGTGTGGGGATGTTTAGTGGCATTTTATATTTATCCTAGTCTATAAATAAACTATAACCACCTTCTATTAAAGACACTGATTTACACAAACCTTTCTTTAAAAAAGTTTTAAAAACTTTACCAAAGAAATTGGCTTTTGATAAAACTTTTTTCTAAAAAGTTTTAGTGTTAATCGGTGTCAAAAAATTGAAAATAGCCTTGCAAACTCTTTTGGACTCAACTCCTCCGGTCTCTTCGCCAAGTCCTTAAGCGCGTCCGAACTTTTAAATATATGCCGCATCATCTTCCGCCGGTGCCCGAATGCGAAACTAACGAACTCAAAAAACTCCCGCTTATCTTCCACTAGCCGTTTCTTCTTCTCAGTAAATCGCACTATCGCTGTTTTAACATGAGGTGAGGGACAAAAAGCATCCCGATGGACAATCTCAAGGATTTCGATGTCTGCAAGTGCCTGTGCAATAACAGATACCCGTCCATACAAATGCGACCTGGGCTCCGCCGTCATCTTCTGCGCGAACTCTTTCTGATATAAGAGCACAGCAAGCCCGAAGTTATGGAGCAGCAATTTATATGTTATTGGTGATGACAAGGAGTAGGGTATGCTCGCAACGACTTTATCAAATTCAGGGAGTTCCAGTTTCATAATGTCTGCCTCGATCACCTCGATCTTGCCTTTTGTGTCTATATACTGCTCCCGTAATATATCACAAAGTTCTTTATCCTTTTCCACTGCATAAACACGCTTCGCTTTTCGTGCTAATTCCTCGGTCACGCTTCCCAGGCCTGCTCCTATCTCCAGCACTACATCTTCACTCCCAACACTTGCATATTCTACCATTCTCACTGCTACTTCGTTATCAACCAAAAAGTACTGACCAAGACTTCTCACGGCTCTTATTCCGCGATCCATAAGGATTCTTTTGGGTTCCATCTGTTTCTCGTTGTATCTATATAAAGTATAACTACCACCTATAAATTTAATTTATGACGCAGATTTAAAATGGATTTAACAGGTTATAATAATATTGATAGAACAACGTCTCAGCTAGTTTTGTTTGTGCCGGATACCGCAATCGAAACGCACGCATTATCGCTTCTCTATCTATTTCCGTTAGCCCGAGCATCAAAATCTCATGTACTTTTTCTTTTATCTTCTTAATTCGCCATTTCGGCACCTCGATAGTAATGCAGAAATCGTGCACGGCAAATTTACGCCTCAAAATGGGTGCGATAGACCCTATGAGTACTCCGTCACAGAAATCAACGAAATTGGGGACGCCTATCTTGTTCACTCGCTCAGAATCGGTCAACTTAGCATAGGAGTGCTCACCATAAGCGTGCAGCTCGAAATAATAAGTGGGTTTGTAGTCATGGATGAGTTGAAGCAAGTTCATACCCGCTTTGCTTCGGTAGTATTCCTCGGATAGAACACCGATATATTTGCCGTTTTCGACCAGACTGGGTACGATGGTCGCTTCTCCGGCATTTAGCTTCTCCTTTGCCAAACGCTCAAGAATAGGTGCGGTATATTTCCCTTCATCTCCATGCAGACCACCGACAAACAGTCTTTTCGGTCCTTCTTCAGAAGCTACAAGTCGGTACAATTTCATGCCGCTATCCTCCTGCACTTTTTTT
>JAUWND010000203.1 GCA_030612835.1 Candidatus Methanophagales archaeon | reverse complement strand
TTCGCATATTTGATCAATTTAATAGATATGGCTGAAGGAGTATTTATAAGTTTCTCTCATTACTTGCGTATTTAGAATAACATAACAAGAAAATCGTCAATCCTTTATATGTCTTGACCACATTCAGAAATCCCTATATTAGCATCTTTCTATATGGCAGTTTCGTAAATAGTAGCGCGAATTGCTTCCCCATGTATTTTGTAATGAAGAACGAGAATGCGGCTGCGATTAACGCTGCTATTAGCAGGTATATCAATGATAACGGTGGAATTACCATTTCCCAGGCTTGAACTTGCAGTAGGCGGCTTATTGCAATCGTTGCTCCGCTCCTCGCGCGAAAAATTAGATATAGTGTCGCCAGACAGAAAATAACATTCGCCGTATTGACACCACTTAAAGTCGTGATCACCTGTTCGGGCTCTCTATTCCTTCTTACAAGCATTGCCATCACTGTTGCGTGTGCAGATGTGATACCGGGCAGGAAGCTAACAAAAGAGCCAAGAGTCGAGCCGGATATAATTGATTTCACTGTTTCCCCTTTCTCTATCTCGGGCTCCTCTATCATTTGCTCTGGTATCTCGGGCGTATGAAACAGCGAATATAATATGGTTGAGAGTCCGAATAAGCCGGTTAGCGCAGGAAAAAGCAGTGACGACTGGAATAAGCATGTTGACGGCATATCCAGTATTACATAGCCGAACAATCCCGAGAGGATAAAGACAAAGGAAGAAAGTAGAATAGCCTGGTATGTCTCCATCTGCTCACTGAAGCTCTCGGTGAGAATGAGCAAGGCGGAAATCCCTATTAGGATGTAAAGCATATAGCCTTGAATTTTATCGTAGAATTGCAATTCGATGAAGACGAAATAGAACGGGATAAGTGTAACAAAGGCGAAAATAACCGCACCAAAACTGCCTATGGCGGAAAGAACAGTTGATTCGTATGCTCTCCCCTCCAGCAGTAAACGGTGCGCAGGCAGTAAACACAGTGCCGTGTCACCTTCGGGTGCACCAACGAATGCTGCGGGAATAAAGCTCAAAAAGGTATGCGCTACGGAAGCTGCGAGTATGACCGCGACAACAAGTAGGGTCGCAGAAATGCCAAAATCATCTACGAACTGCAGTTCGGATAATAGCATAGGTGCGATGGCAAGTAGGATAAAGGCGACGTTATTTGGATGGAAGCCGGGAACAAGTCCTGTTATCGTGCCTAATAGTACTCCGAGCATTGAAAAGGCAATGAGCAATAGCAGCGGCAAGAATGGGTCTATCATCTTCTTTTAATCTTTATAAGGGATGTTAGTTTATTACTGTGTCAGGTGTGAGTACCCCGTGAGCCTGAAACCTAAAACCGCTCATCTCTTCAAATACGTTATGATTATCGCTCCTTCGCGGTTATCAAGCCACCGATAATGAGGGGTGTATCTACAATAGGCTCCAGGGAAGAGGGTAGTGCCCTCGGCTATCCAGTCAATTGCTGTTGTGCCGTGGGTAGACTCAAAAGTCCAGTTCCATATGTCCACGCTTTCATTTGATGGGTTGTGAAAGGTGACTCATTCGTTACCGTCATCGCTTCCCGCGGGTTTTTGGTCGAAGGCGTAAATAATTACATCTGAGGTGGCGGATATGGTAGTTGAGGTTGCTAAAGCTATGCCTGTGAAGAGAAGCGTCAAAGCGATTCCTAATAACAGCCCTTGGTTTTTGGTCATTTCTTCTAAGCTAAACTCCTTAGGATTTGAAATATGTTCTATGTGAAATATTTTAGAATCCTTTCCCGGTTTTCATTTTCACGTTTACTTTTATGGTATATCTCTATCAGCGTGACCAAAGCTTTATCTTGCTCATACGCATAAATTACTCGGATTCCACTCCTGCTGCCTTTTCCTTTTAGTGCTTTACACCTAAAATGTCTTACTTTATAGACTGGGGCGTTAACATCTCGACCAAGATTGGAAATTTGAACAGTTCCAGACAAATGATTAGGTAATTCTGATGCCAATGCCGTTTTAAAAACTTCTAAATCATCGTATATTGATCTGATCTTTTTATATAGCTTTTTCCGGTCTCTTGAGAATTCAGGGATCTCTCCAAAATCAGTCATCTCCGTATTCTCTTACAGAAAAAAGAGGATCTCTATAGAATACTAATTCGTAATCGATGATGTCACCATCTCCTGTTGCTTTATAAGGCATATCTCTATGTGAGAATGCGCTTATTTGTGTGGCATTCATACTAACATATCTTGCTATATCTTCTTCGATAAGCTGTACTTCTTTCCCAGTGAGTAGCTCGATATTTGGTTTTCCGGATGATAGGAATTTTTGTTGCTCAAATTTCCCTCTCATTATAGGAAATTGTTGAATTTTACCTCCCTCTTCAAGTTCTTCTATCACTTCTTCAAAGTGGACTGGAGCCGGACCAAGTGGCAATTTACGATATGATTCCCCAGTTAACTTTTCTTCATATAACTCATAATAATCAAAATCCGTAAAATATAGTATCTTATATAGCACAGTCTTACCAACATTCTCCAAAGAACCACATTGGTGGATTATATAATGTAAAACTTGTTTGAACTTTTCCCTATTGTATTCAATATCCCCCATCTTCACCTCCTTCTATTAATTAATTAATCTTTTTTCTTGATAGATAACCTTTTCATAGGTATATATATTATTTTCGGTTTATGACCAACGATGTTTTCAAATTACTTTTCTTTCACCGGAAAAAGCGATGGAGGCGCAAAGCAAAACGATATGAAATACGCTATGAGATGGCTGAGAAGATGGAATCGCCAGAAGGGCAGGAGGTCTATTGTGTGAGAGCAAAAACGGTAGAACGGCTGTTCGGGCACGTTAAGCAAAATATTGGGTTAAGAGAGTTTTTGACCAGAGGTTTGCAAGGCGTGAGGGCTGAATTCAGTCTGGCATGCATAGCACATAATTTGAAGAGAATA
>JAUWND010000047.1 GCA_030612835.1 Candidatus Methanophagales archaeon | reverse complement strand
GATCTGACAACTCCTGAATACATAGATGAGATTACAAAATATCATATATTCAATACACTCAGGATTGCTCCGGAACATGTGAATAAGAATGTCCTTAAATTGATGAACAAAGATAAAGGCGACTTAAAGAAATTCATGGCTGATTTCAAGAAAACTAATAGGAAATTATCATTCTATTTTATGACTGCACATCCGGGTTCTACAATGAAAGAAGCAAAAGAGCTTGCAAGAGCAATTAAGAGATTAAAGAATGCAGAAAGTGTACAGATTTTTACGCCTACCCCAATGACAGTATCAACATGTATGTATTATACAGGGATGGATCCAAAAACAAAAAAGAAGATATATGTTCCCTATACATATTCTGAGAAAAAAGAACAGAAGAGAATAGTATTTGGGTAAATAAGTGAGATATTCATGTTTGATTAATCAATTAAGTAGGCGATTCAGGTTTAAGTCACGAACCTCGTTTTGAAGAAGGAGACATCAGAGAAATGCCCATTTTTTAGTTCCCTTTTTCGCCATAGGTTGAAAGATCCGGATATTCACACCGTTGACATAGATATGCTCTTTCAATGCAATAATCGACCCATACCATACTCGCCATCCATCCTTAACAGCATCCCCACTTTATTTGACCGCCCCAAATTTGCTTTGATTTTTTTCGTTCATGGATTTTGTCAACTCAACAGGTTTTATTTTTGTTAAAATGCTCTTCTTCCTGCTCATCTCGCCCTTTGTGTCGATGATTATGAGCGAATTATTCGTGTTCGTGTGTTTCCCGTTTTATAGAAGCAAGAAGGGTTCTCAATTTATGTTTTCTCCTTTTGATCCGGTCATAGTGACGGAGGGGGTTCCCAAGTCCGACATAACATATATTACGCCATCTAATGATTTCAGCATGAGACAATTGTCCTGCATCCTGTATTGGAGAAATGATAGCTCGTCCAATGTCAAATCGATATACTGCTTGCCAATAAAATAGGAAAAAGCCGCATCGTTTTCCTTCAATTTTTCAATAGTCTTTGGTTGCCTATTAATTTTCCTTGATATGACTGATAATTTGACCTTATCCATTTAAACGTATTTTAGGGCTAAAAATTTGGCTTAAATTGCATAATCCAAAATGTCCGATTTTGAGAATTTCCCCAATATAAAGGGCATAGTGTAGTCTTTCCTTCCCTGTATAATCTCAGAGCCTTTCTCAATTATTCAAAAAAAAGTAAATAAATAAAAATAAAAACGTACTCAGTGGATTTTTCTACAATGCATAATCCAACTGAGCGTACAACTGCCTATCTCTGAAGTGCTTCAGCGACATCGCACCAGAAGGGCAATAAGAGGCGCAACTTCCACAGCCGATACAGCCATCGCCGACCTTCGCAACCTTCTTCATACCACTTACTACCGTCGCCACACCGAAAGTGACAACAGGTACCAGCTCCTCGGTCAACTCAATCGCCTCAACCGGGCACATATCCACACACACGCCGCACCCAGCACATACCAGCTCGTCAACTACCGAACTCACCGCAGGCGTCTCCATGAAATTCTTCGCCAGAAGCACACATGCCCTTGACGCTGCCGCCGTGCTCATCGCCATGCACTCATCTATCATTGCGGGATAAACAGCGGAACCGCAAATAAACACGCCCTCGTTCACTGTGTCTACCGGAGTCAACACCATCTTCGGTCGCTCCTGCGCTTCCATAAAGAATCCTTTTCTCAAGGGTACCTTGAACATCTTGCTCAATCGCTCGTTATCATCTGCAGGCACTGTTGGCGTGCTGAGCACTACCAGCTCGGGCTTTATCTGTACGTCATCGTTTAGTATAACGTCAAAGACCGAGACAATTCCACCCTCGTATTTCGGTGCTTTTTCATACCTAAAGAATATAACGCCCTTTTCTCTCGCCTCTTTGTATAGCGCTTCCCACTTACCGTAGGTCTTGATGTCCTGATATAGTACGAAGATATTCAAATTGGGGTTCTTTTCTTTCGCTTTCAGCGCATTTGCTACCAGTTCGATACTGCTATACTTTGCAGCCACACCCTCACCCACGTCCTGGATCATAGCAATTGTGTTTGCCGATACAGTACCGCCCAGCATCTTCCCAAACTCCGCTTGCGTTATCACTTCCTTTCCCGAAAAACCTTCCGGCACTACTTCCTTTGCTCCTGTTGCAATTACACAAGCGCCAAATTCTATCTCTTCGTTTACGCCATCTCCGACTATATTCGCCTTAAACGAACCTGCTCTTCCGCTAACGTTCTCTTCCTTTGCATTCTTATATACGGTTATCTGCTTATTACTTGCAACTTTATCAGCTAATTCTTTCAGTATATCAGACGCTTTCTCGCCGCTTTGTAGTTCCCCCGTCTCTCTCAACCCGCCACCAAGCTCTGACTCTTTCTCCACTATATATACGTCATAGCCCGCATCGGCAATACCAAGCGCCGCATTCATTCCAGACACGCCGCCGCCGATAACAAGTGCTTTCGGGATCACCGGATACTGCTCAATCGGGATCGCTTCAAGGTATCTCGCTCGCCCTACTGCCATCCGCAGCATACCGGCTGCAACTACTGTCGCTTCCGCATTATCATGTACCCAGGCACATTGCTCCCTTAAGTTTACAAACTCAAGCAAATACGGATTTAATCCCGCCTTCGCTACTGCATCTCTGAATATATCTTCATACTCCCTCGGTGTATAGCCTGCAAATACGATCCTGTTCAACCCCTGATCTACAATGCCACTCTCTATCGCTTCCAGCACCTCTTTCGTTGTGTTCGTATCGCCATTCACAAGAACAACATCCCGCCATTGTTTCACTTGCTCTACAACCGCAGGTATGTCCAGGGAATTTGACACTTCACCTTCACAGCCGCAGATAAACACGCCTATCTTCTGCTCATCGCCGACCTCAATGTATTTCCGCTCTTCCTGACCCGGAATAGGCTCTGTCCGCTGAGCGAGAATCGCAGCCTTTAACGCCGCACCGCTTGCCTGTGCAACACTCTCACGCACTTTCATCGGTGCCGTTGCCGTCCCACATGCAAACACGCCTGGCACATTCGTTTCCAGCGGGCTCGTTATGCTCGTCTCAACATACCCATATTTATCCGTTTTTACGCCTGTTATCTCGGAAAGCCTGCCTAATGTCTTTGACGGCAGAAGACCAACTGCGAGAACTATCAGATCAAAGTCTAAATTGGCAATTGCGCCTCTCTTTAAATCCTCGTACTTGACTTTTAGACTCCCGCGCTCGGGTATCACCTCTGGAACCCGCGACCTTATGTATTTCACACCATATTTGTCCTTTAACTCGGCTACCAGCTCCTCATCTTTGCCAAATACGCGTATATCCATGTAAAATACCGTAACGTCTGTCTTTGGGTATCGCTCCTTCAGTTCCCACACCTCTTTCGCCGTGTATGCGCAACATGCAGTAGAGCATATTTCATTCTCCTGGCATCGCGACCCAACACACTTGATAAATCCTATCTTCTTCACTGGCTTATTGTTTGAAGGTCGTAACAGTTCTCCACTTTTGGTACTTGCACGAAGCATACCTTCAAAATCTAATGACGTGACAACATCCGGACTCCCGAATCCATAACTCTTCGCTATGTTATCGAAGACATCGTATCCGGGCGCTAATATCACGCTCTCTGCTTCTACTTTTGTACCCGATACTTTCAGCGTGAAATTACCCGCGGAACCGGACAAACTCTCTAACTCACTTGATAACATCAGCTCTATGTTCGGATGATTCTCTATTTCCACGATCTTTGGTGATAGCCCAACCTTACATTCTGCAAGTTCAGCCATCTTACCCCCGAGTTCCGCATTCTTCTCTACCAGATAGACTTTATAGCCCGAGTTTGCAAGATCAAGAGCTGCGGTTATACCTGCAGCTCCTCCTCCTATAACTGCTATTCCCATTTCTTACACCACCTTCCCAAGTATATCTTTTGTATCCACGGCATTTTTATTGAGCCCGAGTTCATTCGCATCTATTCCCAGCGCGAGTCCCAATAACTGCGTAATATACACAACCGGCATATCTATCTCGACGTGGAGCGCTTTTTCTATATCCGCCTGCTTGCAATCCAGCATCATGCCGCAGAGCGGGCATGCAAGCGCAATACAATCCGCACCGGCGCTCTTCGCTGTGTCTAGTATCTTCATCGCCATCTCAAATGCTATATCACTCCGCGTCATCATCAGTGGTCCACCGCAACACAGCGTCTTCATCTGACTGAACGGAACTATTTCACCGCCCATCAGCTCTATCAACTTGTCCATCGAATCAGGGTCGTCAGGGTCATCAAAAGCAGTCTCTGGCGGTCTACCAATATAACAGCCATAATACGGTGCAACTTTCAGATTTAGCTTCTTCGACATCTTACTTGACAATTCTTCCAGCCCTATGTCGTTTACAAAGACGTCCAGTACATGCTTCGCCTTTATCTTACCGTTATAGTCCAGTGCACTATCTATCCCTTTCACTTTCGCACGCAGTTCATCATCGGCCTTCAACGCGATGTTACTCCGCTCTAAATTGTAATAGCAAATACTACACGGTGTTACAATGTCCAACCCTTCTTTCTCGGCAATCGCAAGATTACGTGCATTTAACGCATATACTAACTCCGGGTCCTCTACTTCCGCGGCGCCACAGCAGTTCCAATCTTCTACTTCGACCAGCTCTACACCCAACTTCTCGAAGACCGCTTTGGTTGACATATCCTGCTCCATCGCCGTTGCGTCTGAAGGACACCCGGGATAATACGCAAGTTTAGTTACGCTCATTTCTCGCCCATCTCCTCAAAGATCTTCTTCATCACTGCCAGATCTTTCACTTTCTCCGGGAACATCGCCTTCGGCCCCATTTTACCTTTCTTGAACATCCGCATGCCGAAATCCTTGTAATCGTTCATCATCGCCATCATCCCTTTAAAAAATGAGCCTTCCCTCTTTGGGTAATATTCCTTCGCAAGACCCATATCATAGAGCCGACCATACTTCGCCAACTGATGTTGAAACGCCTTATCAAAGATCGGTCGCGAGCTATCTATCTTTATATTTCCCGCTTCCGCTTCTTTATCCGCTATCCGCCGTATCGCACCCAGCAAATCGCTAATCCGCACATCTTGCGGACACCGAGCGGTACACGTTTGACAAATGAGACAAACCCACAAATCCGGATTTGACAAGACTTCCTTCCGCATCCCCAATAGGCTCATCTGAATGATCTTCCTAGGATTGTAACTCGGAACATAGTCGATGATGGGACATCCTAACGTGCACGTGCTACACTGGAAACATGCCGTGAGGTGCTCGCCCCCACGTTCGTTCATTATCTCTTCTTTAAAGTTCGGGTCCAGTTCCCAAGTCTTTATCATTTTATCTTAAGCACTCTTCCAGCTCTTCCTCTTCGTAAGCAGTGAATGGTAACGGCTCATCAACGTCTTTTCCAGGCTCATACTTGAAAATCTCCTGCACTTTCTGCGTGATCACTGGATATAACCGTGTCAATGGTATGTCCTTTGGACAGGCATCTTCACATGCTCCACACCCTACACATGTCGTACTTACGTGATAAACCCTCGTCAGGTGATAAAACAACTGACCCGTTGGTAACCCAACAGCACCTCTTAACTCTGCTAAGTTCAACAGATCCCCACCTGCAGGGTCTCCTAAAGGTTGATCGAAGAAACATTCCTTGCAATAGCATACGGGACACATATCTCGGCAGTTCTTGCACACTATACAGTCCTGTAAAAACTCCTCCAATGCGTCCAGGCTGCTTAGCTCTGGCAATCCCGCTAACTTCGCCTTCGCTTCCGCCGCTATCTTCTCTTTTTCCGCCGCTCTTTCTAAGTCTTTATCTTCCAGCGATAGCTCTAATGCGGTTAACGCTCCCTCGCCCTTCTCCGTTAGTCCTGCAACCACTAAGTCATCGCCTGCACCACTTGCAATTATAATATCTCCGACATCTGCGAGCCGGTGTTCACATATTGCGCAGGATTCTCTTATTGTTATCCCTTTACCTTCCAATTCCGTTATCTTCGCGCTGTCCACCTGGTCACCTATCTCGGCATAGTGCTCGGTATAAACCTGGTTCGTGTATGCGCCCGAACAATCTGTAGTTATTAGCAGCACACTCTCATTATCCAGTTGCTTCAGTTTTATCAATTCGACCGCTGCCCTTATCTCGCACGGCTTTGCCACTATTCCTACTTTCTCCTTTATCGTCCAGCCCTTAACAAGATTTGCTGCGTTCACACTGAACGAAGGAGCGAAGAGGGCAGATGCCGACGATTCTATTTTATCTGCATGTTTTACCAGCATGTAGGATACACTCTTTCCCGCTCTATGTGGCACTATCAGACAATCCACGACACCTTTCTCGAGCAATCCCTTAAGTAGCCCCTCTAAATCTCCATGTTTTAGCTCTGCTCCTTTCATATTATCTTACCTCTCATTGGATTGGGTCCCAGTTCCTTCACCTCTTCCGTCAATGACTTCATCGTATTTGCAAACTTCTCACCCTCTGATGCGCTTATCCAGTACGATTTGAATCGGTCGTCAAGTCCAAATTGCTTCAGAATTGTCCGTATCGCCGCTATCCTGCGCCTGGCATAGAAGTTCCCTTTTATATAATGACACTCCCCTGGATGGCAGCCGCTAAAGAACACCCCATCCGCACCATTTAGTAACGCCTTGAGCACAAACATCGGATCTAACCTCGCGGAGCACATAAGCCTTATTATTCGACTGTTCGGCGGGTATTTCTTACGTGACGTCCCTGCAAGGTCTGCTGCCGCGTATGTACACCAATTACAGGTAAATCCGACTATCTTTGGCTCAAATTCCTCTTTCGCTTCTTCTCCCATTTATTTCACCTATACTTCCTATTTACAATAACTTTTTTTATAAACCTTCCTACATTTGTAGCATATATAAATTTTTCGGTTTTTTCCTGTTTTCCCTATAAATATTGCTGATATTGAGTCTTGGGATTATTAACGCAGCATAAAAAACGCGCTATGTGTTCTTCGCAATTGCATCCAGCATCCGCTTTATAGTAAATGGCTTTTCAATGAAATCCACAACCCGCTGCGAAGCAAGCAAGCCTCGCTCCTCCGCTTCCAGCAAATGAATAGCGGTCATGAAAATAATCTTTACCTCTGCTAATCTACGATCTCTGTCTATATAGTCCAATATTTCCTGGGTTGTCAACCCGGGCATCATTATATCCAGCAGGATAACATCTGGTATTTCTACCTTTAATTCTTCTAAGCACTCCTGCCCATCTTTCGCTTTGATTGTTTTATACTGGTTTGCATCTAAAATCTGCACGATAGATGTCAATACATCGGGTACATCATCCACCACCATCACGGTTTTAGTCATGGTTACTTCTCCTTTTTATTGTTAGATGCAAAACGGGACTCAGCAACAGCTACAATTTGAAGCGGTCCTTTTGTACCTAATATTAACGAAGTGGATAAACGAGTTTTGAATTCAGAACCGTCTTTTCGCACTCCAATTAATTTACCTGTCCAGCTCCCTTTTCCCAGCACCTCAATCAGAATATCTTCATCAGCTCGTTGCTCCCAGAACTCCGTGCATGAACACCCTAACACCTCCTTTTCTGTATCGTAGCCCCACATCTCTAAGAATGATGGATTCGCATACGTTAGCTTACCTGCCATGTCAGCCATGAAAACAGGATTGATAGAAATTTCAATTGCACTTGCCTTGACTCTCAACTCTTCTTCGGCTTTGATTTTAGCAATACCTCCCGCGATCTCTTCTGAAACACCTTCAATCAAACTTCTATCTTCTTCCGATAGCCTTCTTCCAGATCCTGTAAGGATTAATAATGCGCCATGATGTTCACCTTTAGTCTTTAGAGGGACCACATACATCTCTTGAAGGTGGTATTCCTGCGCCAGGTTATTGGTTGAGCTGGTAAGCTCATCACCCTCCTTGTTTCTTCCGTCTTTATCAAACGCGATAAATGCAGGTCCTCTGCGCTGGTTTATCGCCCGCACAATACGTTTTTTCCAGTTTTCAACTTCTTCTTTACGCCCGTTTTCCTCCGTGTCCTGATAACCTATCTCAGCAGAGCAAGAAAGCGTATTAGTTTCCGGATTGTAAATCAATATATCACCCATATCGTAACTAATTACGCCACGCACGTTTTCGAGAATAGTTGAACATAGCTGATCCATTGTATATGATCGGTTAACCGCCTCACCAAGGAGTCTATGCAATTCAGAAAGATGTTTTATTCGCTCTTCTCTTCTAACTTTTTCTGATGTGTCACTGATAAGAACAATAATAGAGAAAGATCCGTCAGGATTTTCCGCTTTTCTTGCTTTTATCTCCAGCGTCCTGCCTTTTTTATCTCTCGTTTGATACTCAATTTCTTCCTCCTTGCCATCTATAATGGCCCTTATTTTACTTTGAATCGGACTTTCAGGTAAGGCATCAAAGATGGCGTGATAATATTTCTGCCCGATACAGTCGCCGTAAATGGTAATCAAATGCAGATTCATAAACAGAATGTTGTAATCAAAATCCATAACCAAAACACCTTCGGGCATATCAGACAATATGCGCGATAAAATCTTCTCTGTGTATGTCTTTTCATCTTCGCTCAATCTGAAAATATGCTGTAAAGGCGCTTTGCTCACGAACCATACCTTTGCTCTTCCTATTCTTTTGTATGATAGACGCCCATCCGCCCTCAACTGGCTCAAATATTTGGATAACGTATGCCGTTCTAAATGCACAATTTCTGAAAGTTCGTCAATAGTTGCTCCGGTTTCACCTATGTTCTGTATAGCTTCAATTATCCTATTGAATGTTCCTTCTTCTGCACCCATTTTAGATGTTATCAAAATAGGCATAAGGGTATAAAAAGGTTGTGGTTTACGGCTACCTGTTTGGGTAGCAGAACAGGATAAAAAATACGCTACTTTTGGTTATAAGGTAACCCGTTAGGGTAACGATAGGACAGAAACCGAAGAACCTTTATAGAGTGCTGCTTTATATGGTGACCAGTTACCACCCCAGTCCGCGGGCGAAGCCGGCTCTTCCATCAAATCGGTGTATTTCCTTTTACCGTTCAGTGGCTCGTTCTGATACTGATCAACGAGCCCAAGAGCAATACCTGCTGCTGGACACCCCACATTATCTCTTGTTATCACCACTGCCTCATCGTTCATAGCTGCGATTCTAACCGCTTCACACCACAGCATGCCCTGTTCAGCAGCTTTCGCACCCTCCGGGACCACTTTTCCTTTCGCTATCAGTTTCACTCCCACTGGTCGAACCGCCATCGCCTCTTCTCCAAACACGTCCATATATCTCGTGCTCACGTCCTTAAAGCTCATCTCTCCCCCATTCCTTCCTTTTTATCCTCCCATTTGTAATTCGTAATTCGTAATTCTATTTATCTCCCTCTCCCGCGATTTTATATCTGGGCTCCTTGCCCAAGTCTTCGAGAAGTGCGTTTATCTCACTCTTCAGTGCTATCATCCTCAGCTCCCTGCCCACAGCCAGTTTGTTAAATCGTCTTAGCTCTTCATTTTTCTTCCCCCGTTCTTCTTCCGCACGTTTGCGCTCGCTTATATCCTGATGACTTGCCATATGTGCAATAGGATTCCCTTCATCATCCTTTATTAGTGATGATGAGATTGCTATTGGAAAGAGTTCGCCATTTTTTCGCCTGCCAACTAACTCTCCTATCCAACCGCCATCCATAGTTGCCTTAAGCGCCTTTTCCAACTTTGGCAACTGATCCTCCGAGTAGATAAAGCCGATTTTAGTCCCTATTAACTCCTCTCTTGAATAACCAAACATTCTAACAAACGCATCATTCACATATGTAATCTTGCCCTCGAGATCGCCCATAGCTAAACCATCAATTGAACTGTCAGCAGCATGCGAAAATAACCTCTGCTTTTCTTCCATCTGCTTGCGTTCGGTGATGTCATCATGTAGTGCAACGGCGCCAATCACTTCACCATCTTTAAAAACAGGTACTCCTTTCACATCGAAGTAGCCACTTGTCCCCGGTATTAAAGTAGGAAAATACACTCCCTTTTTATCAAATGGCTCACCTTCAAGCACTCTTTTATACGTCTCAGAAAGACCAGCATTCACAATACTCGGGTGTGCAATAATGCTTTTCCCAATTAAGTCTGCTTTGGTGGCTTTACCCCTGGCAATGTTTGTTAAATGCCATGTATTGACATCCATTATTAAACCATCTTTATCGAATAAGATTATCGATATAGGGGCTGCTTCAAATATAATCCTGTATTTTTCCTCTGCTGCTTTTAATTCATCTTCTATCCGCTTTTGTTCAGTGATGTCCCGCATCAAATCAACGAATTTTATAATCTCTCCATTTTCATCAAATATCGGATAACTCTTTATAGAATAGTACTTCCCAAATCTCTCTTCATACCGGTCGGTTGATTCTACCTGTTTGGTTTCCAACGTTTCTTTAAAAGGGCAGAATTCAGCGGGATTTTCCGCACCGTGAATGACTTGATAACATTTTTGCCCTATTACTTCCGCTTTGCTCGTTCCAAGAAGTTTCAAGCCAATCTCATTTATGTTTTCTATATTGTAATCTCTATCAATAATCAGCATGACATCTTCCAAAGAATTGAATGGATTACGCCAATCTTGCTCGGCTATTCGCAGTGCTTTCTCCAGTTTATGTCTTTGAAGCGCCATCTCGATTACGGGTCGTAATTCCTTATCCCCAAATGGTTTTGTGATATAGCCATATGGCTCCGAAACTTTTATCCTTTTCAGCCGCTCTTCATCCAGAGATGCAGTAACATATACAACAGGGACATCAAAACGATCACGAATCAGCTCAGCAGCTTCTATGCCATCCATACCTTTTAATATGATGTCCATCAATACTAAGTCCGGCTCTATCTCTTCTACTTTCTTAATCGCCCCTTCTCCAGATGATGCGATCGCAGGAGCATCATAGCCCAAACCTCTCAGCCTATTTTGTAGATCCATAGCGGTAATAGCTTCATCTTCTACTACCAGTATCTTTGCTTTTGCCATTTTATCAGAGTCCAAAAGCCCACCAAATTTTGTGCTGATGCACAATCGCACTACTCGCCCGGCATCTTAGATATAGCATTAGCATTTATAGCATATAAAGGCACCTGTCTAACTTACATAGAAAACCTGCAATTGTTTAGCTAACTGAAATGTCATTAACCGCCTCCTGTATCTTGCATCTTCGGCGTAACTATACAAAACAAATATATTGAAATTGTTGAAAGATATATGTCTCTTAATTCTTTTACTTTTGAAGAAAGAAGAAAGGAGATATAAAGTGTAAATCACAAAGGATATTTATTTAGTAACACTTTTTCTAAAAGTTTCAAAATGATCAAAAAAGAGGTAATCGGCTTAGGCGCCTTGAATTATGATGTTCTGTATGTCGTGGAGCGAATAGCAAGGGGCGGAGAAGAGATTGGTATCCAGGATGTGAAGAAAGCGCCAGGTGGCTCTGCGGCAAATACTATCGTTGCATTATCACGATTGGGCGTTGACACAAGTTTCATTGGACTTGTAGGCACGGACGAAGAAGGCGAACGGATTCTGGAAGAATTCGTGAAAGAAGGTTTGGAGACAGGGATAAGAAAAGAAGCAGGTTATACGGGTGCTGCAATAGGGTTTGTTGATGCAGAAGGCGAAAGAGCACTTTATATCTATCCCGGTGTGAATGACCGGCTAGGCATGGAGCACATAGATATAGAATTGATAAACAATGCCCGATTCCTGCATACTAGCTCATTTGTAAACACGAAACAATTGGAGATGCAATGTGAATTGGCACGTAGAATAGACTCGAAACTAAGTTTCAGCCCCGGGATGCTCTGTTTCAAATACGGGCTTGATGACTTGGCAGAGCTAATAGCACGCAGTGAAGTGCTTTTTATCAGTGTTAGTGAATTAAAATCGCTGATATTGAGTGAAGACTATGAAAAAGGTGCCACAAATCTTTTGAATCTCGGTGCTAAGAATGTATGTGTGACTCTGGGCGAGAGCGGCAGTTATGTCGCTAATAGCACCGGTGAATCGTATCTGATAGATGCGTATCCGACGGATGTGGTGGATACGACAGGTGCCGGTGATGCGTTTGCAGCAGGGTTTTTGTATGGATTGCTACACGAAAAAGGTATATACGAAAGTGGAAAACTAGGTAATTTGGTGGCTTCTTTTTGCATTCGAGAATACGGCTGTTGGAAAGGGCTGCCTTATGAACTTCATTTATAAGGGCATGACCACCCTTATCATCAAACGTTGCAACTGTCCATTCTGCGGACAAAAAAGAGTAGCAATTGGAGATGCGATCGATGCGGCATGTGACTATATACACAGATTTTAACGAGAATAAAACAATAGTGCCCCGATTTTAGTACTTTCAGGCCACCTTACCCCATATTAATCCCTATTTCTTGTGTTAATCTTGTGGAATCTCGTGGTTTTTTAACAAAACGTAAACCTTCATTAATGTCCCTGAATACTTATCTACTTCACCGAGCAAATTCAATTCCCTTTCCAACCACTTGAGATCAACCGCCTTGAAATCGCTTACTGCGTGGATTTTATTGAACCCTTCAGACGTAAATTCAGCTATAATACACTTCTCCTTTGATACGCGATACACCTCTTGAATGAACTTCCTTCTTTTGTCTACTTCAATGTGATGCAAAACGGCGTAACTGATTACCACGTCAAAACTCCTGTCCGGATAAGAGAGTGAAGTTGCATCGCATATCTCAAATGTGATTCGTTTTGCCTCCTCTGCGGCATCTCTCTCCGTATCTCTCAACGCATCCTCGAAAATATCTATATTCGTTACCGTGCAATGGAAATCCCGAGCTGCAATAATCGCAAGCGGTCCTGCACCTATGTCCAGCACGGTCTTATCTTCTACTTTCCATCGCTTCAATATTTCCGCTCTTTCTATCAAACCCTCTGCGTCTTCTTTCAATCTTTTCCCTTCCATTTCAGTCTCCTTTTATAACCACAAGATTACACCGATCCCCACAAACCTTTCTTTAAGAAAGAAAGCTTTACCAAAGAAACATGTTTTTGATAAAACTTTTTTCTAAAAAGTTTTAGTGTTAATCTTGTGAAATTAGGTGGTTTTTTACATTAGCCTGAGAATATAAAAGTTTTAAAGGCGGCATATCCCATAAGCCCATTATAAACTCGCCCGGTATCTGCCTCAGGGACTTCGGATTTTCAGGATCGCAAATGAATCCTGTGACTTCTTCAGTCCATTCTCCCGCTTGTGCAAGTGCAGAAAAGACCCTGTCCTTGACCTGATCACTCGCAGGGCAATATTTATCAACAAATGCTCCGATTATCCGCTTTTTGTCTATGGTAGGTAGTTTCTTCAACGTATCCTCATAAAATCCGATATTCAAATGAGCCAGAGACTCGAAGACAGGAATTCCGGCAGACAAGGAGATGTTGTCCCTTAAGAACCTTATCTGCATCATCAACCCCTCACGATCAAGTTTATAGATCTCCTGGCATTTTCTTATGACGTCTCGAGTACCACCAAAGAAGAGGTCTATATCTCGGAATTTCAAGCTCTCTTCACTAAACAGTGCTGCATCTTCTTGCATCAATTTTATCTTCTCTTTTATCACCGGAATCTCATCCCTATATATCGCATGTTCATAGTCTATCAGGTTACCATGAGCGTCTATATTCCCGGGATGAGTAAAGCAATGGTAAATCCCGAGCTCATGGGCTGTTCTCAGTACCCTACCAAATCTCGCTAGGGCATTGGACAGCAGCTCAATATGATCAACCCCCTTCATTATGGCGAGCTGACGTACTATTTGGAAGAGGTCAAGCCGGATAAAAGGGATATACTCCTCGCCCCATCTTCTCAGAACACCGTAATGGATAATTTCACCGTCTTCCGCAGTTAGAGGTCGCACATTTATCTTCGACCTTTCTCGTTTAAGTGACGCAAATCCAACATCGTGATATTCTGCTTTGACGTTACCGCCGTTTTCGGCTATATCGTTTAACGCGCTCGCCTCTCGTTCGCCGTGCTCCTTCAAAAGCAATCCCCGTGGTTGACCACTTGCAGCCACTATCTCATCACTGTATGGCAAGGTAAGACCCTTATATTCATTGAGTTCGTTGTTCTCAACGATGAAATATGCCCTTTGACTGTGAGATTCAAATGCCCGCTTCTGTAACAGCCTTCTCCGGACATCCTCAGCGAGATAATCGATATGCGAATATGCCATTTTTGTCTTCGGATCGAAATACGCTATCGCTTGCGCTAAAGGTCTTACACGCTGCCACTCGGTCATGCTATGTCCATACAACAATAAATTTCCTTTTTCCTGTGAATGTTTCATTCTTTATTCCGCGGTATTTTAGCAGTGATGAAGAAGAGCTCTTTTTTGATGTTTGGGTTTTGTGATTTTTCCACCATTTATTGACCAAATTCTATCGTATTGTGACTTTTGTATTTTGCACTTTCCATTTTGCATTGTCTGCACAAAAATCGGAGATTTTTGTGCAGATGCAATTCAGCGTATTCTGCTGCCTGCGGGCACTTCTACATCAGGATGTAATAGAATCGGTTTTCCGTTTACATCTACTGCTAATATCATTCCTTGACTCTCAACACCCATGAGCTTTACAGGTTTCAGATTCGCTAACATAGGGACGAGTTTACCAATCAAACTCTCAGGATTATATTCCTCTGCAATTCCGGCAACAAGCTGTCTCGTTTCAGCTCCTACATCTACTTCGAGCTTGATTAGCTTCTTGCTACCCTCTACTCTCTCGGCATTCTCTATCTTTCCTATTCGCAGGTCGAGCTTTGCAAACTCGTTTATGTCTATTATCTCTTCCATTTTATCACCTCATATCGCTAAGATTGTATTGGAGCCATTAAAGTTTTTCCGTGTATATATAATAAGGTATAACTTCTACCTATAAATTTAATTTAGTTTGGGACTCAGATTTACACGGATTTACACAAACCTTTTCTTAAAAAGAAAAGCTTTACCAAAAGAACATTTGTGTTTTTCTTTTAGCACAGGTTTTCTTTTTGTAAAAAAGAAAAAGTGTTGTGTTAATCTGTGTCAACAATTTATTTTCTCGCTTTTTTGTAAACAAAATGTCTTAAACCTTTTTGCTTGCAAAAATATATAGTAGCAGAAGTGATGGATTTCGCTTTTGACACAGGAAGAGATGATAATTAAAAACAAAAAAATGCACAATCCAGACAAAAACACAAAAACCGCAAATATTGGCGTTATCCTAACCGACCCGGACGACTGGACAGCGAACGCCTTCTTGACGAACATTCGCAAAAGAGGTGCGAACGCAATACCAATTAACCTCTCTACGTTAAGCGCTTCCATCTCCGCTTCCGATTTCGCTATCTTCGATACCGATTTAAACGGCATATTAGCACTCGACGCGATCATTGTCAGAGACGTTGGCATCAGTTTCGCCCTGGAGCAGATTTCTTTTAAGTTCGATCTGCTCAGGCAATTTGAAACTGCGAATATACCGGTTATGAACTCGCCTACAGCAATTCAGAACGCAGCAAACAAGTTCTTCTCCTTCTATCTCTTCAAACAGGCACAGCTCCCTATACCGCATACGGTAGTCACTTCCGATTTGGGTGTCGCGTTGAAAGCAACAAAAGAATTTGGAATTGTAGTAGCAAAACCTACCTTCGGCAGCCAGGGCAAAGGAATATTCAAGCTCGAAAACGCTCAGCCCGACCTGAAGCAGAAACTCGCAACGCTACTAAAAGAACGGGGCGTGCTTTATTTACAGCAGTTCGTGCCTAATCCCGGACGCGACATACGAGTATTTGTGGTTGGTGAGGAAGCGTTAGGTGCTATCTATCGGATTTCGCAGACGGGGTCGTTTATTAGTAACTTGAGTCAGGGCGGTACACCACTTATGTGTGTGCTAACAGAGGAGATGCGTGCACTGGCAGTAAATGCGACAAAGGCGGTGGGTGCGGACTTCGCGGGCGTTGATTTGATAGAAGGAGACGAGGGATTGTTTGTGCTTGAGGTCAATGCGACACCATCGGGAAAAGGTATAAAACTCAGTTGCGGTATTGACGTCACGGAAAGGATAATTGGGCGCATGTTTGAGCGGGAGTTGTGAGTTTGAGAGTTCGGGTGTTTGGGAGTTTTGGGATAAAAATATATACAGCAAGCTATTGTAGGGATTTCTGAAATAGCACCTTTTTTGTAATATTAGATTATGAGGTTCCAACCTTAAAAACCAATCTCTTGCCATCTGTATCTTCCACCCGTTTTTCAGTTAACCAATTACAAAGACGTTCAAATCTCTTTCGGAGT
>JAUWND010000061.1 GCA_030612835.1 Candidatus Methanophagales archaeon | reverse complement strand
AGACTCTAAAGAAATTGCCCTTTATATCATTTGCAGCCTCTTTGTATTCGCCGAGCACGTCTTCACTCAAAATCGGCCCCGGTATCCGCTTCACCGCGTCTACCGCCTGCTTTATTATCCGTATGCTTTGTTTTATCTCTGATAACCTACCCAGGAACCGCCCGAGACAATCACCGTCATCGCCCGTTGTGACTTCCCAATTGAGCTTGTCATAAGCTTCATAGGGTGCTATCTTTCGGAGGTCGTAATTTACACCTGACGCTCTCAAAAACGGACCCACCATACCGCATCGTATCGCATCCGCCTTCGTCAGTACGCCCACACCCTTCGCTCTTGCTATCGTCACAGGGTTATACACAAATATATCCTCAAACTTCTTCATCCTTTTATGTATTGCAAAAGTGAGATTATCTATTACTTTGAGCACGTCATCTGTAATATCTCGCCGCATTCCGCCTGGTACCAGGAATGAAGGAGCACTTCTCGAGCCTGAAATTTTCATCAATACTTCTATTACCATTTCCCGGATCGCCATAGCATACATAAAGCCCGTTGTATGTCCAAAGAAGAGTGAAAATATCCCCGCATCGTAATAGAACGCTTCTACTCGCGACAGTTCTGCCATTATCGTCCTCAAATACTGCGCTCTTTCTGGCACTTCAATCCCTAACGCATTCTCTAACGTCCGGACATACCCTAAGTTCATGTTCACCGGGTCATTTATCGCCAATCGCTCAAATAACGGCACGTTCTGGATATATAACTTGTTCTCCGCAAGCTTCTCCATTGACCGGTGTACAAATCCGGGTTCCGGAATAGCATCTACGATTATATCACCCTTTATCCTGAATGTCACCCTGAGATGCCCGCTTCCTGCATGATGCGGGCCTATTGGGACGATAATCTCGTCCTTATCATAAGCGCCTTCGAGGAATTCTTCGGGTATTGGGGTGTACAGGTCCTTTGGCGGCTCTATGGGCACCATAAGCTCGTCAAGTGACATGCCCTTTTCATACACGTAGCGTTCCTCGGGGATCTTGAATTCTTTCCTCAATGGTAAATCCGGCGTATCCGGGGCAAGGATGAACTTCCGACCCATCCCTTTGTTACCGTCAAACCAAACACCAAAGAACTCATGCATTTCTCGTTCTGAATAATTTGCACTCTCCCAGATAGATGTAAGACTATCAACTTTCGGGTCTTTCAGTCCGATCTCGGTGAAAACCGTTATGAGAACCGGCATCAACGCCTCGTCCGTATAACTTGATGCTATATATTCTACAATAAATTTTCGCTCATGTGGTACTTCTATCACATTCACGCTCTTCACATGGTCCACCTTCATCTGGTCCTTGAGCTTCTCCGCAACCTCTTTCAGGTTCTCTCGTGTCGTTTTGATCGCTATACTGTTCGTGTCGGTAATCGTTATGGATTCATAAAGGCCGTTGAGATCTCGTTTTAGATTCTCCTTCAGCTCTTTCCCCCAGTCCACATCACGTCCAACGTCCACTCTAATTGCCGGTGTCGGAGCAAATACCTTCGGCGAAGTCGGTACCATCCGCTCTTCCAGTTGCTTCTCAAACGGCAACTCCACTCTCTTAAATTCTATCGTCTTCCGGTCTATCCCCACGATCTTGTCCTGAGTTGCCCTCACACCCCTCAAAAGAGCTTCCGGCGTTATTGGACAGCCGGGGATAAACGCATCTACAGGCACTATATCCGAAGGGTGAGTTATATTATAACTGTTCCAGAATATCCCGCCTCTTTGGCCACAGGCGCCTATCACGTTCACAAACTTCGGGTCGGGCATCTGCCCCCACACAAATTGCAGTGCCCTCGCCATCTTCCTTGTTATCGTACCTTCTATTATTATATAATTTGACTGTCGCGAAATGCCCAGGTTCAACGTGCCTAATCGCTCACCATCATAGCCTGATGCAAATGCATGGGCGAGCTCAACGCCACAACAAGAGGTGATGAAGTGGCAAGGCCATAGGCTCCACTTCGATGACCATCTCCTGAATGGAGAAAGTATTCCTGAATTGAGGTTGCGTACATTCGCGTTCTTATAGTCTTCCATTTTTGTTTTCTCGTCACCTCTATTATCTTATATTTTAACTTTTTTATAGCTTTTACTCTGCCATTACCCCCGCTATCTTATACCCTACATATATCGCCGGTAAGAGTAGCAGCATAGATAGCAGTAGAAGCACCGTAAAGTTTAAGCCTGGACATGCTGCGAACAGGAACAGAATGACAATTATTGGTTCCGCAGCCATAAACAGGAACATGTACCCGAAATACTGCATAGGAAGCGCATATTTAGGATTTTTCATCGGTGGATTACCCGCTTCCCACCTCATCGTTTTTATCTCTGTCAGATCATATCGCGGCAATATTTTAACGAGCGCGAGTAGTACCCCATCTACCAGCACACAGATCAATAATATCACTCCGATTAACAATATAGCCTCTATCATTTTTTACACTACACCTATATTACCACTCCTATCGTTTGAGCCACGACCGCCATACTATTTATGAACCAATCAACGGGTATAAATGCAACCGTAATAAAAACTATTATTACTGCAACGAGCGAAATGACGTTTGCAAGATTAAGCTGCCATTCACCGCCAAGATCACGTGCGAGCCGCAGGTAATACGGAACAGATATAGCGGAATTTATAACCACAATTGCAGCCAATATGTAATAGATGAGCCCAGAATCACCCAAGAAAAGCCCAACATTAACCAGCGAGGCGAGAATAAAGAATTTACCCCAGAATCCCATTAGCGGTGGCAAGCCGATGAAAGAGAAAGCAAGCATATACATCAGCGGTGAATATGCGCCTTTGCCCTTTATCGCATTGAAGAACCCTATCTTTCCTGCTGCGTTCGCAAACAACATGAGCACTAGACCGACGAGTGCAAAGCAGATAAACGCGGGCTCCGGATTTATGGCCACCACCAAACAGGTTAAAATATAGCCCATATTGGCAACAGTGGAATATGCAAGCACTCTTGCAGGTTCCTTTGAGGTCAATGCACCTATATTACCGGTAAACATAGATATAGCTGCGAGCACAGCAGTAAAGACAGTTATTGATGCTGTTAGAGCGCAGGCACTGTAAATTAGTACCCATAGAGCTACGATAAATGGAACGATCTTTGCAAGAGAAGCGATAATTGACATTGGGATAGGGTCCGCACTTGTGAATACATCCGGAACCCATTCGTGTAACGGTGCAACGCCCACTTCTATACTTAACCCTAATACAAGCATCACGTAGCCAAGTATGTAGAGTATAGCGTTAGGTGCACTCTTTGTGTATGCTAAGATAACCGCACCGATCAAAAACAGAACGGTGGCTAAAACCATAAACGTAATATACTTGATACCAACTTCTACGTTTGTGCCGCCCTCTCTAATCATAACTAAGATGTACGTTGGCACAGAAACGAGAACAAATGCTACCAGGATCATTGCAAGGTCCTGCGTAGTAAAAATGTACATGGTTGCAAGTATCATCAGCCCTACTAAGCCGTAGTCAACACCCTGAATTACACTCTTTATCGCTTTTAACGAAAACAGGTTGATAATCCCTATTACGAAAACAAAGGCACAATAAATTGTGAGTTCTGGCTTGAAACTCGAAACAGCCCCAAAAGCTATTACGGCTGCTACTATCGCACCTATGAGCCCTAAATCACGATATATATAGGAGAAAACAGCACATAGCGTTAGAATTACTAGTGCCACCAGCATTCCTAAAATCACCGTCAAGTCCATTACTGCCACACCCCCCTTACCAATATTACTACTATCACAAGGATAATCATCACAAGACCAAGAACGATGTTGATGTACCTACTGAGGTATCCTGACTGAATAGCCCTGATTCTTCTTGAAGTCCAGCCGAATAAGCCCGGTATCACTTTTGTATTGAAGAATCCATCTATCGCAGGGTTTACATAATCATCAAGGATATGAGAGATGAAAAAGCCTATCTTCGGTAGAATATAATCGTTAAGATATGGTAGATACATCCGGTCGCTGAGGAAACTGCCAAATCTTGAAAGAGCGCTTATACTTGGCTTGTATACGGCAACAATAAAAACTACAAGTATTGCCAGGCCCACGCCAATGGACATCGCTTCGCCCCCTGCGTGTCGGAAGTGCTCAGCCTCCTCGAAAAGGATAATACCGCAAGAGATCACAAAAAGCACAGATGCCATCAGTACGTATCCGAGTTTCATCAACCCGCCACCTTCTAAATGCTCGTGCTCAGGTTTCTGACCCTTTATGAAGTTCAAGCTGAGGAACTTTGCAAGAACTGCGGAATAGAGTAATGAAATAACTATTAGAAGCACAAGGGGCAGAGCCATGTCATGATGAAGCCAGAGATGTTCATACAGAACATCCATCGATGATTTCACCCAGTAAGCGGTGAGTAGTGGTATCCCCACGAGGAATAACGAGGCGATGATGGTAACGGCAAAAGCTGTTTTCATTCGCTTCCCAAACTCGAAATCGCCGCATAGGAACCGGCTGTGTGTGCCATGAATCAAGTGACCTGCTACAAGGAACAAACTCGCTTTTGCAAATGCATGGATCGCCATATACCAGAACGCAACGAGCAACGCCAAATTCATACCCGCTACTTCTATTCCAATCCAGTAAGAAGTGGCTGCCGCTGCAAACATCAAACCGATACTCGACATCGTGGACGATGCAAGCAGAACCTTCCGCTCCCGCATCCCTGTTCCACAAAGCGCACCATATAAGCCGGATATGAGTCCGATTGCGAGAACGAAGATAAAAACATACTCGAGCCCGGGCACATCATGCAAGTCCCAGGGTTTCATATACCAGGTAAGCTTGAGGAATACAAAAGCACCTGCTGCTACCATAGTCGCACTGTGCAAGAGTGCGCTAACGGTTGTGGGGCCAGTCATTGCAGTCATAAGCCACTCGCTGAAGGGAACTTGCGCCGATTTCGTGAATAGCCCCATAAGCAAACAAACCATAAGAATTATTGTTCCCGCAGCGCCAAGAGTTATAAACAGCGTGTGCCAATCTATCTCTGATATGTTTAGAGTGCCTGCGAATACCCATATCGCTGCGATTGCTAGGAACATCGGCACATCGCCCAATCTTATCGTTGAAATCGCCCTCCAACCGCCAAAGCTCGGTGGCCAGCTAAATTCAAGCGGGCCCACCTTCCTTCCTGCCTTACCTACATAAGCTATATCATCATCATCCCTGAACCAGTGTCCGATTAACCCCCATGATGCCGCGCCCAGACCTTCCCAGCCCACAAAGAGCAGGAATAGGTTGTCGCTATACACAACGAGTAGCATTGATGCCGTGAAGAGGTTGTAGCAGAACCAGTACCAGCCTGGTCTGTAATCACCTTTCATATACTCAAGACCGTAAATAGCGATGAAGAACGCTATAACTGCGGTTATAACGCCCATATAGCTGCTTAAATAATCGATCATAAAGACAAAGTTTATTCCGAGATCGGGTATCCAGGGGTAAGTGTACTGTCCCTCTAAGTTAATAAGAATGTAAATGCTCATCACTACCGAGATGAAGATGCCGAATACCGAGAGATAAGGCAGCTTATCCGTCCATCCCTTACTCTTGTATGCTAAAGCAATAGGGATACTGCTAACAACTGGAGCTAAGAAAAGCAGCAGGAAAATAAGCTCATTGCTCATGGCAAAACACCCCCTACGGCAGCTACCTGCAGTCCCATTAATGTCTGAATGAGAGAGTTAAGCCCAGGAATCAATGCTGTTGACAGTGGTGGGAAAACAAGCAACACCGAGACAATGCCAATGATAAATAGTGGCACATAATAGTATCTGCTTATCTCCAACCTCTTCGTGTCCTTCGGTTTACCATAGAATACCTTTCGTACCGTGTAAAAACCATACCAAACAGAGAGAATGAACATGAATATAACAGCCAGGAGAATTGGTAGGCTCTTCATACTTATGCCGAACGTTTCTACAACACCCCGCAATATGAAAAATTCACCGATCATACCTATTGTCAACATACCACCAAGGTTCAGAAATCCGATTACCGCTGCATTTGAGAGCGTTGGTATGGAATCGTGCAATCCACCCATCTTATTAAGATCTCTCAGACCATGATGGACGGCGATAATCCCGCCCGCGCTCGAGAACAAAATCGACTTACCGAATGCATGCGACATGTACTGGATAACCAATCCGACGAGCCCAAAAGGTCCAAGACAGAGCGCTACCAACATATAACCCATCTGTGATACCGTGGAATACGCTAACAGTCGCTTAAAGTCTGTCTGCTTGAATACCGAAAAGCCCGCATAAATGCTCGAAAATATCGCGTAGATAAGTATTGGCATTCGATAGGCGGCAATAAAGGAGTAATCTATAAGTGCAATCCTCAGCAAAACATAACCCGCCAGACCCACAGTTAATGGGCTTAGCAATGCACTCAAAGGTGTAGGCGATTCCGCATGTGCCCACGGAAGCCATACATGAGGCCCTAAGACCGGAAGTTCTATTACCATACCGATAAAGATAAGCGTCCATGCGATCATACCGACCGTGGCAAAAGGTGGCAGTAACGCATTGAGGGCAAGCGTACCATTAGTAACTCCTATTATTATTATCCCTGCCAGCGCAAGCACACCGGCAATTAAACTCCAAATTAGGTATAATTGCCCCACCCACTTCCTGTTACCATAGCCATAGAAGTAAATGAGGAAGAACGCCGTAATAAGTGCAATCTCTAAGAAGACATACAGCAGGATGAGATTTCCACTGTAAACTAACCACAACATCGAAACCGCATAAAATTGGTATAAGAATATGTATTTCTTGAACTCGCTTTCCACATTTAGTTCCATCTCCTCAAATCGGTGTACCATATATGGAAGAGCGAAAAGGGCGACCATTGCAGAAACAATACAAATTGTAAGTCCAAACGCATGTGCTATATAGTCAAAGTTAAGATAAATCTCGCCTATTGGCGCGGAAAGGGTCACTATAGATATCTCAGGCGTACACCCCTTGAGTATACAGTATAGGATAGCAAAAAAAGGTACTAAAAATGAGATTGCAGAAAGATATGTCGCTTTCTTTGATGATAAAAGCGGTGCTAGACAGACAACTATTAAGGGTAATAGCAAGACGTAAAGCATAATCATACTCTATCCCCTCCTATCTTAATCACATTTGTGTGAATATCCTTCTTCTGTCGGTCAAGTATACCAATTGCAGCGATTAAAATTAAAAGTTCGCCACTGCTCGTGAAGATCGTGACAATTGCGATACCAAAGGCTGCATTTGCAAGAATCGCAACAGAGAAGAGCGGGATCAATGCCAGGAACACTGCTCCAAACATCATCTCCAGAGATATAAGTAGCCTGATTACATCTTTACTTGAAATCGCTGTGAGATAGCCTATAAGTAGGATTACAAAAGAGGTAACGTAGATTATAGATGCCGTCGTCATATCAATCGCTACCATTTAGTCCTCCGTCCCCCCTGCAACCATTTTTAATACCGATAACAGTAGAAGCACAACAAGCGCCACCAGCGATAAAACAAGTATTAAATATTCTGGTTGTGCCATAAAATTTATGAGCTCGAATTTGATCAAGCTGGAAGACAGATTTGGATTGAGCATTTTGTAACTGTAAATTGCGAAGCCGACGACCGCTGCGGTTATGACCACCAGAACTGCCCATGGCTTTGAAAATTGGCTTTCGGGATCTGACCTATATGTCGCTGCCACAGCCACTGTTACTATACCTATCGCACCTACAAAGATGAACACGATTAAAACGAAGACGGGCTGGAGATTGAAGATAGCGTAAATGCTCGCTACAAAGATCAATGTCGCAGACATGTATAGCGAAGAGTAGAAGTTATCTTTACTGAGCAGAACTCCTAAAGATGACAACACGGCTATACCCGCGAGGGCTATCAGTACCCATACTTCCATACTCATGGATTTATCTTTTTGTATAGCAACATAAAAAGCTTTCGGTTTTTTTCGATGAGTTGTATTCCAAGATAAGTGCTGGGAGTGTGGATATATACAAAGCGGAGAGAGAGAAGATCGAGCCCGAAAAGACAATTGAACGTTTGAATGTGACGTTTAAGGCCGATATAAAGTCAGTGGAGAAGCTTATCAGCTTCATCTTTAGCAAGAAGAATACCACTCTCCGAGAGCACCTGTATCTCAGTGATACTTTCTCTGAGATGGAATATCAGGTATACATGAGAAGGGGGAAGGGCGGGGTTGAGGTGAGGATCGTTTTTAGAGAAGAAGGCGGTGAAACCGTAGCGGATATTCGGTTAGAAGGTATATATAGAAGGTGCATCGAAATCGCTGAAAGCGGATTTGTTGGATGATTTTTCGTTCTTTGATGTGAACTTAGAGGGAATAATAGTAGGTTGCTGTTTGTCGCTAAAATGACGATAGCGAAGAAAGCGAGAAGGTGTAACAAAAGAAACGGAAAGGGGTGCTTTGGCTTCTAAGATTAGATAATTTGAAGGTGATAAAAGAGATTTGTATGCAATGAGGAGAGAGAAATATTATTAGATAAACAAAGTTTTATGAGCGATAATCAAAAGATGAAGGATGACGGATCCATCACCGTGGAAATTAACTCTATTTCCGAAGCTGGACGGCAACATAGAGCTGATTCCGTCGTTCGTGAAGCGAAAGCAAGGCTAAAAGTTGATGGTAGATTGTGCACCCAATTATTTTGCTTACCTTATCATTTTGAAGAGCTCGCAATCGGATATTTAACAACCGGAGGGCTTGATCCTGCCTATATCACGAACATAGAAGTCAAAGAGGTAGATCCCGCGATATATGAAATATTGGTTACGCTAGAAAAGGAAGTCTATCGAAATCCTTTAACGGTTAACACTCAGTTGAGAATAAAGAAGGAAGATGTGTTTGCATATGTAAACGAGTTAGAAGAAGGCGGTATATTGTTTAAGGCGACTGGGGGCACTCATGTAGTTGCCGCTTTTAGTCGAGGAACCGACACCATCCTTATCGAAGATGTAAGCCGGCACTGCGCAATAGACAAACTCGTAGGCGCGTGCATTACGAAAGGGATAGCAACCTCCGAAAGCGTTTTTGTTACTTCTTGCCGACAAACGTACACGACAGTGAAGAAGGAGATCTGCGCCGGTTTCCCAATAACAATAAGCGTTTCCGCACCTACTGCTCTCGCGGTAAAGGAAGCAGACGAATTTGGAATGACCCTTGTCGGTTTCGCCCGCGATAAAAGGTTTAATGTGTATACAAATGATTGGCGGATTGTATAAAGACGTCTAAGGCCTGATTTTTTATTCTTTCCGCAGTTAAGTCAGTAATAAATTGTAGTTTTGACTTCGCTTCTGATTCTTTGAGCCCGGCAATGCTACTCTTTGCACCCATTACGAGCTTATTAGAGAGCTGAAGTGCGTAGTCTATTGAGCCGGACTTTATAAATAGCTCTCTCATCCGGTCAATGTCAAAACGGTCAAGCTCTCTTTTACCGGTCATGATCTCGCTTATATATTCCCTTTCTGAACGTTCGGAATGGTTCAATGCGTGGATAACAAGAATAGTTCTCTCACCATTTTTAATGTCCAATCCAACAGGCTTTCCGGTTTTCGCGGGATCACCACAAATATCTAAGATGTCATCTTGAATCTGAAAAGCAATCCCCACGTTTTTACCATAGTTGCGAAGATTTTCGATTTCCGCTTCGCTTCCGCCGCCAAGCATTGCGCCTGCTTCCGCACTAGCCATAAAGGTAGAAGCAGTTTTCAGCGTCGCCACTTCCATGTATGATTGCTCTGTCGTCTCTTGTAAGGTTCTTAACGAGAACTCCAGATACTCACCCATAGCTATGTCCGAGACCGCACTCGAGACCAACCCCACTACTTCCGGCACTCCGCACTTTGCAAGCATCTCACAAGAAACCCCAAACAAGAAATCACCAATCACAATCGCCTTTTTTTCGCCATACATCGCGGGATTAGAAGGGCTTTTCCTTCTTACGTAATTGTCATCTATGATGTCGTCATGAACCAGAGAAGCGTTATGAAGGAGCTCAATCGCTATTGCGGTAGTCATCGCCTTTTCCCGTGAGCCACCAACCGCCTCCGCTGATAGAAGGCATATAATAGGTCGCAGTCGCTTTCCACCCGTATCCCGTATATAGTTCAGTGCATCATGTAGGATCACATTTGAGCACCGCTGCATCTTCTGTTCGATAACCTCTCCCATCCGGCAGTTGAAATACTGCACCTCCTCCTGAAACTGCTGCCCATTCATTTCGTTCAATTCACTTCGATTTTCATTTCTTTAAAAAATTATAAAACCCTGGTATAAAAAGACTCTGCATTTCAGTAAGAATAATTAATCCTTTTCTGAAACGTCAGCATCTTCAAAAGTAGCCATCTCACCCAATATTTTACAAGCTGCATCCACGATGCTTATCCCTAATGCCGCCCCGGTTCCCTCGCCAAGCCGCATATCCAGGTCAAGTAAAGGTTTTAAACCAATATAATCAAGGGTGACGGAATGTCCCCTTTCTACTGACCGATGTGCTGCAATCATATAATCCTTCACCGGGGGTGCTAACCCATAAGCAACTAAAGCTGCTGTGCCCGATATAAACCCGTCAATAACAACAGGAACCCTATGCGATGCCGCTGCTAATATAACTCCGGCCATCCCGCCTATCTCAAAACCGCCTACTTTTGCAAGAACATCTATTGCGTCTTTAATGTTTGGTTTGTTAACTCTTATTGCTTCCTCTATCACCCCTATCTTCTTCTCAAGTCCTGCATCGTCAATGCCAGTTCCCCTGCCCGTTACTGTTTCCACATCCTCGCCGGTTATTACCGCTACAATCGCACTGCTCGAAGTTGTATTCCCTATACCCATATCGCCAACGCCAACAATATCCACGCCCTTTTTAGCTTCTGATTCAAAGACTTCTATCCCCGCTTCAATAGATCGCACAGCATCTTCATAACTCATTGCAGGTCCCTTGGCCATATTAGCAGTCCCGTATGCGATTTTCTTAGACACTAATCGTTCATGGGTAAAGTCCACCGCTACACCCATATCGACAATGACTACCCTAGCCCTTGCATGTCTTGCCAGCACATTTATTGCCGCACCATCATTAAGGAAGTTGTGAACCATCTGAGCGGTAACTTCCTTTGGATATGCGCTCACACCATCATCGGTAACGCCGTGGTCCCCCGCCATTGTTATAATCACTTTGTCCTTCATCTTTGGCATGGCATTGCCCGTAATTCCGGCAACTTTTGTGGATATGTCTTCTAAAGTTCCCAAACTACCTGCGGGCTTTGTTAGAATGTCCTGCCTCGCCCTGGCGGCACTTATTGCATGCTCATCCAAAACCCCAATTTTCTTTATGGTTTCTTCCATGATCCTCATCTATCGCATATTGTATTTAATGTTTATTCAGCCGCCCTGAAATTTGTTGCGATGAATGAGATTGTTTATAAATCCCAGAGTTCTTAATTTTATAGCAAGGAATTCAGAAAAGAGATGCAAATAAAGAGAACGCAAGATTATATTGCTGTGCATGGTGATTTCAAAGTTCTTAGTTCTGCAATTTATAACGGTGGTTTCGTTAGTGCGAAGACGATATTAAACGTGAATGTTGATACGAATTTCAATGGAAACGCTTTTGTTCTTTTTGACTCGCTATTCAAGGAGATAGGTTTAGCAAGTAAAGAGACTGTCGGAATGATGACTGCTGTTCCTATGAAGAATGCAAGGATCATAGAGAAGCGAGATATAACAGCTATTATAACCGCAGGCATATCAAAATCAACAGTAAACATAATCCTGTTGATAGACAAGAATTTGACACAGTCCGCAATGGCGAATGTGCTAATTGTAGCAACAGAAGCGAAAACCGCGGCTTTCTACGATCTCGATGTGCACGACGAAAAAGGTGACCTCTTCACGGGCGACTATACTGATTCCGTAGTTGTGGCTTGTTATGAAACGGACGGAGGAGAAACAAAAGAGGAATTATTTGCAGGTAAAGCGACAGAATTAGGGCAGACAATCTACGAAATTGTACGAGAAGGCGTAAAAGCCGCCCTTTATTGTCACGATAAGTTGAGCACGGATAGGTCGATACTTATAAGGCTGGAAGAGCGAGGGATATATTTGGACGATATGGTATCAACGGCTTTGGAGCTCTATGTACCAGTAGAAGGCGAAGAAGGGGATAGAGAAGAGCTAAAAAAGAGGCTGGAAGAGACGATAAAAGTGGAATGTTCTGATATAAATATAGCTCTGCTGTTGGCTGCGGCACTTCATTCTGATGAGGAAGAGATAAATAAAGGCCGAGCGGGAGAAGCGGGAGAGACGGACGCAGCCTGTATTGTCGCTGACGAGCTCATTGGACTCGACATAGCAGAATACATAGGCGGCAAGAAAGCGCTTTTTAATTTCATCTATTATGACACGAGGAAGCCAGGGATATTGAGCCGCTTGGGTGTTTTCATGGATGATGCTATCGGCGGTCTGATAGCGGGGTGCATGACTAAGATGCTGGGTTGATCATCATTTTGTTTTTTCGCCGAAGTATCGCGAGAAGGTATTGGAAGGTAAAGTCGCGGAAGCGGCAGAAGAAATTATCAGGGAAACCTGCAAAGAGTTGGATATTGAGATTATAGACATGGCTGAGAAGTGGTGGAGAACTATATATTGGGGCAGAAGGGTTACGAGAAGATCGATTCTGTACCGGTAATAGCTGAAGAAAAGGAGAAACTTAGAGCGCACAAAACATGGTACACATCGCTCTATAACAAACTTTTTGGGGGGACGCATCAAAAATAAAAAATCGAAAAGTTTTTATATTCCTGTGACGTACGTGTATTAATAGTGTAGTTTAAGTCATCGGCGGTCGTGCTTAAGTGGCGTGGTTGGGGCTTAAAACATGAGGTTGAAACATGAATATTACAGATGTCTTCTTTAATAATGGGCAATTGGATTTGAGTGCTATTAGTACAATAATCAATATTATTCTCTTTGTGCTTCTGGTTGGTATAACTTGGTGGAATGTCCTTCAAGTTAGAAAACACACTGAATTTATGATAATGGAGCGAGATGTTAAAGAAATGGAATGTCTTGTTGGCAAATTACATTCTAAAATAACGGATGAAAATATCTTTTTTAAATTGTCTCCCGAACGTAGAAATAGTAATGGTGAAGGAGTCAAAGAACATTTCAGGTTTTGGGATAAAATCGAACAATATATATACCTTGGACCACCCGAATTACGTTCGACCCTAAACAAGTACATAGAAAGTAAATCGAAATCGAGTACAGATGAGAAATACGAAAAGG
>JAUWND010000058.1 GCA_030612835.1 Candidatus Methanophagales archaeon | reverse complement strand
GACGCCAAAACCTTCCTGCATACGGTAGCTTTTGGGCGTCCCGCGGGCGGAAAAGAGCCAGGTACTCATGTGGGTTGATTCCGGTGTCAAGGATATAAAATCCCAAAAGCGGTTATGCGCGGAAGAAGCCGATGGGATATTGCTATCCGGTGCTCCCTTGAAGGCATGAACCATATCCGGGAACTTGATGGCGTCCCGGATGAAGAAGACGGGCAGGTTGTTTCCTACAAGATCGTAGTTTCCCGCATCAGTGTAGAACTTAACGGCAAATCCGCGGGGATCACGCACGGTATCAGCAGAGCCACGGCCACCGGTTACAGTAGAAAACCGTATAAATACCGGTGTCTTTTTATCGGGGTCCTGAAGGAACTCCGCCTTCGTATAATGTTCCATGCTCTTGTAAACCTGAAAATAGCCGTGTGCCCCTGCGCCCTTGGCGTGGACAACCCTTTCTGGGATGCGTTCCCTATCAAAATGAGCCATCTTCTCGATAAACTGGACGTCTTGTAACAACACAGGACCGCGTTCGCCAACGGTCAACGAGTTCTGGTTGTCCGTAACCGGAACACCCTGGTTCGTGGTCAAATATCTTTCTTTTTCTTCTTTCATGATCTCATCCTCCTCTGGTACAATAATTTTCACTCTCTAACTAACTTTTAAATACGTTTGGGTATGTATAGTATATAAAATGTATTTGTTTAGCTCCTTTTTATAACCACCAGATTACACAGATTTTCACAAACCTTTTCTTAAAAAGAAAAGCTTTACAAAACGAATATTTATCTTTTTCTTTTAGCACAGGCTAAATTTTCTTTTTGTAAAAAAGAAAATTATAGTGTTGTGTTAATCTTGTGAAATCTCGTGGTTTCTTTAGTTAGCTATACAAATACACTGATTTAATATCATTGATGAAGTTGCATTCATCTGCATTTTATTTAATAATCATGGGGGATACCTTTAATATGCAAAAGGAGATGTTCATGGTCCTCCATCTCTTCGATCCAGCCATAATTAGCATCGGGTTTTACATCCAGATCCTTTATATATGGCTTGATATCAAGTACCGGGGTTCCATCGAACACATCCAAGTCCGATGTTAAAATCTCGTTATTTATGATGCCTTTTATACGAACAATGCTAAGCCCGATGTGATTCGGGCGAACAGGGGACCTGCTTGCAAACACGCCTACCTTTATACCACCCGCCCATGGAGGAGACACAATCATTGACGGCTCTCGCTTTACATGATGTATATAGTAAATAACATAGATATAGCGAAATCCGGCAAGTTTATAGATTCCTTCGGTATATTGGGGCTCAATTACTATACGGAAATCCCCATCGTCCTCTTCCACTGGCTGATACGGTGCATTATCAGTATACGGAGTTCGAATAACTCCGATCTGCTTCAGCTCAAAGCACATGATTCCTTCTGTTTGTTTAATTTTTTTTGATATTTTATGTATCTCCTCTGTTTCGAGTATCTCTCCCGGTCTTGAAACACTATTTTCTTCCATCTTCTTATTTGCTAATT
Source organism: Candidatus Methanophagales archaeon (assembly GCA_030612835.1). Lineage (GTDB taxonomy): Archaea > Halobacteriota > Syntropharchaeia > Alkanophagales > Methanospirareceae > Methanophaga. The sequence continues at coordinate 12,059 of JAUWND010000058.1, read as the reverse complement.
CAATATGTCTATTCGCTTCTTTTAAAATTCTAATAGACTCTTCTAATTCGTGAGCTGCCTCTTTAAGCCCTATATTCTCTATTTTCCTGAGCCACTTCTCCTTATCCTGAATATGTTGATTATTATGACTAATCCAGTAAGGCATTAATATCCTCAATTTTTCAGTAGTCGAGTCAACTTCTTTTTGGTTATTCTGTTGCTTTGTCATGATACTTTCACCCCCTACGGAGTGTCCACCCACCCCTATGTTTTCTATAATTTAATTTATAATGTATCCCATATTATAATTCTCATTGTGTATGATGTTTTTAAAAATTTTCCTCTCCAACTAAAAGTTTGCACTTTCTAGCTCCTCTAGGTTGAGTTCAATATAGACGCATGTGTGTTCGGTTAAGTATTTATGGCCCACAAAACCAAACCAAGAGAAAAGAAAGGAGTATCATACAAAAAGTATTTTATGGACACAGATTAACGCAGATTAACACAGATGAAAATCACAAACGTCTAATTAATTTTGGGTGCTTCTGCTATCTGACGATAAAACGTCGTATGAAAAGTAACAAAAAAGATCAATCTGTGTAAATCAGTGTAAATCAGTGTCGGAAATGTGTTGTCACATCATTTTATTTTATTTCGCGGCTCATTATTTACGTTGAGCCGTACTTAACCATCTTTTAAATCTTGTAGAGTATACTTTCCGTGGAAAATCGCCTTTTGCATACTCGGCCTTCCTTTCACCCTTCACAATAGCTTCATCTGCATACGCCTCTACCACTTCACTTATAAACAAATTTTTATCTCCTGTTTCTATTTCTTGTTTAACTTTGCATTCCATATGAGCTACACATTCCTTAATAATAGGTGCTCTTACTTTGCGTGCCGGTTGTGGTGTTAAATTGGTTTCCTTAAATTTGTCTATTTGATATCCTGAATGGAAGCCACAGTAATATATTTTTGGCCTTAGCTCCTTTGGAGGAACATTTACAATAAACTCTTTCGCGCTTTCAATTAACTTACATGAATAAGCCTCTTTTCCTATGGCGCAAGCTATAAGTGGGGGCTCCTTTGATACAGGCATGCAAAAACTGACCGCTATGATATTTGATTTCCCGCCTATCTCCCCACAGGTTATTAAAAAGTGCCTCATTGGCCACATAAACTGCAAATATTCAACTTCAATCTTCATCTTAATTTTCCCCTCGTTTTGTCCATTTCCGCTAACGTCACGAGCGTATCTGAAGTTCTGCGAAGGGGAATTTGGGCGGAGTGTAGCGGAGCTAGATACTCTCTGTTATCTGCTGTTATGCCCTTTTCGGCAGTTGAGGACAATATGCTCATCGTGTCATAGTAGCCGTGGATAAGCCGATTACGCATCCCAACAATGCCACTCCAAGGGATTTGAGGATATTTCTCTCGGAACTCTGAAGATACTGCAACGGCTGCCTCACCAATAATCTCCAATAGATGGACAAGCGAGAGGCACAACATCCGATCAGTATCCAGATCAAGTCGTGTTTTATCAGTAGAAAACACCAGTACTTCACGGGTTGCATCCAACATATGATGAACACGAACCAAATCAGCTTTCAATGTACACCGCCTCTGCCTCCGCTAACACATCATCACGAAAGTACCTACTCAAGTCATTGGGAGTTCTCAAATCGACCTTATGCCCGCTGAACATAGAAGAAAGCTCTTCTTCCATCTCAATCAAATCAAAAAAACCCGGTACATAATCAGGTTCAAATTCAACAAGCATGTCAATATCACTACTACGCGAAAAATCATTACGCAAAATAGAGCCAAACAAAGACAAACTTCGGATATGTTTTCGTTTACAAAACTCAAGAATCTTCCGCTTCGATACATTAACATCAAACTTCATCATCAACCCTCCTTCCCCAAGCCATTATCCTTTAACATCTCAAGACCATTCAACTGGTTATTAGCCAATCCTAATTTTCTAGCCCTTGACATTTTGCACTATTAATAATATATGGTGGTATCATAAGTATGTTTAGGGCGGAATTGCAGATAACTTTGGCATATCAGACATTAACGTCGTATATCCTCCCATTTTGGAATAAAATCCGAAACTTACTTCGTATATACCACCTTTTGGCTGAAACTTCCCAGTCATTTTTACCTCATAACTTTTAGATAGATGAGAATGCATGAATAACCTGCGTTTAGTATTTAGAATGGCTTCTGGACATTGTTCGCAACCTTGCCCTTCTAGTCATATAAAATCATCTAACATGGTGTATGCAGTTCGCGGTCCTTATGCCTATCCAAGATACTCTTCTGGATTCTCCTCAAATGCCTTTTTACATCCTGGAGCACAGAAGTAATACGTTTCCCCTTTATACTCGGCTTTAATCTTCGCCGTCTTCTCGTCCACTTCCATCTTACATACCGGATCTATCGCCATATTCATCACCTCCTTTTGTTTTTTTACCCCTCTTCTTCGCAGGTGGCACATACCTCTTCAACAACAGCGAAAGAGTTACCACCGTTACAGAGCTCATAGCCATAGCAAGCCCTGCAAGTTCTGGTTTAAATGTAATATTAAAAACGGGATATAATATTCCTGCCGCAACAGGAATTAATGCCGCATTATATGCAAAAGCCCAGAATATGTTTAGCTTTATCCTCGACATCACTTTCTTACCCAATTGCACCGCGGCAACAGCATCTATAAGATCATCCTTTATAAGCACTATCTCACCGCTCTCTATTGCTATGTCTGTGCCGCTACCTATTGCGATGCCCACATCCGCCTGTGCAAGTGCAGGTGCATCGTTGATGCCATCGCCCACGAAGGCAACTACCGCACCTCGTTCTTGCAGTTTCTTCACTTCATTCGCTTTATCCTGTGGTAATACCTCTGCTAACACGTTCTCGATGCCAATCTGCTCTGCGACAGCATTTGCAGTCCTTGCATTGTCGCCTGTTATCATGACGACTTTAAACTTCATCGATTTGAAGTCTTCGATGGCATCTTTTGTTCTTTCGTATTTGTTTAGCTCCTTTTTATAACCACCCGATTACACAGATTTTCACGAGAAAACGATAATAGTAATCAGGTTTTAATAAACTATTGGCTATCCTATCCATATTAACCTTAATTTCTTGTGTTAATCTTGTGGAATCTCGTGGTTTTTAAGATTAGCAATACGAATACGTTCTTTCTTTTAATGTGTCTGCAATAGCGATTATACCGCTTATCTCATCATCAATAGCGATGAGTATCACCGTCTTTCCTTCCTCTTCGAGCTGAACTATCTTTGCCTCAACCTCCGGATACAAGATATTCCGTTCATTAAAAAGTATTCTATTCCCTATAAGCACTTCTTTCCCCTCTACTTTTGCGGTCACCCCTTTACCGCCGAAGGTATCAAAACCCTCGCTCTCCGCCAGTTCAATACCCTGCGCTCTTCGCACGATCGCTTCTGCGAGCGGATGCTGTGAGTTCTTCTCGACACTTGCTACTAACCTTAGCAACTCGCTATCGTCAGTTTCTGTACCGATAATATCCGTAACTTCTGGTTTGCCCCTTGTAAGCGTTCCCGTTTTATCGAATACGATCGTGGTAAGTTTTTCCGATATTTCAAGGGCTTCGCCATTCTTAATGAGAACGCCGAGTTCCGCGCCACGTCCAACGCCTACCGTTACAGCCGTGGGTGTTGCGAGCCCAAGCGCGCAGGGGCACGCGATAACAAGGACAGAAATCAAGGCGGTAAGCGCAAAAATGAGTGTATTGCCTATAATGAAATACCACACAACAAAAGAAAGAATTCTTCTGTAAGTATACCGAAAGTAGCCAGAAGGCTTGATACAAATGCAACTCCTATACCCATGGAATACATCACATCCATGTTGAGATTCCTATTCTTAAGTGCACGATATGCAGCACTGAATATCTGATGGCTAACATAAATGAAGGCAGGCGCAGAAACAACCAGCATAAAATATGCCATTGAAAACGGAAAATCAACCGTAACACGCATAAGGATCATTAACGGGATACCTACGGCAAATCCGACAATAAACCTGTTGCGTTTTTCTCTTAAGTCTCTTTCCCTTGCAACCTCTTCTAAATCTTCTGTCCCTTCGCCCGCTACACCAAGATATTGATAGCCCGCGTCTTCTATGGCTCTTTTCATATCTGCTACTGTGGCCATTTTGGGGTTGTAGGTGATATACGCCTTCTCCGCGCTGAGATTTACAGTAACAATACTGATTCCATCCAGTCTTTTGAGGGTGTCCTCAATGGTTTTTACGCACATCGCGCATGTCATACCGCCGATTTTCAGCACGACTTTATCATTTATCACTTCATAACCTGCATCTGTTACTGCTTTTTCCAGGTCAGTGAGTTTTACTTTTGCGGAATCGTACTCCACCACAGCAGTCTCGTTTCCAAGGTTCACCTGTGCATCTGCAACTCCGTCCTGGCTCAGGAGCGATTTTTCAATGGTGGTAGCGCACATCGCGCATGTCATTCCTGAAATCTTTAGTTCCGCCTTCTTGCGTTCTTCTGACATACATTTACCTCTTAAATGGCTTCAATATCTTTAGATATATCATTTCACATATCATTTCATATCTTCTCGCCCACCAATATTAGTTCGCTTCCTAGCCCGGTGATTGATGGCTCCTTGCTAAAACGGACAATTACATCAGTAACTTGAGCGTATAATCTCTCTTCCCAGTTCGTTGCCTTTCGCATCTCTTCAGGAAGAGAATATACGAATTTTCATTACCCGGCTAAGTTCCCCTGCTGCTTTCAATGAATCGGTCGCAAGAGAAATAGGACCTCTTACACAAAGTACAAGATCAAAGGATTCATCAGGAAAGGGGAGAGCGGCAATGTCTGCCTCTTTGAACTCTACCTTCTCTAATAATCCTTGCTTTTGTAATTTATCCTCTGCCACTCTTAATTGCCCTGGTGACAAGTCACAGAGTGTTACTCGGTAACCCATCTTTGCCAATGGCAGGGTCACTATACCTGTTCCCCCACCAGCATCTAAGATTCTTGCAGCCATATTCTCAGGAAGGCATTCCGTTATCACTCGCCATTTCAAATACCGGTCTAACTTACCCTCAAATGTGGTGAAATACGCGTCATACCGCTTGGATAGTTCATCCCATTCCTTTCTGACATTCTCAAGTTCTTCTGAGCTATCTTCTAGCATTTTCTACTAGTATAATGTTTCTTTGGTAAGCTTTTAAAACTTTTTTCGTATCGTACATGTGCTTCTTCCGCTCGCGCTTTGAGAGCATGGTTCATTTATACTTCGAGTCGTGCTCCCGTCTTGACCTCCCCGCTGGCTCGGCGTATGAACGGGTTCCACTGTGGAAAGACGGCGAAATCGGTGAGTATTTGCCATATCCGCTCAGCAGATGCTTCAATTTCTATTTCTGTGCGAATCTCTTTCATTGTGTATTTGACCGGCCACAAAAAGGGACATTAATATTTATCTGTATCTAATGACTATAATACCAATACTTACTACCAGAGAACGCTATATTCTTGCTTCATAGGAGGTGGGGGGGTTTAAATGGGCCTAAAAAAAAAATCGGACGAATTGACTGCGCGAGAATGTCGCGCGTTATGCGGTATATGCCCTGCTGGATGTGGGGTTGTAGTGACTTATGACGACCGAGGAAGAATCGCAAATGTGCGATCGGACGAAAGTGCGGAATTAGGCGTGATTTGCAAACTGGGAGAGCATTCTGCTGAAATTGTCTATTCAAAAGACCGTGTACTATATCCCTTGCGCCGAAATGGTGAAAAGGGAACCTATGATTTTGAACGAATTTCATGGGATGATGCTTACGACATTATAGTAAATAAACTGTCCGAGATCAAGGCAAAGTATGGACCGGAAGCGACATCTATATATACCGGCTCTGGGAGCTTTGAGCTTTCCTTGTGCGATGTATATCAACCAGAAGGCGTGGCGGTTTCTTCGGCATCCAGCGTTCTGTTCCCTTTTGGCTCGCCCAACACCATGGGAGTCGGCGCGCTGTGCTATGTCGCTTTTGCAATGATAGCGCCGCATGTCACCATGGGCGGGATGCAGATAAATATGTTTTCGGATTTCGAGAATAGTGACCTCATCGTGGTTTGGGGCACCAATCCAGCCACCGATTGTCCGCCCATAAATCTCAAAAAAATCATGGATGCGCATAAAAAGGGAGCCAAGATAGTTGTCATTGATCCTCGCCGCACGAAGACTGTCGCCCTCACAGATGCAGAATGGATTCCTATACGTCCGGGCACAGATGGTGCTCTTGCGCTTGGAATGTGCAACGTATTGATTGAAGAAGGACTATATGGCGAATCTTTCGTCAGGGATTGGACCCGTGGTTTTGAAGAGTTCGCACGATATGTCCTTGATCATTTTAGACCGGAAGTGGTGGAGCAGATTACTGGAGTCCCAGCAGTGGCCATAGTCGCTTTAGCAAGGCGGATCGCCAGTGCCAAGGGTGCTGCTCCAGCTATGTACAGCGGCCTTGAATATAATGGAAATGGAGTGCAGGCGATTCGGGCAATATTTGTACTCTGGGCGCTTGCAGGGCAACTGGATGTGCCCGGAGGACGTTGCTTTACCATGCGGCAAAATCATTTTCCTTTGAACCGATCAGGGCATATAGCAAATCCTGATATGCGGAAGGCTTTGGGACGGGATAAATTTCCTATTTACAGTGCATACCGAGGAGAATCTCATGCTATCGTATTGCCCGATTCGGTCTTGAAAGGAAAGCCCTACAAGATTCGTTCTCTGATTATCCTGGGTGGCTCTATTATAACGTCCTGGCCACAACCAGCAATCTGGCGGAAGACGCTTAACGCTCTGGATTTTTTCGTCTGCATTGACCGCCATCTAACCGCAGATGCCGCGTATGCGGATATTGTGTTACCTGCAACAACCATGTACGAGATTGAATCGTATATGACCTATGGTTCGATTTTTCGCATCCGGGAGAGGGTAATTGAACCCATTGGAGAAGCCCGCAATGATTCTTTTATCCTGGCTGAACTTGCAGACCGTCTGGGATACGGTCATCTTTATCCACAAAATGAGGAGGAATTGTTACGCCACGTGCTAAAAGGCTCGGGATTTACGCTTGACGATGTACATAAAGCAGGGGGTACAGTACAGTCGCAAACCGTAAAGATGCAATACAAAAAATGGGAAAAAGGACTGTTGCGACCAGACGGTAAACCAGGCTTTGACACCCCTTCCGGTAAGTTTGAGATTGCCTCGACCATTCTTGAAGAACATGGATATGACCCGCTGCCGGTTTATACAGAGTCGCAGGAGAGCCCACTTTCGCAACCGGAGATGGCAAAGAAGTTCCCGCTGGTATTTAATTCCGGCGCGCGGGTGACCACCGATTTTCATGCACAGCATCATGGCATTGCAAGCCTGCTGAAAGAGCGCCCGGAGCCGACTGTTACAATAAACGTAAGCGATGCCCGAGCACGAGGAATTAAAAATGGTGATCTCGTCCACATCAAGACATCCCGGGGGCAGATTACTCTGCGCGCTATCGTTACGGATAGCATCGTAAAGGGCGCAGTGGAGGCAAACATGGGTGGTGGTTGTCACGTGGGACCGAAAGCGTGGCAGGAAGGCAATATCAACGAGTTGACAGATCTGCAGCAGTACGACCCGATTTCTGGGTTCCCGGTTTATAAAGCGTTATTGTGTGATGTGCACAAAAAAAGAAAAAAATAGGAAAGTAACAATGGAACATCAGCAATCATTCAAAAGCCCAAGACTTGAGATTCGCAATTATTTAACTGATTCGTTTAGCAATGAAATGAGCAAAGATATTTTTACCGGTTTAACGGCCGATCAGAAATTTATACCCAGTAAATATTTTTATGATGAGCGCGGCTCAATTCTGTACAAACAGATATGCAAACTTCCCGAATACTACCAGACTTGCACTGAGCTTTCCATCTTAGAAGATGCGAGTGCAGTATTTATGGAGCCGTTTGAAAGTGGCGATCTGGTTGAACTGGGTTCGGGAGCGAACTGGAAGATATGCAAACTCATAGATGCTGCGAAAGAGCCGCAGGGAGAAAACATGCGATATGTTCCGGTAGATGTCAGTGAGTCCGCACTTGTAGCCGCGTCAATGGATTTGATTAATAAATACCAAAAGTTGAAGGTACTGGGCATCATTGCTGATTACACTCGGCACATAAATGTAATACCCAGCGACTTCTCCAGATTGATCATTTTTCTCGGTAGTTCGATTGGGAACTTTAGTGAAGAGGCAAGTCAAATTTTTCTCCGTACGGTTGCGAATTCGATGAAGCCTGGAGATCGTTTTCTGATTGGTCTTGATATGATAAAGCAAAAAACTGTTCTGGAGGCAGCTTATAATGACTCGCAAGGCGTTACCAGTGAATTTAATAAGAATGTTTTGCATGTGATTAACCGAGAATTGAATGCCGATTTTGACGTATCCGCCTTTGACCATGTTGCATTCTATAACGAAGAGAAAGAGCAAGTGGAGATACACTTGCAGGCAAACCAAAGAACATCGGTGCAGATAAAGGATTTGAATCTATCGGTACCGTTCGAAGGAGGTGAGACCATCCACACCGAGATTTGCCGGAAGTTCAGCAAAGAGAGCGCAATAAAAATGTTTTCTGAAGCAGGTTTGTCAGTCGAGCAGTGGTTTACCGATCCTAAGGGGTGGTTTTCGCTTGTGGAACTTGTGAAAAGTAGAGTTTGAAAGATTACTATTTGTTTAGCTCCTTTTTAGAACCACAAGATTACACAGATTTTCACGAGAAAGCCTCTCGGGAACATGCTGAGAAAGTATATATGAGCGTATGTCATACATTCTCACATGGGCCTAAAAGCAGTAATACTGAATTGTACATTGAAGAGATCGCCAGAGATATCAAATACACGAGCACTGATAGATAAAGCAGTTACGCTATTCCATGAACAGGGCGTGGAAACAGAGGTTATCCGGGTGATTGACCACAACATCCGTTTCGGTGTTTCCTCGGATGAGGGAGAAGGCGATGAGTGGCCTGAAATCTTGAAGAAGATAAAGGCATGTGATATACTGATAATAGGCTCCCCAATATGGTTTGGAGTAAGATCCGCAGTGGCACAAATGGTCCTCGAACGATTAGACGGTACTTATGATGAATCAGACCCGGAGACAGGGCAATTTCCGTTGTACGGTAAAGTTGGTGGTGTTGTTATTACTGGTAACGAAGATGGTGCCCACAACGTTGCTGCAAATACGCTTTTTAACCTCTCGCATCTGGGTTGTACAATTCCGCCCAATGTTGATACCTACTGGGTCGGTGATGCGGGTCCCGGTCCGAGCTATATCGAAGCAGGGGGAGATAAGCATCTATATACGAACAAGACCGTTAGATACATGGTAAATAATTTGGTCTATTTTGCAAACCTTGTAAAAGAACACCCGATTCCCACGAACTTGAGGAAGCTTTACGAAGAGGCGCAGAAGGAAAGCAGATAATGATTGAAAAGCTTTTATACTCCTAAACTTAAGTAACATCTGTGAAGAATAAAGATGTCAGAAGAGTATATTGTAGCCGAAGATCTTGACCTTGCATGGAGTAATTTTGACCCCGTTTTTACCTTACCAGCTAATTGCCCGTTTCACGTAGAGCGAGCAGGTAAGCCGTTAAATAAGCTAATTAGAGCCCTTATGCGTCAGCACAGACAACCGCCTAAATACTTCTTTTCCGGACATAGAGGATGCGGCAAGTCAACAGAACTAAACAGGCTTGCCGCTGATGAGGAAATCAAGAACAAATTTTTTATTGTGAAGTACTCGGTTAAGGATGTCTGTGACGTTAACAATCTCAATTATGTTGATGTTTTGTTCTCGATGGGTGCGCAATTATATATCCAGTATATTGATGCGGACAAGGAACTGGAACCAGAGCTACTAAAAGAACTTGAGAGCTGGGGAAGCAGCATAGAACAGGAGCTGGAAAAAACAAAGTCTGTCGGAGCCTCTGTGAAAGCGGGGATTAGCGCTTTTTTCCTTTCTTTACAAGCAAAAATCAAGTCTGAGTCTACTACAAGGGAAATCATCAGGAAACAAATAGAGCCACGGCTTTCTGAGCTCATTGATAAAATAAATCTGATCATTGCTGATATCGAAGGCAAAGAGAAGAAGAATGTGCTTGTTATCATTGATGATCTGGATAAACCAGGTTTAGAACAGGCAAAGGCAATCTTTTATAATAACTATACTGCTATTACCCAGCCGGCATGCCATATTGTTTATACAGTGCCAATTTCTATATTCTTCGTCCCGGAATTTACTGTGATACGCGAAGCAGCGTTTTCCCTTCCCAATATTAAACTGCACACTAAGAATGATAGAAATAGCAGATACGAGCCTGGCTATGAACTAATGCGAACGTTCGTTTATAGAAGAATGAAGGAGGAGCTAATCGAACCGGAAGCCCTTGATTTAGCCATTAAAATGAGCGGCGGTTTGTTCAGAGAAGGTGCGCGGATAATGCAAATCGCCGCAGACAGCGCAATAGAAAAAGAAAGGAATCATATAATAAAAGAAGATGTGGAAAGGGCAGAGCGAGAAATAAGAAGCGGCTTTAAGCGTATTCTCAAATCTGAAGACTATGATACCCTTAATGAAATCATTAAGAGTAATGAGATACGCGGGATAGAGAGGATAGGGCATTTATTGCATAATCTTAGCGTGCTTGAGTATGAGAATGAAGAAAACTGGTGTGATATACATCCAACACTCGAAGAACTGTTTAGAACGCCTATCCTAATACCGCGAGTAAGCTAGACATCATACACTCGAAGAACTGTTTTAAAAATAAAGCATTGGCAAAGAAATAATGATCGAAGCAAAAGAGACTTTTGAGCGCAGAGTTTCAAGGCTTGCCAATTATTTATCCCGTGCCTACAAATATAACAAACCCTCTATTCTCTTTGCCATGTATCTAAGTGAATTTTTGCGCAGTGATGTAGAGGAATCACTCAAGAGCGCGTTGGTTGAGCAGGGGCTCGCAGTCGTGAGCGTTGATGCTGCGAACAATAAAGACTTACCCGCTTTTTTTTCTGCAATGAACTCGGGCAACACTGTTTTTTGCGTTCATAATATGGAGAAGGGTTTTCCTGATGCTCTTCAGTATTTAAATTTTAAGCGTGAAGAACTTATCGAGCATCATGTCAAGGCTTTATTCTGGGTAAGAGAAGAGGAACTTGCTCGTATCAGTCTTGAGGCGCCTGACTTCTTTGCGTTCAGAAACCGCGTGATAGAGTTTATGGAAGTACCTGCGGCAGAAGAGCGCAGACCTGCTCTGGTTGAATTCGCCTTAGAGACTGAATATAGATCACTGGAAGAGATCAAGCGAAGTATAGAACTCAAAAAGAAACTGCTTTCCAAGCTTTCTGCCGAGGATGAAATAAGTGGATACCTGCTGGGTTCTCTTGGGAGTTTATATCTTCAAATCGGTTCTTATAAGAAATCGCTTGAGTATTATGAAAAAGCCCTTAAAGTTGCTCGGGATATTGGCAATAGAAAAAACGAAGGTGCATCGCTCGGAAACATTGGAAATACTTACTCTGCTCTGGGGCAGGTGGAGCGAGCCATAGAATATTATGAGCCGGCTCTCACTATTGCTAAGGAGATTGGCGACAGACGCGGTGAAGGCGCTGATCTCGGAAACCTTGGACTTGCTTACTTTGACTTAGGGCAGGTGGAGCGAGCGATAGAATATTATGAGCAGGCACTCGCTATTGCTAAGGAGATTGGCCACAGACGCAATGAAGGCACCTGGCTCGGAAACCTTGGAAATGCTTACTCCAACTTGGGGCAGGTGGAGCGAGCCATAGAATATTATGAGCAGGCTCTCTCTATTTCTAAGGAGATTGGCGACAGACGCGGTGAAGGCACCTCGCTTAATAACTTAGGCGTGGTTTTCGAGGATTTGGAAAAATATGATTTAGCGCTGGCTTGCTACCTGTTAGCCCGAAAGATACGCATAGAAATTAGAG
>JAUWND010000170.1 GCA_030612835.1 Candidatus Methanophagales archaeon | reverse complement strand
GCTGGTATTGTCTTATTAGGGGCAAATAAGAACGAGCTGCGGAATAATACCGCCTCTGAGAATAGCGATGCGGGGCTTAAAATACAAGATTCAGAGGAGAACATAGTGATGCACAATTCGCTCTCCATGAATTTGGCTGGTATTGTCGTAATGTTAGGGGCAAATAAGAACGAGCTACGGAATAATACCGCCTGTGAGAATAGCAATGTGGGACTTAGAATACAATATTCAGAGGAGAACATAGTGACGCACAATTCGCTCTCCATGAATTTTGCTGGTATTGTCTTATCATTCGCAAATAAGAACGAGCTGCGGAATAATACCGCCTGTGAGAATAGCAATGTGGGACTTCAAATACAAGATTCCGAGGAGAACATAGTGACGCACAATTAGATCTCCATGAATTTGGATGGTATTTTCTTATTAAGAGCAAATAAGAACGAGCTGCGGAATAAGACCGCCTGTGAGAATAGAGATGAGGGACTTCAAATAGAAGATTCAGAGGAGAACATAGTGACGCACAATTCGCTCTCCATGAATTTTGATGGTATTGTCTTAATAGGAGCAAATAAGAACGAGCTGCTGAATAACAACTTCGTGGACAGCAAAAATTATCAAGCACGTGTAGAAAACTCAGCCCTCAATAAATTCAACTACAACTACTGGAGTGATTATGAAGCACAATATCCGGACGCGCAAGAAAAAAGTAATACCGGCATATGGGATATACCCTATGAAATAGACGAGACGAACAAGGATGATTGCCCGTACCTGAGCTACAGCGGCTGGCTGAACGTTGTTATCACACCAGAATACTGGGAGTTCTTTACCAAGACGGGTGATATTCAATATTTTTATAAGAACTTCAGTATTGAGAATAGATTGAATAGCCCTACAGAAGTTGAAATATTACTCGAACAAAATCTGGAGTTTGTGACTGATAGTGAAAGAGCCACCACAAAAACATTCAGCATATATCCAAAATCAACAGAAAACATAACCTTGCGATTGAACGTCACGAATCTGGAAGGCTATATCCTGCGAACAATCACCTTTAAGACAGAAGATTATATGAAGACAACACTGGTTCATGGCTTAGTGCAACCAAAGATCAATGATGTTAAGATAGAAGGCGTTGATTTCCACCGGAACGTTGTGAAGGGGCAGATAAACCCGTTTAACGTCATGCTCCGCAATCATGGCGATCGCGATGAATTTGAGGTGAGGCTGATGATGGGAAGTAAAAAGCAGAGCAAGTGCGTATTCCTGAGCGATAACAAGAGCATAACGAAAACAGTACCGTTCGAGATTGATACTTCGGATATGCCGTTAGGCATTACCAGGGGGCAGGTTGTGGTCTTGAAGTCAAATCAATTATCTGATCCTCCATTGGACTATTTGAACTTGACAATGTTTGTGGCATCGGAACTTGAAGCTTCTACGCTTATTGTAACGAACCACAAACGAATGCGTGAGAACTGGGGGAATGATTCTTCTGTTAACGCATTAAAAGATAAAGTGTTGGCACTGTGCTTCCATCCAGTGGTTAACGGTATTATGCTTGATGTCGCAAGCAATACAAACATTTCTATACTGTTTGATGAATGGGATAACGCTAAAAGGTCAGAGAAGGCGAATGAAATCGCGAACGCGATAAAGAGCTTGATTGATTCTAAATGTAAAAAGTATCAAAATATCGAATATCTGGTTATTGTTGGTGATGACCGAATCATCCCGTATTACAGAATTACGGACAATACCTCTGAACCCTTTATTGCTGGTTGGGATACCGAAAGGAATTATCATGAACTTAACGTGAATAGCACCGTTGGCTCGGCACTTTACGATAACATGTTTCTAACTGATAATATCTATGCTGCCGATAGACCAATCGAATGGGAAACCACTGAAGTGAGTATACCGGAATTGTACATCCCAATCATGCCGGTTAGCAGACTGGTAGAAAGTCCCGATAACATATCTGCAGTAATAGCTGCCTTTTTCAAAGAAGAGTATGTGAATCCCGATAAGATATTCGTGTGCGGCAGCGATTTCATGAAAGATTCCGCCTCGCTTTGCGGTTCAGAGCTGGAAAAGAGAACAGAGGGTGTGGTAACTGTTGTTATGGATGAAACGGAGAATAGCTCCCGGAAAGTCAAAGACGAGTTTTTGAACGTCAGCAACAATATCCTCTTCCTCTTTCAGCATGCCCATCACGATCGTTTCAATATATACATGGGCACCATCACGTCACACGATATAGCTCGGACATCAGTATCGTTAAATAACTCTTTCGTCTGCTCCATGGGCTGTCATTCGGGCCTCAATGTGCCTCCGAATTCGTCTTCCGATAATCCGGATCTTGTAGAGGCTTTCGCACAGAAAGGAGTCACTGCTTATATCGCTCCAACTGGTTATAGCATAGGACTCCGTAGGACAATAGGGGCACATGAACTCCTCTACTCGTACCTTAACAAGCATCTGTGTGAAGGCAGAGACGTGGGCACTGCGCTCACGCAGGCGAAGCAGGAGTACTGGGCGACCAACTACGACTTCGATCACATCGATGAGAAGGTTCTTGAATCCACCACACTCTATGGTCTGCCCTGGGTCCGGATCCGCTTACCGCGCCTCAGTGCAGTAGGCGATGAATCGCAGGTGCAGATTCTGAGCTTTGACGAGCGCGTAAGTAACGAACAACCCGATACACTGGTGATCCGTCCGTTACACACACAAAATAGCACACCAGATGGCAACTATTACATGACTCAGAGTCGCGAGCTTCTATCCGATCCCGGAAAACCCGTTCAACCAAAAGAGATAAGAGTCTTCTATCCCACTGCTGAGAGAGTGCTACGTGGTGCAGTTCTGAATAGCTCAAAATACGTCCAGAACAAATCATTTATACCGTTAATAGATGCATACATGCAATCAGATGAAATGCCCGTGTCCAAGCCATATAGAATAGAGAATTGGTATCCTGCTCAGATATTTAAGATAAATTCTATTCGCTATCCTAAAGATCCTACGCAATCGCGTCAATATCTGATAATTATACCAGGACAGTACAAAGGGCGGACACTACCTGGTATGCCGGGGGAAGAGCGGCTATATAAAGAGCTATCCTTTGACCTCTATTACGCTACATCAGACGACAATGAAATAACTCCGCCGGTGATCATGGATGTCTCTCCAATCAGGATCAATGATACGATTAACATAACGGTTAATGCCAGCGACAACGAATCAGGATTGCGAAAGGTCATGGTGACATATACGGATATTAATGGAGAATGGGGAGAATGGCAGAGTAAAGATTGCAAACACGAGGAAGATGATCTGTGGACTTGCAGCATATCCACTAAAGAAGGACTAGAATTCTTCGTGCAAGCGGTGGACAACGCCGGAAATGTGGCTGTAAATGATGGTGATGGAAGATATTTTACATCAAAATCAAAAGCGAAAAAATAAAAGGTGGCCGCCTAAAGGATGCGGCTTGCTTATTTATTTTGCTATTATACTTCTATGCGCCAGAGCTTTTCGCCATCGTCTCCTTTTAACGCCTCAAGCTCGCAGCATCCAATTTCTACTGTCAGATCCTTTGCACCATCACCTGTTATATCCGCGACAGGTACTGCAATTGCTATATCAGAGTATTGCTTGCTCCAGACTTCTGTTCCATCATCTCCCTGTACAGCGATCACATCTGATCTCTTTTTAGTGCTAAGTAGTTCTATACTTGAAATTACCACTTCATCTTGTCCGTCATTGGTTAGATCTACTGGACTTCCAAATGCCAAACTACCTGTAAATGGCTTAGCCCAAAGTTCTTCCCCATTAGCTCCGTTTAGTGCAGTTATTTCGCTTGTTATAGCTTCTAATAGTAGATTGAGTCTTATGGAGTTAATAATTACGTCCGTATTGCTTGCCGAGGTTAAATTTGCTGGAATGGCGCCCATTTCCAAAAACAGGTCCAAGAACTCCGCCTCTACTTCCTTACTCCAAAGTTCCGTGCCATTCAATCCATTTACTGCAATTATTTTACCTATCTCTTCTTCTGGAAACTCGGGACTGTATATTCCACTAATAATAGCGTCTGTCTTTTTATCGCCGTCGAAATCACTTATTGGACGAGCTAAAAGAACGCAATACTCGAAGTTTTTGCTCCACAACTTCGTGCCATCACTGCCATCCACTGCAATTATTGCTGTTGAACTCGTATTTGTAGTTGGGTCCTTGGTAACTACATGCACCAATACATCATCGAATGAATCTCCGGTTATATCGCCATAGATACATTTTTTAATGCTTTTATCCGGGGATGCCTCTGTTGGATAGCCCAATGTTGCACTGAATGCTTCAACTGACGGCAATTCTCCTTTCATCATAGATCCACTAAATTCCTGATTTACAATTCTCGCCATTTCTCTCAATGATGCGCTGAGTGCTTCAACTGACGACAATTTCCCCTCAATCATAG
Source organism: Candidatus Methanophagales archaeon (assembly GCA_030612835.1). Lineage (GTDB taxonomy): Archaea > Halobacteriota > Syntropharchaeia > Alkanophagales > Methanospirareceae > Methanophaga. The sequence continues at coordinate 363 of JAUWND010000170.1, read as the reverse complement.
ATCCACTAAATTCCTGATTTACAATTCTCGTCATTTCTTCGTTAATCGCTTTCATCTGTGTATCACTCGTTCCTCCAGTACCTGAAACAACAAGCATCACTAGCATTGCGAACATTGTTATTATTGCCGCAACGGCAAATTGTTTTCTCATTTTTATCTCACCCCCTAAAACGTTATAGTGGCTGAAAGCCACATGTTTTTAGAAGTTCTTGTGTCTATATAACCTGACTTTCAGCGTTGTATAGGCTACACTCCTAAAAGAGCGCATCTGCAAAACCCAACTTTTCAATAATCTCCTTTTGCTCTTTAGTGAGAACAGAAATTTTATCACGACTTTCGCCCCCAAAATCAATAGTGGTTTTT
>JAUWND010000062.1 GCA_030612835.1 Candidatus Methanophagales archaeon | reverse complement strand
CTTATTGGGCGATAGACAACGTAAAAGTATTAGAAAAAGTAAAGGGCGAAATAAATGAAAGAATGGCAGAAATGGAGAAAGCTTTGGTTGGTATCTGTCTTTTAGGTGAGTTGACATTAAGATCGCTTGACTACATCGGCTCTTTTGGCGAACGATTGGCTGCACCCATACTGGCTGGCGCGATACAATCAGCAGGTATAGATGCAGTGCACTTTACAGGCGGTGACGTCGGGATAATAACAAATGCAGAATATGGTAGTGCACAATTGTTGGGATGCGTAGAGCAGGAGGTAAGAGCGCGAATTATGCCTTTGTTAGAAGATAAGATACCTGTTGTGTGTGGATATACAGGGGAAACGAAAGAAGGGAAGATAACAACTCTTGGTCGGGGTGGCTCCGACTATACCGCCACTATAATAGGGGCGGCGATAGATGCCGATGAGATCTGGCTCTGGAAGGATACCGATGGTATAATGAGTGCAGATCCCAAACGGATAAAGAATGCGAGAAAGATACCATATATATCATACATAGAGGCAATGGAATTATCGTATTTCGGCGCTGCTGTACTCCACCCTAGGGCAATAGAGCCCGTAATGAAAAAAAAGATCCCGATTAGGGTGAAAAATTTGCTCAACCCCGATGACGAAGGCACACTTATTGGAGAACAGCAAGAGAAGACCAAAAAGGCCGCTAAAGCTATTACGCTTATTGAAAACACCTCAATCATCAATATCGCGGGAACTGGTATCAGAAGTATATCGGACGTTGCATCTCGCATATTCTCTGTTCTGGCGGCTAAAAATGTGGACATCATCATGATAAGTCATGGCTCATCTGAAAGGACCGTATCAATTGTTATTGATAGCGCACAATTGGAACGAGCTATTGACGCGATACAAAGCATACACGCAGTTGACACGGTAATCCGGGACTTAACATCCAATAGCAACGTTTGTACAGTAGGTGTTGTTGGCGTGGGTATGGCAGGAACAGTAGGAGTCGCAGGTAAAGTCTTCTCCGCTCTTGGCAATGAAGGAATAAGTGTGAAAATGATCTCTCAGGGCAGTTCAGAATTTAATATTTCTTTTGTGGTACAGAAGGAGGAAGCATATAAAGCAGCGCAAGCAATACATGATGTCTTTGAGATGGGATCATAAAAACCTTTTAATCTTTCAAAAAGTTTTAAAAGCTTTACCAAAGAAAGGGTATACATCATGTACAATAAAAGGTTATAACCTTTTTATCATATGAGTGACATAAACTAAGTGGGAGGTGAAAAAGGAAAGCGATGACCGAATCAGAAGTAGATAAGGATGGGCAAGTTGGAACCGACCTGTTAGCCGGAGTAGATCTAAAGACAACGGAGGACATAGAAGTTCCGAAGTTACTGATAGACCAGGTAATCGGGCAGGAACGTAGCGTGGAAGTGATAAAGAAGGCGGCTAAGCAGAGTAGGCATGTGATGCTGATAGGCACGCCTGGCACAGGCAAGTCAATGCTTGGAAGTAGTATGGCGGAATTACTGCCAAAGGAGGAATTGCAAGATACATTGGCGTATCCTAATGCCGAAGATAAAAACAATCCGAAGATAAGAGTTGTTCCCCGCGGTAAGGGGAAAGAGATAGTAGATGCACAGAAGCAAGAAGTACGGAAGCGCATTCAGATGCGCAATACGTTCCTTATGTTCACTTTCTTCCTCATCCTGGGTATGGGCGTTATTTATGCTTTCCAGGACGGTGAAATCAAGGTGGAGTATATTTTATGGTCAATAATTGCCGCTGCTGTTGTTCTTTTAGTCTTTAGATGGATGATGCCGAAAGAAGAGGCGATGATGCCGAAATTGCTTGTTAATAATGCTGGACATGAGACTGCACCTTTCGTGGATGCAACAGGATCGCATTCAGGTGCTTTGCTCGGCGATGTTCGACATGATCCATATCAATCAGGTGGATTGGAGACACCAGCACATGATAGAGTAGAAGCGGGCGCTATACACAGGGCGCATAAAGGCGTCCTTTTCATTGATGAACTGAATACGCTGCGGGCAGAATCGCAGCAAAATCTACTCACTGCTATGCAGGAGAAGGAATATGCCATAACCGGTCAATCGGAGAGGAGTGCAGGGGCAATGGTAAAGACAGACCCGGTACCCTGTGATTTCGTTATGATCGCTGCCGGCAATCTGGATGCCGTAGCAGGTATGCATCCTGCACTACGTTCTCGAATAAAAGGCTATGGCTATGAGATATACATGAAAGATTCGATGGACGACACGGTAGAGAATAGAAAGAAGCTTATCAGATTCATCGCACAAGAGGTAAGGAAAGACAAAAAGATACCTCATTTCGATACGAGTGGTGTGAAAGAGGTAATAAGAGAAGCGCGGAGAAGATCCGGCAGAAAAGGTCACCTCACACTCATTTTACGTGACCTCGGTGGATTGGTGCGAGTGGCAGGCGATATAGCGCATGCAGAAGACGCTAAATATACTACTGGCGAGCATGTGATAAAAGCAAAAGCAATGGCAAAGTCGGTCGAGCAGCAGTTGGCTGATGAGTATCTTGAGCATAAGAAGGATTATCAATTATTCAAGACAGAAGGGGTTGAGGTAGGACGGGTAAATGGACTTGCAGTAATGGGTGATTCCGGAGTCATGCTCCCGATAATCGCACAGGTTACGCCCGCGCAATCGCGAGATGAAGGACGGGTAATAGCAACTGGTAGATTGCAGGAGATAGCACAGGAAGCGGTACAAAATGTCTCTGCGGTATTCAAAAAAATCACCGGGAAGGACCTATCACGTAAAGATATACATATCCAATTTGTAGGCACACACGAAGGAGTGGAAGGTGATTCCGCCAGTGTATCAATTGCTACCGCGGTTATATCTTCTCTGGAGAATATCCCCGTGGACCAGAGTGTGGCGATGACAGGTTCTTTGTCTGTGCGGGGTGATGTTCTACCGGTAGGTGGGGTAACGGCGAAGGTGGAAGCGGCAGCACAAGCGGGTATTAAAGAGGTATTGATACCTCAGTCAAACCTGAATGACGTGCTCATCGAGGAGCGGTATAAGGATAAGGTGAAGATAATACCCGTTGCCACAATAGAGAATGTGCTTGAACATGCATTGGTCGGTAAAATGAAGAAGAAGTTCATAGAGAAGATAACGAGTTTCACAATGATGGAGAAAATTATCCCCGAGGGTGTGGCGGAAAAAAAGGCCGTGTAGTCATGAATGTTTCTTTTTAAGTGATGTTTGCAATCTATCAATTAAATCATCGGCAGATACTAATCTCAGCCGCCTTTTCATTCCGTGCCAAGTCTTTGAGTACTTATATAACCAAAAATCCAGTTCATACTCATCCTCTGCATAAAATAACCTCGTTATGTTCCAGAAGTTCACCCCTCAGATACCAGGGTATCTCATTGAACACCGTGATGTCGTATCGTTCATCTGCAGAAGCATACAAAATCCGATCGTATAATTCCTTTAATTCTATGCTGCCCTTTGGTATCACGCATATATCAATATCTGATTTCGCATCCGCATATCCTTTAATATTAATTTACTCTAATTATTTGCTTGCGTGCTCCACATTTTTTATATATAGTTTACTAAATAAAAATTAATATTTTTATCGAGTAAAGTAAAGAACAAAAACTATTTAAAATGATGGATATAAAAATTATATCTTCATACAAGTAACAGTAGATCAATTAGACGGAGAAGGAAATATGGCGTATTTCAGAAGCGAAACGCAAAGACCGGATTTTGTGAAGTTGGAAGAAGAGATATTAGAGCTATGGGATAGCGAAGACACCTTTGAGCGCAGCGTGAACCAGCGTAAAGGCGGTAAGAAGTTCGTTTTTATTGAGGGACCACCAACTGCAAATGGACTTCCACATCCAGGGCATATACTCACGAGGGTAGTGAAAGACCTTGTGCTGCGATACAGAACCATGCAGGGTTATTACGTAGAGCGAAAAGCGGGCTGGGACACCCATGGTCTTCCGGTGGAGATAGAAGTGGAGAAAAATCTGAGGATTAATACCAAAGGGGAGATAGAGAACTACGGTATTGAGAAGTTCAACAAGAAATGCAAAGATTCCGTCTTCCGTTATGAAAAAGAATGGGTAAATGCCACGAAACGGGTGGGATTCTGGATTGATATGGATTCTCCATACATCACTTTTGATAACAAATATATCGAATCCGTCTGGTGGTCGTTAAAGGAGATCTGGAAAAAGGGTTTGCTTTATAAGGGGCATAAGGTCGTTCCTTACTGCCCGCGATGTGAGACCACGCTAAGTAGTCATGAAGTAGCACAGGGCTATCGCGATGTAGAAGACCCCTCAATATATGTGAAGTTCAAATTGAAGCAGCCGGACACGTATCTATTGGCCTGGACAACTACGCCCTGGACATTGTTGGGTAATATTGCACTTGCTGTTCATCCGGAAAACCGATATGTAAAGGTGAGAGTTAAAGCCAGAACAAAAGAAGAGGACTTGATACTCGCGGAATCGCGATTAGATGTTTTAGAATCCGAATATGAAATAATAGAAGGGTATACGGGTTCCGATTTGGCAGATTTAGAATACGAACGGCTTTTTGATTTCGCAACGATAGAGGGTGGTGATTCACAGAAAGTAGTCACCGCTGATTTCGTTACTCTGGAGGAAGGCACGGGCGTTGTTCATATAGCACCTGCATTTGGCGAAGATGATTATGGGCTATGTCGAGATAAGAAGCTGGGCTTTTCACAGCCCGTGAATGCCGAAGGTCGCTTTACGAGCGAAGTTCCGCCACTGGAAGGTATGTTCGTTAAGGATGCCGATAGGCCGATAATAGAAATGTTGGATCAGCGAGGTATATTATATAAAGAGGAGCGGTATTCGCATTCGTATCCATTTTGCTGGCGCTGTGGTTCGCCTCTTTTATATTACGCACGTGAATCATGGTTCATCGCAATGAAATCGTTACGTGATAATTTGATTGCGAATAACGAAAAGATCAACTGGTATCCCGCGTATTTGAAACATGGGCGATTCGGGAACTTCATAGATAATATTGAGGATTGGGCACTTAGCCGGGAGCGGTTTTGGGGTACTCCGTTGAATATATGGATATGCGCCAATTGTGGTAAGGAGTTCTGTGTAGGTAGTGTAAAAGAGCTGAAAGCTAGGGCAAAGAATTCGGTTTCCAGCGACTTGCACCGACCTTACATAGACGATGTAGTGTTTGAGTGTGATGATTGTGGCGGAGAAATGAGAAGGGTAGATGATGTTATAGACTGCTGGTATGACTCAGGTGCAGCCCCATTTGCACAATGGCATTACCCATTTGAGAAGGACGCATTCGAGCGGAACTTCCCCGCTGATTTCATTACGGAAGCGATAGACCAGACTCGTGGCTGGTTCTATTCCCTGCTTGCGATCTCAACCACTATTTTTGATACCGCACCCTATCTAAACGTGCTTTCGCTGGGTCATATTCTAGATGAGAAAGGCGTGAAGATGAGTAAGAGCAAGGGGAACGTGGTAGATATAACATCTACGCTGGATAAGGAAGGGGCAGATGCATTGAGATGGTATTTCTTCACCGCAGGTCCTCTATCCGATGATGTAAGGTTCACCGAGAAGGGGATATTAGAGAAGCAGAAGAAGTTCTTGAATACGCTCTGGAACTCGTATTTCTTCTTCGTTACTTACGCGGTAATAGATGAGTTCAATCCGAATGAGAAGAAGATCCCAATGGAGAAAAGGAATGCGATGGATAGATGGATCATATCACGGCTAAACACGCTCACAAAGGAAGTGATTGATTCAATAGAACGGTTTGAAATACACGTTGCCGCGCGTAAGATGGAGGAGTTTGTAATTAACGACCTGAGCAACTGGTATATAAGACGATCAAGGAGACGGTTCTGGATAGTAGAGGCGGATTTTGATAAGGATAGCGCATATATAACGCTATTTGAGGTTCTTGTTTCGTTATGCAAACTGCTTGCGCCTTTTGTGCCTTTCGTCACTGAGCACATCTATCAGAAACTAGTGCGCGGTGTTTCTGATGACGTACTTGAAAGTGTACATCTCTGTGACTATCCATCACCCGAAGAATCATTTATAGATACGGAATTAGAAGATTCGATGGCCCTTACTTCTAAATTGGTGGAGGCCGGCAGGCGAGCGAGGGCAGATGCGGGAATAAAAATACGACAACCGTTAAAAGAGGTCGTAGTGGTTTGTAGTGATAAAAAGCGGAAGAATGTAGAACGTTTGGTGGGGGTATTAAAGGACGAATTGAATGTAAACGAAGTGCGATTTGAAGATGATGCGTTTGTCGCTGCGGATGCTTATAAACAGGTAGAGGTGGATGATGATACCGCCCTGTTCCTGGACACTTATCTGGATAAGGGCCTCATAGAGGAAGGATTAGTTAGAGACCTCGTAAGAAGATTGCAGGGCATGAGAAAAGACCTCGATTTGGAGTATACAGCGAAGATAAGAATCATGTACGAGGGTGACGCGGAGGTAAAAGAAGCGATAGATAGATTCTCGGATTATATCCGTACTGAGACGCTTGCAGAGAGTATAGAAGAGGGAAAGCCATCGGAAAGTGGTGATAAAATTTACGAGAAGGACTGGAAGATAGGAAAAAAAGAGGTTCATCTTGCGATAAAACAGTAATTTATATATACTACAAAAAAAGAATTTATGATGGAATATTAACTAAAAAGGTGATAAGAAAAAAAATGCCAGCAGTAGTAGATATAGAAAAATGTGATGGATGTGGAAATTGTGTAGAGGAGTGTTCGGTAGAGTGCATAACTCTGGAAGGAGAAGGGGACGATAAACATGCGGTAGTCAACGCCGAGGAGTGCACCGATTGCGAAACCTGCATAGATGTATGCGAGCAGGGCGCACTAAGCATGGTAGACGCAGAGTAAACCCGTAATTAAACATGTCGAATACAGGTGCTGAAGAAGCAGCAGCGGTAATGATCGAGCGGGTAAAGGTGATTAATCCGGAAGAGAAGCAGGTGATAATAGGGCAGGGTAATTTCTCTATCTTCGCCTGCGATGACCTATTCAAGACGCTATTGACCACAGTACCTGCGCTGAAATGCGCTGTTGCAATGAACGAAGCAGTGCCGAAGTTGACAAGGGTTACGGGTAATGACGAGCGCTTAAAGGAGTTAGCCGGTGAGAATTGCCTTCGAATCGGCGCTTCTCACACTTTTTTTATCATTATGGATGGTGCATATCCTATAAATGTACTGACGGTTTTGAAATCGCATCCTGCGGTTGCGAACATTTTTGTCGCTTCTGCGAATCCTCTGGACGTTATTGTTGCTGAGACAGAACTAGGCAGGGCAGTGCTAGGAGCTGTTGACGGCACGTCTGCGAACAGGATAGAGACTGCGGCAGAGAAGAAGGCGCGAAGAGAGTTATGTGAGACGTTAGGTTATGTGGCTGATTGATTGAGATTTGTCATGTGCGTTCGGTTAAGTATTAAAATTTATTTTATAGCACACCAAAAGTAAAGACCTACAAAAAGGATTTTAGGGACACAGATTAACACGAATCAACGCAGACACGAATGTTCCTTGTTGTATTGCTTCTCTTTGCCATAAGTAACACCTACCCAAAAGCAAATTTGCGACGTTTGTCAGGGTCATCAAAACCGACCTCTACCACGTCAAAATGTTCAGGGTCGAATTCTCCACCAAGCCACTCCATCATTTCTTCATACTCTTCATGCTCGGGATTTTGTATAATTTCTAAAAGCTCTGCATACCCCCAGATACCACCACAATCTTCGGGAGGACATGCTCTTTTGCCTTTGATACATATCGGATATTTAATGTCCTTTTCTCTTGGAAGTATCTTTTCCAATTGTATTTTGTGCTCCCAAGAATCACCGAAATCATATACATAACTTGCAGTTCGATTCGCCATAGAGAAGAAGTCAGCTATTTTTTCTCCCCAGCCCGGAAGAACCTCTCTACCAAAAACTTCATCCGGGGCGGGGATCCCTATATTCTCTCTTAAACCTGTTGGGGGGTTGACTACTTCGAACTCATGAAAATGGTAATCGTCCCAACCCATAGCGTCTTGGATGGCAACGTGTAAGTCCCAGAAGGTATAAATTTCCGGGACCTGTATTCGCCGCCAAATAGGTGGTTTAATACCCTCCAGTGTAATCTTAAATTGAAACACCTGATTGTATTTCTTCTTCGCCATGATTCCTCCTCTTGACTGTTAATGCCTCTATTTTATATACATTTATAAAAATATGTTCATTCAAATTTCTTTTGAAACTCTTCTCCACATCTGTTCCTTCTCTTTTTGTGATATCATCCCTTTCACCTTCCGCTCGAAGAAATCAGCAGGTGTTACTATATGATTTTCCAAATATTTCAGATATTCTCTCGATAATGCGTCAGCATCTGTACTCACCGTTAAAACTTGAAATTGTGCCACTAATTCGATTAATTGTTTTTTCATTTCATTCCAATACTTATTTCTTTAAAGGTTTATTCTCCAGCATTATATGGGGAATCACAATGATTATAAATTCTACCGCGATGGCAAAGTTATAAATGGAGCCTGTAAAAATTGCAAACCCAATAAGAGCTATCCAAAGACCAAAATCTAATTGTAGTATAACAAAGAGGCAGAATGTAATCATCCAAAAAATTCCCGTAGTGAGCATGTGAATGGTGAAAGCCTTTTTACCGAACCATTTAGTTAGTCTTCTGCCCTGTAATTGAAGAATTAAATTCGTAGATTCAACTAAAATGGTCAGGAAGACAAATATCGTGGTTAAAATAAATATGCTGTTCATTTTTTTCCTTCTTATTCTATTCAAATCACAGTTTCAGATAACGTTCTGCGAATAAAAGAAGATCGCCGGTAGGCGAATTTAGGGAAATTTCTGATTTCCTTTTATCCACAGTCAGATGTAGTCGCTTCATATAACTACCCAAATAGCTCTTTCTCTATCAATTTCATGTATTTGTTCACAAAAAACATATCGGGTTCGTGTTTGAGTGGTCGGGCTCTAATTTCAAATTGAGGCTCATTTACGTTACTATTATCAAATAAAACTAATCCTATCCCAAAAATTAAACATAAAGCATCCAGCTTTGAAATATCATCCTGGGATGAATTTTTTGGGGCGACTATATAGGATTTATGACTAAACAGCTTATAGGAGCAAGCTTGTCCAAAAGCTGTAATTAAGTCTTTTGTATCTGCTTTTATTTCCGCTGAAACAATTTCGGTAGGCGCTTTAACAATATCGCTTCTACGTGGTTCTCGCTTTCCTATTACGTCTGGTGTTCCCCATTTATCTCTAAATTTATTCCCTCCAAATGGTATTGCTTTAGTGCATTCTTCGAATTCGTTAACAAGCCAATTTGCAAAAGGTGCATAAAAATCCTCTTCTTTTATTTTTTCACTTTCTGGGGGAAGCTTTCGCTCATCTTCTCTAATTTCTTTTTCTCTAAATACAACGTGGCGAAAAAGTCCTCGCGCAGGTTTATAGACTTCGTTAGGCACGCGTGTCTCCAAATTCCAAATTATTCCATGAATGGTATTAACAGGGATTTCTGGAAATTCCTCATCTATCTTTCTCACAAGATTTGAGTAACGAATCCCATTAGGATTTGATTTGAGTACCTCTGTCGCCTTTGATATGATTCTTTCTTTTTTTGTCGTCATATTTCTCCTTATTTTAGCGAGTACGCCTAACTTTGGTATAACCGAACTCAGGTTCGCTTATACATCCCAGGAATTGAAAATATCTCAATTCATGATTTTAGTTAAAACAGAACATATATAAAACTATCGCAAAATAAAGTAAATTCTGATTGTGTAAGGCGTTCAACCAAAAATTCAAGTTTCTTCTGTATACTGCTTTGATATGTGTTCCATCTCATAAATTAAGCGAAGTAGCTCTGCAGTGAACATTAATGTACTCTCAGCACGTTTCTTATCACGACTCTCTAATGAATGGGTTGCTTTATTTCCGTGTCGTCTGATAAGATCGACCCAACCCTTCATAGGGGGCGTAACAAAACCTTGTTCTTCAAGATATGAAAGGTAATTTGCAAACTTATCTCCTTCTTTCGCACCCTTTTCAACAGCAACGTGCATAAGGATTTTTCTACAAATTAGCTCACATGAAGTAAAAGCGTTCACGGTCATACAATTTCTTGCCTCTTTGTATGCGTCTAACACATCCTCTGGTAATCCGTCAATATTAGGGCCAAAAGGAACACCCGGATAAACGTTACCATCTTTTGCTAAAACAGAACCATTTCCACAGTTTGTACATAATAGCCATTTAATAGGGGGCTCTTCACTCTCGTAATATCCGCAGACTACAGCTCCAGATACTTTCGTATTGCAATGTCCGCAGATATAGGAATACCAACCATCTTTAGTACTACCATCATGTTTATACACCGAACGGTGGCCTTGAAATCCCCTAGAACGATGGACTGGACTACCACAGATTATCCCTGTTTCACCGCCTGTCATATTTTCACCGCCTTATAGTTAATAGGTGCTTGCGTATAACTTGTTCGTATATACATCCTTCTGGATGAACAATCTATACCCTTAAAAATATCCCTATCCATTCTTTATATCGCCCCTTTCACTCTCTTTTTCCAAATTATCAAAAGTAATTTTACCTGAAAATCTTTATACAACGTACATATAAAACTTTGCTGCTTCTCCCCATTTATTCTTCCGCCATTTCTGCAAAAATGGTTTTATTTTTCAATTTCCTCCTCTTTCAAAACTTTGCTAACCTTTTCTAAAATCCCCATGGCATCGCTCAATAACGAAAGTGCCTCAGAAGATGTTGGAAATACTTTAATATCGTGAGAGAAGAAATTTCTCGCTTTTCTACTCGCTTTTATTATTGACTCGTGAACATCTTTTCTCCCTTTCTCTATGATTCCTTTCTCTTGTAAAAATTTCACTTTTTCCTCATCTTTTTTTCTGGGAATTTGCCCTAAGGCATAAATTATTACACGACTGGAGATTAATGCAGATGCGAGATAATCTTCTTTTTCATATTCAGTTATTGCTTCTAAAAAATTTCTTTCGTAGTTTATATCTAGAATCCCTGACAGTTTTTCTAATTCCTTCCTGAGTGACGTAAGTTTGTCTAAGTCTGCTTTTGACAAGGGAGTGGCTATGCTTTCTAAGACACCAATAGCTTTGTCGCATTCTATATCCAACTTTCTTAACAACGCTTTTTGTTTACCGCTTCCCAAGCTATCTATTCGTTCTGTTATTTCTATATCCCGAAGATATGTGTCAAATTTTTGTTTGTATTTTATCGTGTCAAAAAGTGTTTTAGCATTTTTAAAATCTTCAACGAGACTTTCTACCTCTTCGTGATATGAGCGTACCGCTAACAGATTTATTGATGACGGCTCTATATTTATTGCTTTTTCTAAATTTTGGTATAGTTGATTCGCATGCTTCTTAATAGATTCGAATTGTTTTAAAACTCCTGCAACATCGGGTTCCATTATCCTTCACCTCCTCCAACCATTTTTATCCTTTTATTCCGTATTTTCTCCTTACATCCTGCAAATCTCTTCTCTCTGCCTCCGGGTATTCACTGTATCTTTTACTCAACTTATCCCGAATCTCTCTCATCAATCTTACTGCGTCAAATTTTTTATCTTTCATGAAGCATCTTCCTTGGACTTCTTATTTCTTTGTGTTCCTCTGGTATTTCCTCAACTAAGTTCCTGACATTTGATGGTGCCTCTTCCAAATATTATGTTTAATTTAACTGTTTATCCTTCTCCTTCTGCTTTAAGGAAATCCTGTAGTTTTGTAAAAATAGATATTATATCATCGGGAACGGAGTCAAGTGTTTGACATAAAAAGCGAGTCGTTACTGAAACGCCCCATTTCTTCTGAATCTCAGTTCTGATATCCTTGAGCACATCTTTACCGGGACAAGCAGATAAACGCCATTCTTCCTTTTCCCAAAGTTCCCCGAATTTTTTATCGGTTTCCTTTTCTAGCTTACTATCATCCCAGGTATTATTTACTTTTTTCAATTCTTTTCGTATCAAATGCTTAATCTTATACGAAAGTTCTTTTTTATGCCTTTCAAGAATTTCCATTATTACATTATTTATTATTTTATTATTTAATGGGGGATAATCTTTATAATTTTGTCTTTGTTTTTGTCTTCGTTCTTCAAGCCGCTTATTAACAGCTTTTGTTATTGCATTAGCGTCCAACAAGTAGTTTTCAATCTCCTTTTTCCCGAGTGTTAGAAGAAGAACTCCTTCTTCTCTTTCCTCTTTAATTCCTTTCCTTTCTTGGACAATATAATCATAGTCCAAATCGTTGATTGCTGCGATTTTCATATCGATTTTAAGGAAATCCAGCAGTCCACGACGGATGTGCTTTAATTCTTCTAAGTTCTTCTTTCCTGATGCTATTAATTTAGCGCAAGGAACACCAGGAAAACCGGTTTCGATTTTCTTAGCACACTCAGGAAAAACAATTTTATCCCCTCTCCCTTCAATGTTTATTATTGATTTAGCTCCAGTAGCCGCAACTGCTTGTGAGTTCGTTAACGCTCCGAGCGAAACAAGTGCGTTTCCCACATCGTCCACTGGAACGGCCTCACTCATTAAACGGTCTACAAACAATAAGCTATCTAAAGGAACGGAGTCAATAATATCTGGAGAATGGGTAGCTATCACCATTTGAATATTTTGTGATTCTGAATGTTCCAATAGTATTTCTGCTATATCTCGTTGAAGTTTTGAATGTAAATGCGCATCTGGTTCATCGAGAAGAATACAAGATGCCCTCGTTAATTTTAATATTGTTGCAATAGATATAAGTGTCCTTCATGCGTGTTCGGTTAAGTAACCCATCGCTCCATCAACCTCTCCCTTTTAACATTAGGATCGCACCCTTGACCAATATAAATGTCGTATATGGTGAGCATATCCAATTTCAGCCCCATACATTCAACAACTTCCGT
>JAUWND010000179.1 GCA_030612835.1 Candidatus Methanophagales archaeon | reverse complement strand
CGGGGATTATGACGCCGTTGAAGAAATGAATGGAAAGAGAATAGTGTATATTCCATTGTGGAGATGGATTTTGCAAAATGGAAAATATTAACTCAAAAAACCAGAAATTAAATCTGCGTAAATCAGTGTAAATCTGTGTCCTAAATTGAATTTATAGAAAGAAGCTATACTTTATATACTAAAAAAAATGACACATTTCACCAAAAAGAGCGACAATAGCGGGGAAAAAAGAAAAAAGAAAAAACATATTGCTATTAGCATGGGCATTCAACGGAAGTTTTTCCTCGTCTTCTTTCTTTTTATCTTGATAATAACTATCACCACCACATGCGTGGTGTATGAGTATTCAGAATCAGCTTTAAGAGAGGAGCTTCGAGACCATTTGGTGGACCTCGCTAAAACTTGCGCATTGATGATTGATGCAGATAATCACGAGGAAATAAAATCAGTATTGCAATCGGTTATGGAGGTAAATCCAAAGATAGCCGACATCTATATGATGGTCAAGTCAGACGAGGAGAACATTTTCCTTTTCGTTGTTGATGCCTACGATCCCGCAATAGGAGCGGAATATGATGTCGGTGCGTACCCGAAAATGAAAAAGGCTTTTGACGGTGCAATATCAAATTGTGGTGACGAAGGTTGCAGCGCTTATGCACCGATTTATGATGAGGCGGGCAAGGCAATAGCCATATTGGGCGTTGTGCTATATATGGATGAGTTTTTGGATGAGGAAAAAAATCCCGATGTTATTCAGGACTATTGGGTTGGCGTTGTCGAAAATGCTGCATCCGAGATTGATGCGGATAAACTAGCAGAACTGAAAACGCCAGAAGACGAGCATACCGCTGCGTATGGGGAACTAAAATCAATATTACAGTCGGTTAAGGCTGAAAATCCGGAGATATATGAAATATATATCATGGCTGAGTCGGATAAGGAGAACATTTTGCTTTATCTTGTTGATGTTTATGAACCTCCGGAGATCAGGGAGGAATACAATGTCAATGAATACCCGCAAATGCAATTGGCTTTTGATGGCGCAATAGCAGATGAAGAAATAGCTATTGACAAGTGGGGTGCATGGTTAAGTGCCTATGCCCCGATTTATGATGATAATGGAACTGCGGTGGCGATAGTAGGTCTGGATATGGATGTAGGTAATGTTGTAATTGCGGGAGAGAATCTCAGAAATAGCTTGATTTTTATTTTTCTTGCTGCATTATTGCTATCCGTAATCGCCAGTATTTTCGTTTCACGGTATTTTACCAAACCTATAACAGAATTGGTAGAGGGGACAAAAGCAATATCAAGAGGCGATTTTGATTATAAGGTGGCGATAAAATCAGGCGATGAGCTCGAAGCTCTGGGAGATGCCTTTAACAAAATGGCACAGTGCATTAAAAACTCCTTTACTGAGATGGCAGTGAGAAAAGAGCTCGAAAACACCTTGAATACAATGACTGAGACGCTTATCGTGGTTGATTCCGATGGAGCTATAATAAAAGCAAATAAGGCAGCATTTGGCCTTTTAGGTTACAGTGAAGCGGAATTAATTGGTATGCCTTTCGATAAAATCGTGGTAAAAACAGAAGAAGGTAAAATTGAATTGGAAAAGCTGATAAGAGAACCAGAAGCTTCTATCACAAATCTTGAGACTACTTATCTAACAAAGGATGGAAGAGAGATTCCTGTGAACTTTTCGGCTTCTGTAATGAAGAACGAAAAAGGAGAACTGCAAGGCGTTGTTTGCAATGCCGGAGACATCACTGAGCGCAAGCAGGTGGAGGCGGCGATAAGAAGAGAGAAAGAACTGGCAGAAGGATACCTGAATATAGCAGAGGTAATGTTGGTGACAGTGAATGCAGACGAAAACATAACTCTGATTAACAAGAAGGGTTGTGAAATCTTGGGTTACAAAGAGGAAGAACTTATAGGCAGGAACTGGTTTGACACCTTAGTTCCCCAAAGAATACGGAGTGAGATAAGAGGTGTCTTTCGTAAATTGATGGTTGGAGATATTGAACCAGTTGAATACTATGAGAATCCATTATTAACAAAGGATGGAAAAGAAAGATTAATTGCGTTTCACAACACGGTGATTAGAGTTTCAGACGGTAAAATAGTGGGTATTCTGTTTTCAGGTGAGGACATCACCGAACGAAAGCGGGCAGAGGAGGCGTTACGTAAGAGCGAAGAAAGGTATCGGTCCATTTTCGAGAGCATTCAGGATGTTTATGCCGAGGTGGCGATGGATGGTACGATTTTGGAGATTACTCCGTCCATTCAGAGCTTCGGTGGCTACGCCCGTGAAGAGGTGCTGGGCCGCTCACTGACCGAGTTTTACGTGTATCCCGAGCAGAGAGCGGCGCTGCTGGAGCGTCTGCGCCTTGAGGGTAGCGTGAACGATTACGAGGTCGTTTTGCGACACAAGACGGGCAGAGCAGTGACGAGCGCTTTCACAGTAAAAGTCGTAACTGATGCCTCTGGCACTCCTGTGAAGATTGTGGGGACCATGCGAGATGTCACCGAGCGAAAGCGGTTGGATGACGAACGAGAACGGCTTATAAAAAAACTGGGAAAAGTGGACAAAATGAAGACAGATTTTCTTAACGTGGCATACCACGAGATGCGGAGTCCTTTGGCTCCAATTGTAGGCTATGCCAGTTTGTTGGAGCAGGGCGAGCTCACCGAGAAGCAGAAAAAATATGCTCGTATTATTGAGGAGAGTGCCTATAAACTGGAAGAGCTAATTGAGAGCCTGTTAGAAGTCACGCGTCTCGAGGCGGGAAAGGCAGAGCTGAGTTTAGAGAAGATGTCAATACCAGAAATCGTGAATAACCTGCTCGAGCGATTTGAACCGCAGGCAGATGCGAAAAGACAAACGATTTCCACTTCCGTTCCTGAAGGGACAGAAGTCGAGGGTGATAAGCAGAAAATAACGGCTATTTTTGATAATCTGATCTCAAATGCAATTAAATATACTAGCGAGAAAGGCAGGATAGACATCGTGGTTGAGGATAGGAAGGAGGAAAAGGACATACGTGTTTGTGTTGCAGATACGGGTATTGGTATTTCCGAGGAGCAACTGCCCAGGGTTTTCGAACGTTTTTATACGGTTGACACTCCATTAGCGTGTAAAGGGGGTCTTGGATTGGGTTTAGCCATCGTCAAGGGATACGTGAAGCTGCATGGAGGCGAGGTGTGGGTGACAAGCGAATTCGGAAAAGGGTCAAAGTTCTGGTTCACATTGCCAAAAAGGCGAAATTGAATGTAACTTATACATATATTTATGATGGAAAAAGTTATTTGTATATTTATACATTAAATATTAAAACAGAGGGGGAAAAATGGAAAAGCAAAAAAAGAGATTACTGATTGTGGAAGATGCACCTTACATGAGCGAAATGATAAAGGATATGCTGGACCCCGAGGAATACGAAATTGTAGGCGTTGCCGTAAATGGAATAGAAGCAGTAAGGATGTATAAAGAACTGGAGCCGAAGCCAGACATCGTTACCATGGACCTGGTGATGGAGCAAATGGACGGCATTCAAGCCACTAAGGAGATAAAAAAGTATGACCCCAATGCTTTTATAGTGGTCGTCAGTGCATTGGGCACGTCAGAGCATAAGAAAGCGGCAATGGAAGCGGGAGCCGATGAATACCTGTGGAAACCATTCACCGTAAAAAACCTGTCCTCTATATTGGGAAAGCTGATAGCTGCTAAGAACGAATGAGAATAGGAACAGGGTAAAATGAGCGAGATTCAACGATTCGACCTACAGATATTGCGTTCGCTAAGAAGAAGCAGGGTGAGAACCGAGATAGTAATGTATTTGTATAAGATCTATCCGAGCCCTTCGTATCCAGCGGACATCGCCCGGAATACTGGCATGGACCCGACGAATATCTTGGGCGGACTGCGGGGTATGGGCAGCAGGTTCGACAAGTCAAATTCGCTCATTGAAAGAGGAATCGTAGAGAAAGTAGAGCTTGAAGGTGCGACATATTATCGGCTCTCGGAACGTGGTAAATCATTGATTGAACGCTTGAATATGGCACCTTCAAGATGAATTTAATTTAGACGCGGATTTACACGGATCCGATTTTTTTCTGTGTTAATCAGTGTTAATCAGTGTCAATAATTTATTTTCTTGTTGTATATAAACTACCTTCTATTAAAGACACAGATTTACACGGATTTACACTGA
>JAUWND010000159.1 GCA_030612835.1 Candidatus Methanophagales archaeon | reverse complement strand
ACGAGCATTATTATGCGAAATATATAAGCGTTCATAAATTGAGCGGCGCACCGAGCGACTGTCTTAATTTGACAGAGGAGGACTTAGAGAAGTACCCATCTCTTAAAGAGGCAATAGGACATGTAGAAAGGAATGAAATGGGTGTAGTAAGCTTGCATCCTAAAGAGTGGCAGCGTATAGTAACTTCTCTTAGCCAAAGAGGTTTGAAAGCAGTTAAAATTGGTGATGAGTATTATAAGATTGAGTTTGACTGTGGTTTAGGGACTCAGAAATTACCTGAAGCCCCAATAGGATATATTAACATGACAGAAGAGGAATTGGATGAATATCCAAGTCTCAAAAAAGGAATGGAGCTTGCAGATAAATTCGCAAACCGAGATAAACCTTTTAAGATGTCTCTAAGTCTTGATAAATGGGTACAAATAGAAGATTTTATAGACAAAAAGGGCTTAAGAACGTTTGAATTTGGAGGGAAATATTATGAGTTCGAGCTTATAAGTAATATAATAGTTCAAAAATACTACGCAGATATAACCAAAGAGAAATTGGAGAGGTATCCAACCCTTAAAAAAGCGATAGAGCTCGCAAATAAAAGCGAAAATGGTCGAGCGGGATTGAAAGTGCATCCAGACGAATGGGTAAGAATTAGTGCTTTTATCAGTGAAAAAGGCTCATACAACATTAAAATCGGTGATGAGTGCTATGGGCTTGGGTTTATATGCGCGTGAATGATGATATTTTTTGGAGGATGAGATGAAGAAAAATAAATTAATCATGACGATAATCATGCCAGTGTCAGTTGCCGCTCTGGTGCTATTATTACTTCTGATGGGAAACCTATTTCGTGTGGAAGGTAAGGTTGCGTCAACTTATTGGACATACGTTGGGACTGCTTTCTTTTTTGTCCTTCCAGCGGTACCAATTATTTATGGCTGTATAACAAAGGAGAAGATTGGAGCGATATTAATAGGAGTATTGCCTTTTCTCGGATTTTTTATCGGTTCGTTTATTATTAACCATCCTGGGCTGGCTGATGTAAGGTTGCCACAGATTAGAGAGGTTCTTTATATGCTCTCTTTGATTGGTATTCCAGGCATAGAAGGTTATTTTGCATTGAAAAAGTAGAAACAGCACCGGGTGTTCCGATTGAAGGAGAATGGTGCCGGATAGAGATAATCAAGGAAGGGATATGGGGGTAATTTTTTCATCAAACAGGTCTTTAATCATCGCCAGGAAATTTGGGGATAATTGCATACAATTTTACCTGATGCAGCTTGACGACCTTGGGGAAATTGCGAAAAAGTATAATCTCAGTAAGTATGAGGTGAATTACATTGATGGGAATCGTGTATATTTCTGGGATAAGAAGAACTGTTTACTCATTTTAGGATTAAATAAAGAGGAAAGCTTTAAATATGTCTGAAGTAAATAAGAAGTAAAAATGTTTTCATGTTGTGGATTATTTGAAGGTATGTCAGTGCTGGGGATATTCGGCTTAATCCTTGTGATATGGGCGATCATCGACATAGTGAAGCAAGAAAGATTCACTGACCTCGAGAAACTAATTTGGGTGCTCATTGTCATATTTTTCAATATCATCGGTGTGATTGTCTATTATTTCGTGGGCCGGACAAAAGCCATCGATTTAGAGAAGATTGAAAATTCTTTAAATGGCCAATATTGCCCTTATTGTGGTAAGAGGATTGACAAATCATTTACCTACTGCCCGCATTGTGGTGGAATGATTAAAAAATGAGACAGTGAAATCCGTAGAAGAAGTGAAAGACCAAGAACAATTAAGAATGATTCAAAAGGTAATTAAATTACAAAATGAACTAAATATTACTGTAAAACCTCACAAAATTTGAGGGAGAAAAAACGAGGAACAAAAAAGTACTAATGGAATAGATATTTGAGATGGAAGAACGTTGAGCACATTTTCCAGGATTCCTCCCGTAATATAGGGATTGGAACGTTAGATGGCGTGCTAAAATTTAAATTCAAGGAATAACTACGAATTAATTCGTAGCTTACACAAATTTTATATATAACATCCCCTTTTGACTACTTATAGGAGGTAAAAAGAAAAAAGTGATACAAAAAAAGAAGATATTGGCTTCAGTTTCGGTCTTGCTTGTGCTACTACTGGTCAGTGCAGCGATCACATACGCTGCTCCAGAGGAGTTTAAGGTGGAAATAAAGCCGATAGAACTACCACAAGTATATTTAGAAGAACTACAAGAATATCACTCAGAAGAAGCGGGTGTATACATACGAACAATCTCCTGCGACAACTTTGCCAAGCCTGGCGAGACGATTGTGGTCAAAGGAAGTGTGAAGAACTCTGGAGATAGCGAGATAACCGTTGAAGTCGTTCCAATAGTGTATGAAGAACATCCAAAGGCTTACAAATATAGAAACGTGATAGAACCAGAATGGGTATCTGTGGAACCAAAAGAGATAAAACTGGGTGCCGGCGAGTCCGCAAGCTTTAATATTTCGGTGAGCATACCAGCAGATGCTGATACCGGATATTACGATGGGATGATTGCAATAAGGACAGACAAATATCCAGAACAAGTAGAACATTACAACGTTCAGGTATACAAGCCGCTGGAAGAGCCGATAATAACGGAGTTCTCTGTTCCACCTAACTCGACAAAGGTATTTGTAACAGTCAAATGTAGCGAGGATAGAATCTCAACCGAAGGAACGGTGGATGTGCATTTGTTCGACTTTAATGGGAGCGACGTATCGCAAAAGGCAAAAATTTCTTCATCTTTTCATCTCCTATCTTCTTTTCCTTCCAAGATACTATACTCTATGAGGAATAGAACCAGTACTTCAACTTGATTCGTAGCTATGGAAAATCATATATAGTATCCCTCCTCTTAACTATATTTAAGCGTCAAGGAGTGGCGCTAAAAAATAAAGCCGCATTCAGCGGCTTTAACTCAATTTCCTACTATTTCCAGCCGGTTCTTCCAGGATTCTTTGTTCCTTGCAGAAGCGCATCTTCTTTTGTCTAGCAGATCATACTGCATATACTCTATCAGGTGTCCCAAGCAGTATATTGACAATTCCATCGCCAGTTAGGTCAGTAGGTTCTCTCCGCCATGGTAACTCGAACAATGGATTTTCTGCTTTTACTAGCACAAGCCATGATGTGCCTACAACCCAAATGGGACCATCTGATTCAGCCGTCCATAGATGAGTACCATCGTATCCTCTCTTAGCAATCACTGTCTCTGTTCTCGTGTCGGTAGCTTCATCATATTCGCTCGTATGCACCAGCACATCACACTTTCCATCTCCGTCAAGGTCTCCTACCGAATCCACAGGTATAAATGGCTCAGTCATAATCACAGGCTCTTCCCATAGATGCATGCCATCGTATCCTCGCTTCGCAATCACTGTTTCTGTTGTGGTATTTGTAGCTTCATCGTACTCGCCTGCACGCACCAGCACATCTTCCTTGCCATCTCCATCAAGGTCTCCTGCTAGAGATGGTCCTACTCAACAATTGCTACAATCTGCGCAACTTACAGACTCGTTCCATAGATGCGTGCCATCGTATCCTCGCTTTGCAATCACTGTCTTTGTTGTAGTGTTTGTAGCTTCATCGTACTCACGTGCACGTACCAGCACGTCATCTTTTCCATCTCCATCAAGGTCTCCGGCAGAATCTGCGGATATATATGATGATTTAGTTCCAGTCACAGACTCTTCCCATAAATAGGCTCCATTCTCTCCTTTCTTTGCAATCACTGTCTCTGTTGTAGAGTTTGTAGCTTCATCGTACTCACGTGCATCTATCAGCATGTCTTCCTTTCCGTCTCCATCAAGGTCTCCTGCTGGAGATGCAAATATATTAACCTCACCAGTTCTATTCACAGACTCTTCCCATAGATGCGTGCCATCATCTCCTCGCTTCGCAATCACCGTCTTTGTTGTGGTATTTGCAGCTTTAACCAACACGTCATCCTTTCCATCTCCATCAAGGTCTCCTGCTGGAGATGCCGATATAGATGTAGATGAAATAAAAGGCATAACCCCGCCAGTTCTATTCATAGACTCTCCCCATAGATGCATGCCATCGTATCCTCGCTTCGCAATCACTGTTGCTGTTGTGGTATTTGCAGCATTAACCAGCACGTCTTCCTTTCCATCTCCATCAAGGTCTCCTGCTGGAGATGCGGATATAATACTCCAACCAGTTCCATTCACAGACTCGTTCCATAGATGCATGCCATCGTATCCTCGTTTCGCAATCACCGTTGCTGTTGTAGTGGATGCCGATATATCCTCATCGAACCCGCTCGTACTCATCTCAACAAACACGTCTTCCTTTCCATCTCCGTCAAGGTCCCCTGCTGAAAATGCATCTATCTCACAATCATTCCGCACTTCGCAACTGATAGACTCTTTCCATAGATGCATGCCATCATCCCCGTTCTTCGCAATCACTTTTTCTATTGTAGTATTCGTAGTCGCATTGTATTCGCTCATCAGCACGAGCACATCTTCCTTTCCATCTCCGTCAAGGTCTCCAACAGGATCTGCGGATATAGAAGATTCTGTTCCACTCACTGACTCTGCCCATAGATGCTCTCCATCATATCCTCGCTTCGCAATTACTGTCGCTGTTTCAATACCGGTAGTGTCATCGTACTTGCGCGTGAACACCAGCACATCGTCCTTTTCATCTCCATCAAAGTCTCCTGCTGGACATGCATATACCCAATTTGCTCCTTCATGCGATTCATTCCATAACTGCGTTACATTTCCTGTAAATCGGAAATAAGTATTTTCATCCTCCATCCCTAACTCGGACATCACTGGCGGCACCATCAATACAGACAACAACATTATCGCTGCTATTGCTATTGCAAATTCTTTTTTCATTTTTCTTCTTCTTTTCACCTCCTATTTTTTTTCAACGACTGAAAGTAGCATATTTTTGCAAGGTTTTACGTATTTAAATGTTTTTTGGTAGTTAAAAAATAAAGCCGCATTCAGCGGCTTTATGTTTCAAATTTATGTAAGTCAATTGTCGTCGCAAAAAGACCTTATTGCCTCTACAAGTACCAATGTAGCCATCCTGTATAACTAAATCCTCCGTCTGGCGCTCCTACAATTGTATAGTAATCACCGCCCTCGGGTATTGTATAATCGAAACAAGCGTATCCATCGTGGTTGCTATCAATTATGCCTTCGCCACTCCACCCTCTATCAACGACAGTCAAAAGGACATCAACATCTGATGGCGAATGATCTATTTCTACGAAGAGTTCTACGCCTTCAGCAAAATACCATGGTCCGTGTGCACGACCCTCACCTGAATCTAATTCTCCAGATATTGAAAATTTACCGTGTCCCTTTTCCGCGATTATATCTTCTCTGCTGATCTTTTTGATTTCTATCAATTTTAATTGCCTTCCGCCTGCATCGATTGTCTTATTCGCAAAATCTACTTTTACCGGTATTGTTGGTTCCGATTCTGGATGTCGACGCGGATACC
>JAUWND010000127.1 GCA_030612835.1 Candidatus Methanophagales archaeon | reverse complement strand
CCTGCTGCGGCGACATTCCAGCGAACATCTCCACAGGCGTTTCGATTATTGATTTGGACAGTTCCTGCCCTATCTTCTCTAATCCCCGTCTCCGGATATTTAATGCGGCATTCCAATCTCTATCTCTTACATCTCCACATTTCGGGCATCTATGCACCCGTGTGGACAATGTTTTCGGTACCGCTTCACCGCACATGTAGCATTCTATAGTCGTAACGTTTGGATTGACTTGTTCCGCGAATCTACCAGCCCATTCTGCCTTGTAGCTCGTGAAATTAACAAGTTCGTCCCAACCGGCATCTGAAATTGATTTCGCTAAATAGTGATTTTTCATCATATTCTTAATCTTCAAATCCTCGAATACTATCAAATCGTACTGGTTCACAAGCTCACGGCTGAGTTTGTGGTGAAAGTCTTTTCGCTGATTCCGTATCGTTCGATGTACCTTGGCCACTTCTATCTTTTGCTTTCTCCTATTCGCTGACCCTTTCTGCTTCTTCGATAGCTTCCTCTGCTCCTTCGCTAACTTCTTCTCGCTCGTTCTTAACCACCGCGGATTTGGTATCTTCTCACCAGTGCTAAGCGTGGCTATCTCACTCAGTCCAACATCAATCCCTACCGCGGACTTAATCTCTTTCTTCTCTCTTATGGCATCCTGCAACTCAACGACAAATGTCACATACCAATGATCCACATCGCGCTTGATTGCACATGTCTTAATTATGGCTTCTTCTGGTATCGCGCGGTGCTGCTTCAGCTTGATAGCGACTATTTTCGACAGAACAATCTGACCATCTTCTATTTTGTAGCCCGTTTGAGGGAATGTAAAAGAGTCGTATCGGTCTCTTCCTTTGAAACGGGGATAACCCAGTTTTTCACCCGCTTTCACCCTGCGGAAGAAGTTCTGGAATGCCTTATCCAATCGTTTAAGAACGTCTTGAAGCACCTGCGAATGCACCTTCTGCAACCACTTATTATCCTTCTTTGCTACTTTTAACGCAGTCGCCTGATCGTAATAGTTCAACCGTGCCTTGGCATAGTCATAAGCGACTTTCCTATCGTTTAACGATTGGTTGTAGAGCCAACGGCACGTATCTAACCACTGACTTAACTCTTCTTCCTGAGCCGCCGTTGGGTATATCCGATAGCGATATGTTCTTTGCATCTTATAATTATTATTAGACCTACCCCTTTATATACCTTGAGGTTTATAGTAAGATTATGGGAAGAACAAGCTCGGCTGTATACAACATTAATTATCACATAGTTTGGTGCCCGAAATACCGGAAGCAGGTATTGGAAGGTAAGGTGAAGGAGTTTGTTGAAGACCAGATACAGACCATAGCGGCAACAAAAGGGTGGGAAGTCTTAGAATTACAGGTTATGCCAGACCACATTCATCTGTTCATATCCGCCCCACCATCAGATTCGCCGACCGGGATAGTGAAGGTGTTAAAAGGCGTAACGGCATTAAGACTGTTTAAAAAGCATCCAGAACTAAAGGGAGAGTACTGGGGTGGTCATATATGGTCTCCAAGTTATTATGTAGGAACGGCAGGACACGTATCCGCGGAGACAATACGGAAGTACATAGAGAACCAAAAGACCGATTCATCCCCTCAACAAGTTGGGGGGTCTTCTCGGTGAGACTTATAAAAACTTTCCCTCAACCCATTTCCAAGCCCTTCTCTTGATGTAATCTAACCCGCCTCGGCTCCACCTTTGCCTTATCGCTCTGTTAATCCTTCCGAAGTTGGGTTTTTCGGATGAAGTTATGCAAAAAGCATAGGTTACCGCAACGTCGTTTCGCTTGAAGTCCTTGTCCGCTATCTCCTCTAATATGTGGTTTTCGCAGTCCATAAGCTCTATTTTTACGGCGGGGGACATGTCAGTACACCCCATTTTTACACCCACCCGTAGGCTTCCTTTATTTTAGATTTTAGACCGTCGTGCGTCACAGGAAGAACAGAGAGAAGAGCTTTTTTGCTTGCTTTCGTAATCGCTTTTGTCTCGATGAAGTTCACCCCACGCTTCGCAATATCGGAAAGTTCAAATGGTGTTAGAAGCTCTTCCTTCACGCCCACGGATATTCGTGTGTTGCCACTTTTGTCTTTCCACGCAGCGACTACGGTCACCTTGCAGCGGGTGACTATGTCTACTTCGGGCATTATCTTAGCGACTGCACCGTATTTACGCATCTGGTCTTCAGTAGCAGTTAGTTCATATATCATACCTACGCTCATCCTTGTCTTCTCTATCTCCTTTTCGATTATTCTATACTGTATTCCAAGATACGAAGCCAAACTTAGGACTACGTCTGCACTTAATTCTTCGATTCCTGCGTAACTCTCTATCACATCGTCCTTTTTGGGTGTGTTGCCTATTATCCCTTTTATCATCGCCAACACTTTATCCTCGCCCTGTATCATCTCAGTCGGTATTTGTACAGGCATTTCTATCTGTTTATCTAAAATTGTCAAAGCCACTGTTTCCTCTTTATTCGCCTTTACCTTCTTTTGCTTCTCTTTATCATGCTGCACCAACGCCGCTGTAACTTCTTCGGGAATAGCTCGTAACTCTTTTACAGGATACCCCGCTTTGGCTGCTGCCGCCAAATGTTTGCACCATTCACGCTGCCGTTTGTTTATTTGGAAATCTGGACACGAGCAACCTGGAACGAGAATATCCAGCCAATACTTCGTATCATTTACTCCGTTCTTGCACAACACCAGCGCAGTCCCTTCATCCTTGAACATGAACGTCCCTTCCTCTGTTTCAATCGTCTTATCCCACTTCGTCTCTTCCTCTTTGAGTCTGTCGGTATCCGCTGCCTTATCCCAACGCTCTTCTCCCTCTTCTACAACCTCTGCCTCTGCCTCTACCATACGTTCCATTTCCACAATCAATTCCGCTCTCTGCTCGTTTGTAAGATACTCCAGATGCACCCCTTTGCCATACGTCTTCTCAATGTAGGCTTGTAAGTGCGTGATTGGAAATTTGTCTTTCAGTTCGACCTGGAGCGTTTTTATCCGCTCTGTCTGCTCGGTCCGGGTTCGCTCTTCTTTTGCTTTTCGTTCCTCCTCCAGTTCCGCGCCTATTTTATCCATCTCGGCATCTGTTGTCTCGCCTACTAATGTCCCTTGTACTTGCGCTTCCCCCTTGCTGTTCTTTCTCTCATTCTTCACCGCTTCTATCGCTTGGTCCAGTGATGATAAGCTGCCATGGAATTTGGTATCAACGTCTTTCAAGAACGTAAGGACTGTGTTCGCTTCCTCAGGCGTCTCCGCCCGCTTGCCGATTATGTCCTCAACAAGATAGTTTATGCGCTCATGGTTTATTGCGAGTTCATCTGCGCTTTGGTATATCTCTTTCCAGATTGCTTTTTTGTCTTCGGACATTTCTCACCTCACCCGCCCGTATTCCGCTTTTATCTCCCCTGTGAATTCGGAGTCTGGGTCCATAAGTTTAAACCCGTCTACCGTTTGCTTTACCGCTTCGATGGGATTGTCCGCGTCGATTGTTTGTTCTCCAACCTTCTTGAATACTGCGACTTTGAATATTCTCTTTCCTACGGTTGCCATCTCACTCTTCACCTCTACCCTTGATTGCTCCCGTTTTACGTAGCTCGTCCATTGTCGTTCTCACACCGTTTGGAAGCAGCACTGTCCCGTCCATCCATACAATATGCCCGTCCCGGCACACAATCGCCTGGTCTTTCGCACGGAACCGCGATTGTGTTGAACCGCATACGGGGCACTTTATTGGTCGTGCCCCTTCCCTAAGCAACCTCTTCCGCTTTTCTTCTTCGCTTTCGCTTTTGCCTTCGCCTTTTGCCGTATCTTTACTTTTAGCCATTTTTTTATCACTCTAAAATAGTGTTGTGGGTGTGTATATAAATATGTTTATGTTTGTATATTAATTCGGACAGAACCGAAAAGCTTATATAAACACTTATATAAACTACTATATATGCCAGTTGAAACAAGACGGAAGGTCCGCCCCTCGACAAAGGGAAAAGGCGGGGTTGAGTGTGGGAAGGAAGTAAGCCTACTCCCTGAATGGTGTAGGTATCACAAAGTCGAATGCGGGGATGAGGTGACGATGTTCGCTGACGGAGTTATCGTTATACTGCCGCCGAACTCGAGCAAAGAAAAGGAAGAGGAAGTGCGGAAGTTTCTGGAGACATAAACGTGAAAATATTGGTTGCCTGTGAGTTCTCTGGCATCGTTAGGGATGCTTTCGCTGCCAAAGGGCATGATGCTTGGAGTTGTGATCTCCTCGATACTATGAGACCAGGGAATCATATCAAAGGTGATGTGCTGGGGATTCTTGACGATGGTTGGGATATGATGATAGCACACCCTCCATGCACGTTTCTGGGGATCTCTGGGAACCAGTGGATGAATCACCCGAGATACCCTGATAGAGAAAAGGATCGAGAAAACGCAATAGAGTTTTTTATGAAGCTCGCTACCGCGAAAATAGAGAGGATTGCTATTGAGAATCCCGTTGGGATTATGAGTACTGTGTGGAGAAAACCAGATCAATATATTCAACCGTATCTGTTTTGGGATCCAGAAACAAAGAAAACTGGATTGTGGCTCAAGAATCTGCCGTTATTGGTTCCTGAGAAGATAGTGAAGCCGATTTATATCATCGGGAAGGATGGGAAACGTTATTCGCCTACTCACCACTTATCAAAATCGTCGGCAAAGAAGCTGTTTGGACTGGATAGGAGTCTTGTGCGGAGCATAACATACAAGGGCATTGCGGATGCAATGGCAAATCAGTGGGGTGGTAGGCGTCACGAACCCCGCCCTAAAGGGGGAGGCTTGCAGTGAATAAGCAAGTCTCTACGTGATCAGGAGGCGTAGAAAACATGCAAAAAGAAGTAGAAAATACGCAGCAGTTGGGAAGAAGCATCATACCCTTGAGTGCAGTTCCAGCTCAAGGCTCTGTGGTTGAAGGATTAAAAGACTCTGAGAGGGTAGGAGCGGTGTCCTTCGACATGATTAAAATGGTGAATGAGTGTGTAATTTGCGGTAACCCTCTAAAAGAGGACGACCTGACCGATTCCACGGGGTTGGTCCACCTCCGTTGTGCAATCGAAGTGGAAAAGGGTTGCTACGATAGTTACGGGGTTTTTATTTATTGTTTCGAGTGTTGGAACCCCTGCTGTTATCGGCAACAGTTACCAGTTTCGGATCTCAAAATACTGCAACGGATTCGTGGCAAGAACAGATTTTTTATAGGGACCCCAAGTAAACAATGAAAAAACAAATAGGATTAAAGTTAGAAGAGGAAGAGATAGCGATTTTGGAGAAGTTAGGAGGCAAGTCCAAAGGCGTTCATAAACTTATCTCGGATTACAGAGATACGATTCTTGGTAAAAAGGTTAAGAAAACGGTTGAGGAGATTTTTTATGATTCGTTGATTTTACCTTCTGATCCACGACTACGAGAGACGTACAAAGCCTTTCTTGAAGCTTTTATTCGCTCTGGGGCACGTATGGGGTCGCTTGATTTCTGGGAACCAGAATTGACTGGGACAACAGGATTCAACGGGAAAGCAGTTCGAGGACATTTTAGAAAGTTATCAGCGTCTCGATACGTTAAAAGTTTTGGTTTCCTCTTCAGACCGAGTTTGCGACTGAAAGAAGGAGTTGAAAAGGAGAAGTTTTTTGATATACATGAAAGATTCCATGATTTCTTACTGGAAAAAGGTGCTTATCAGGATTTTGGAGAATTTTTGTGGGACAACGAAGACGAAAAGTGAAAAGTATATAGTTTTTACCTAAAATTGGGCTTTTTTACTCCCCTCTCGTTCTTTTGTTTGGTTATCTGAGACTTCTTTATACCCTAATTTTGAAAAAGTATATACTTTTTGGTAACACCGGTGTTTTGGGCGAAGGTGTCTATGTATATTTAAAAACGTATTAATAAAACCATATTTCGTATGAAATTCGCTCTTATTATATATCTTCTCTATTACATAGTGATGTTAGTTTACTTTACTTTACTTTACTTTACTTTACTTTACTTTACTTTGCTTTAAGAAGAAGAAAGAAAGAAAGAAGAAAGAAGAAGGGTTTTAGAAGTTTTGTAAAAAGTATATACTTTCGGTAAAAAAGTATATACTTTGTCGAAAGAAGTGCAGAGAGTAGTAAGTAAAGAAATGTTTATACAGCACAAACAAAAATAAGTAAATCAAAAAAATGTAGAAAAGAGGTAGACTTTTCTACCCCTTACTCTTCTTTTTCAACACTGCCATCTCCTCACGCAACTTCTTCATATCTCCTTCAGACATTTTCAATCGTTCCTGCAAATCCGCGATAACATCAGCAGCATTAACGCCACGTCCACCTCGCTCACCTTCCAGAAGCTGGCCAAAAAGAATCTCCTCCTCCTTCTCTGTTATTAGATTGCTCGTTTCCCACGCGGTTAAAACTGCCGACAATATCGGGCGTATGCCCTTCATCCCTAAATTGACTCTTTTGTTAACCGACAAATCCTTTCTTGCTATTGCCTGCCCAAGTGAAGCAACAGAAGCACCATATACCGCTCCTGCATGAGCACCGAGTTTTTCCGCCTCATCATCAGTTACTATATGCAGTGGATTGAATGGCAACAACCCCTCACTTCTCACCACGTCTGCTACTGACATCTTCGCCAGTTTATCCCCTGTAATACCTCTCAAGCTCAACAATCCTTCCGTCTCGCTACCTTCCCCTTTTTCCTTATTCTTTTCTTCCTTTTTATTCATCCTTCTTACCTCCTCCTCCTTCAAAATCCATATTTGCCGTGCTTAACTCAACCAACACCTTCTCCAAATCATCCACTCGTTCGGTAACCACGCGCATAGAAATACCGTAGTCAACCACATCACAGCCAATCTCCGACACTTTGTAGAGTTTTATAAACGCATCAAACGCCCCTTTGTAGTTCTGTCGTAAATCCTCAAGAAACATTTTAAATCGAGATTTGAAATCTATTCGTAGCTTCTCCGTTTCGGTATACAAGTTCAAATAGAACATGTTCTCATCACGATCCACAACATATTCCCACTTTGTAATATCAAAAGCCTCCTTCATATCCTCCGCCATCTCGGTTATCGGCTCCATAATCTTATCCTTCAATCCTGGGGTTTTGAATATCTCATTGAGCAAATCACCCATACCAGCATTGGCAACGTAATCCCATAACTTATCCGACCCCAATGCTTTTTCAAATACGGTGCCAAGGATACCCATCCCTTTTTTCTGTTCACTCATTTTTCCGTCACCAAATCCTCCTCACGCACACCAAACTGCATTTTATACCCTTCTCCCGTATCCTCTTCCTTTATCTCCAACGTCGCCTCGCTTTTAACGTTTTCCTTACCCTCTTCCACTTTCTCATCTCCTTTTTTCTCTTCTTTAGTTGCCCGTCTCTTCTTTCTTTTATCCTT
>JAUWND010000070.1 GCA_030612835.1 Candidatus Methanophagales archaeon | reverse complement strand
GTATTTTACATGATTTATTGCAAATCGGACAAGCGAACTCACTACCTTTAATGAAATCGAAATAGACATCTATCCGTTCTTCTGATGTGTTCAGTTCAACGCTTTTCACAAACCATGGAGATGGTACCCCCAGCGTAATCGGCATAAGCTTTTTATCATCCATATGCTTATATAATAAGTGGCGTAATTAAACTTACCCACACAATCTTGTGGAGAACCTCTTTCTTCCTTTTGAGCGCGTATTTATTTGTATGATTTGTACCAGCGCTCGTATTCTTTGTGGTTCTTGAAACAATGCAGTATATTGGTTAGGTCTACATTGACGTCGTAGATTATTCTTGCTTGTTTGGTTACGTTTTCTACGTGGAACGGTATGCCATGTTTCATGTGCTTGCGAGGGGGCATAGCCTGTATCTTCTCCAAATGTTTAAGGAATACCGCCTTCAGGTCTTGCGGCAGATTCTCCAGCTCCGTTTTGGCGGAATCTGAAAAAATAAGGGTCATATTTACTTTACTGCTTGAGGATCTTCTTCATGTCCTCAAAGGAGTGGGTTTTAACCCTACCAGCCTCTATTTCCTCCATCTCAATCACAACTGCCTTGTGCACCAGCATGAGCTCTTCTTCCTCGAGCATATGCTCATACGCTAAAATAGCCTGCCTTATGACTTCTGTTGGGTTTCCGGCA
The DNA here is from genome assembly GCA_030612835.1 of Candidatus Methanophagales archaeon. GTDB lineage: Archaea > Halobacteriota > Syntropharchaeia > Alkanophagales > Methanospirareceae > Methanophaga. Next base: position 11,815 of record JAUWND010000070.1, on the reverse strand, counting down.
TAACCTTTCTCGATAATCCTCTTTATCACTGCCTCGTAGGGCACGCCAAGAATAATATTCATATCATCACCTTACGAATAAATGAACCTTGAAACATATAAATAACGTCCATTAATATAGCATCTAACAAGAAGCACAAAAAATGGCGATACAGATAAGAAATGGGACGGTTTACGACCCTGCGAATGGGATAGAAGGCGAAAAGGTGGATATTTTCGTTGATGATGGCAAAATCGTAGACGAAATAAAGCCGGATGTGATAATAGATGCTACGAACAAGACGGTAATGGCAGGCGGGATAGACGTGCACAGTCATGTGGCAACGTATGGCTTGAACTTAGCGCGATTTACGTTTGGCTTTCCCTCTGTGGGTGAGATAGGAGATACTTATGCCCTGATTGGGTATACGCATGTGAACGAGCCGTTAATGACCTTAAATACCGCGAGTTACGTGCATCACGAACTCAGCAGTATACCCCTGGTAGACACCTCCGCACTCCTTGTTCTAAGCTTGTATGATATAGATAAAGAGATAAGAGAAGGGGATAAGGCGAGTGTGAAGAACGCCCTGCCACTTCTTTTGGACCTCACTAAGTCCATAGGCATAAAAATATACGATATACGGGTAAGATATGCAAAGAAAGGTTTCTTTTATCGTGATATAGACGTTACGAAATGCTTAAAATTCTTTTATGACCTAGTCGAGGAGCCGAAGATTCTGTTGCGGACATATCCGGAGTTGTTGGACGAAGATACAAGTGTTTTACGTGGCTTCTGCATGGCTCATATCGGTTCGGGCATAGATAATGACGCGCGATACGAGGCGGCGATAGAGATATTAAAAAAGGGTGGCGCTGTTGATCTCGGCATTGTTAGTCCGTATCAAGATGAAGCGGTAAATATGCGGATTGGCTATGCGGCAGCAACAGAAAAGTTCGTGAGCATGGATATCGGATTAGAGCAGCCGTTGATATTTTCTGAAGTAGACGAGAAGAGAGAATGGAATAATAAGTCACTGAGATTTGCATTGGACGCATTAGAATATCTACCATCTTCCAACATTTCCTTTTCTACCGATAGCGCCAGCGGGTGTTTGTTCTCTTCGTATCCTAAGCTATTCGCGTGGTTGCTGAGTCGTAGAAATAGAAAAGAGATGAGGTCGGATGTTGAGTATTCGTTATACGAGCTCACAGAGGTAACAAGAACGAATCCAGCGCGGCAGCGTGGGTTAGAAAATAAAGGGCATTTGGGTATTGGTGCGGATGCGGATATTGCGATATATGACATGGATGAAAATACAGGGTGGAGAGAGTTAGAGAAGCGGCTGGGTAATTGCTCGTTTCTTTTGAAAGGTGGAGAAACGATAATACGAGAAGGGAAGTTGAATAAGGAAAGAGCGAGAAAAGAGACGTTTTATTTCGTGCCAGAAGTGACAGAAAAGGCATACGAAAGTGAACTGATAGAGCGTATATGTAATAGGAGGTCGTTTAGGGCTGAGCATCTAAGGGTGGATGAATGTTTTTTGCACTAAAGCACGACAATTATATGATTTGAGCAATTCCTTACTAATAGGTCTAAAATCATGACTGAAAATTTAATCTCCAATCAGGACCGGGATTTTGAAGTTCTAAAATGCCAGATACTTAAAGATCAGGGATTTGATTGCAACCAATACCGGGATACTTATGTAAAAAGAAGACTTGCCATTCGGTTAAGAGCGAACAACTTGTATTCATACAGAGATTATGCAAAGCTTCTGAATAGTGACCCTACGGAATACAATGAACTGATGGCCGCATTCACGATAACCGTTTCCGAGTTCTTTCGTGACGCTTCTGTTTTTGACTATTTCAGAAAAAACGTTATACCCGCACTTATTCAGGACAAGCGGAAGAAGAAGCAGAAGATAATACGAATTTGGAGTGCCGGGTGTGCATCCGGAGAGGAGACGTATTCTATCGCAATATTGATGTACGATTTTTTAGGTGCGACCCCCGAAAACTTCATTATTTCTGTTCATGGCACTGATATTGACGGTGCTAGCCTGGCAAAAGCGAAGAAAGGCGAATATACTTTTGAAGAGGTCAAGAATGTTGGGGCAGATTCTTTGTCACAGTATTTCGTTTTTGATCAGGGGAAATATAGGGTCTGTGATAAGATAAAAGGGCTTGTGAAATTTGAAAAGCATGATTTGATTTCTGGTAAGCCGCTTGCGCATTTTGATGTAATCTTTTGTAGGAACGTATCCATATATTTTTCAAAGGCTATGCATGAAAGGCTGCACATGGAGTTCTACAATGCTTTGAATACAGATGGCTTTTTCGTTTTGGGGAAGACAGAGATGCTATATGGTGCGGCAAGGAAATTGTTTAAGCCGGTTAATGCGAAGGAGGGAATATATCAGAAATATTGAACTTTGACTTTTTCACTTTTCATTTTGCATTGTCTGCATAAAAATAGGTGGATTTTTAAGCAGACATCAATCCACCCACATCCAAGATGAGTGCAACCGTGCCATCACCGAGTATTGTAGCGCCAGCAAACTCTGTCCTACCTTTGAATCGCAATGGCTTGACTACTATCTCATGCTGACCTATGAGTCTACCAACCATAAGACCAAAGAATTTATCGGCTCTTTCCACTACCACCACAGGACCTATACTATCTTTGTCCCCTGATACGTCCAAGATGTTTTTCAGCCTCAATAGTGGCAGAACATGTTCTCTATATCCAAATATCTCTTTCCCTTCAACGCTTTTCAAATCCTTTTCACCAACTGCTACTATTTCACGGATTGAATCTAAAGGGATGGCATATCTTTCGTCTTCCACGCCAACAAGTAATGCTTTAATAATAGCGATAGTCAAAGGCAGATGCAATTCAATGTTCGTACCTCTGCCTTTTTCTGATGTTATTCTTACGCTTCCACCCAGTGAGTTGACCTTTGATGTCACAACATCAAAACCGACACCTCTGCCTGAAATATCCGTGATTTCTCTTGCCGTGCTCAGACCGGGCTCACTCAGAAGTTCATAAACATCTGCGTCATTCATCCTCGATGCCTCCTCATGGGTTATGATTTTCCTCTCCACTGCTATCTTTTTGAGTTCTTCTATAACTATCCCTCTGCCATCATCTTCAACGGATACAACAACATGGTTCCCTTCTCTTATTGCACTCAATATAACCTTTCCTTTGTCCGCCTTACCAGCATCCTTTCTATCTTCTGGTTTCTCTATCCCATGATCTACCGCATTACGCAACAGATGCAGTACTGCATCATTTATCTCATCAAGCACAAGACGATCAAGTTCTATCTCCTTACCAGATACAATAAAATCCACTTCCTTTCCTGTTTTCTTGCTTAAATCTCGTACTGCTCTTGGAAACTTGTCAAATAGGTATCCAACAGGGAACATGCGCATCTGCATTACCCGATCCTGCAATTCTGATGTGTGCCGGTCTATTGTGGCGGTTATCTCATTGAGTTCATGGCTGGCATATTTTGATGCAATCTGTAGTAGGCTCATCTTTGCTATCGCTAGTTCCTCTACAAGGTTCTGCAATGCCTGTATCTTTTCTATACTTATCCGTATTGATGGACTAACTCTCCCGGCAACCACTCCTTCCGCTGTAACGGTTGGTAGTTCAACATCTTCTTTCTTCTCCGCTGGAATATTTTTCAGTTTTTTATGCAATGCAGTTAAATCAAGTTTTACCGTTTTCCCGGTTGCCACACTTTCGACAAGTGTTTCAAGTCCGTCAAGGGATTCTAGCAGAAGATCAACTGTTCCTTCTCCTGGTTCTCCCCCTTTCCTCAGGACGTCAAGCACATTCTCCATCTCATGCGATAGCTCTTCCATATCGGGAAATCCCATTGTGGCGGCCATGCTTTTTAGTGTGTGTACCGCCCGGAACGTTTCATTTAGTGCGTCTGTGTTCTCTGATTCTTTCTCCAACGTTAGTAGATTTCTACTTATGCATTGCAGATGCTCTCTTGACTCGTCTACGAACAGTTCCTTATATTGAGATACGTCAACCATTAATTTATTGTAATCATCCTTTAATTTATTCTTTTCCCGCTTTCTATTTTCCTTTTCTTATTCTTATCACCACAACCATCGGTTATGAATTTGCAATCTACAATTTCATTTTTTTTTCGGTCATTCTCTCCATTTTGTCCTCATTTCATTGCGCATTTCTTCGGCTGAGATGCTATTACATCATCCAGATAGCAATCCTCACACAGCTTAACACCTCCGAACTCGTAAACATCTCCTGATATTGGCTTGCCACATTTCTCGCATTTTATGTTTGTCTTAACGCTCTTTTCCATTTTTAACGTTTAGTTTTAGTTACGCACTTATAACTTTTTGATACTTCTTTCCATCTCTCCAAGTTGCGCCCCTATCCCCTTTAGCTGCGCTTTTAGCTCATCCAAATCCTCTTTCTAATTAACCCTCTCTACTCTTTACTTTCTCAGTTCTTCCAATCTCTTCTTTACCTTCCACAAATGCCTGCACATTTTCCACTATCTGCCAAAATGCGTCTTTTACTTTCGATTCCTTTTGCATGACAAATGGCGTTCCACTATCCGCAGCTTCTACCATCTCCGGGTCTAACGGCACTCTTCCAAGAAACGGCACTCCTAACTCCGCCGCTGCCCTTTCTCCGCCTCCATATTTGAAGATATTTGTCTCTTTTCCACAGTATGGACACACAAACCCACTCATGTTCTCTATTATCCCTATAACCGGCACCTTCAGCACCCCTGAGAAGTTTACTGCCTTTCTTGAATCTAACAATGCTAAATCCTGCGGTGTTGTAACAATTATCGCACCATCTACATCCTTTATCAACTGCGCAACACTGAGTGGCTCGTCGCCCGTCCCCGGCGGAAGGTCAACAATCATATAGTCCAGCTCACCCCAATCTACATCTGAAAGGAATTGCCTTATCGCATTCATCTTCATCGGTCCTCGCCAGATGATTGGGGAATCTCTGTCTGGTAACAGAAAACCTATGGACATCGCTTTTAGCCGTGGTGTGACTAAAATAGGCGACATTTTTCCCCCTGATGTCTCTGGCCGCTTGTCCTCTATCCCCAATATCTTTGGAATATCCGGTCCGTGTATATCAGCATCCATCAAACCCACGTCTAAACCGCTCATAGCGAGAGCAAAAGCAAGATTTGCTGCTACCGTTGTTTTCCCTACACCCCCTTTTCCACTCATCACCATTACCTTATGCTTTACCTTTCTCATGCTTGTATCAACTGCTTCTGCTTCTTCTTTCATCCCTCTTTTCCTTTCTTCCTCTTCTCCTTCATCCATATTTCATTTATCACCCCTAACAAACCATAAACTCATAAAAATACCGCCTTCTAGCCTTATAGCTTTCCGTTCAACAAAAGCTTCCGCTATATATTCACACTATTTGGTGATTAATATTCTATCCCTGAAGTTGTGCCACCTATTTTATCCCAATAATGCTTGACCTTCTCCATGCGAGTTGCTATATCTGCCATTTCTATTATTCTAGCCTCTACCTCCCTTCCGCTAAGAATGATGTCCGTATGACCTCTTTTCTTCAACAACTCTAAGACCACCTCTTCTGTTACAAGCTCGAATTTTAGTGCGTATAATATCTCGTCCAGAACCAAAAGGTCGGTCTCTTTTTCATCTAGCACACTATGAGCGAGTTCCAACCCCTCCTTAGCCTTTTTGAGATGTTTTTCCCGCGATTCTTCGTCCTTTAAAAAACCGGGAGCCCCGCAAAGATGTATCTGGAGGTTGTCAACACTTTTTAGAAACAGATATTCTCCGGTAGTTGGCCTCCCTTTCATAAACTGCAATATCACTACTTTTTTGTTATGACCCAACGTCCTTATGGCATGACCGATAGAGGCGGTTGTCTTTCCCTCTCCCTTTCCATAATAGACGATTATTTTTCCCGCAACTGAGTTCATAATTATTATTTAAAATCACGCTTTATAATTATTGAACAGAACTTTCAGGTCAGTGATAAGTAATTTAAAAAATAAAAAGGGGGAATTAAAAAGCAATCGCCTATTTACATCTCCCTTTCAAAGGCAACCCTGGTTTCCGTTGTTGAGACCTCTCTGCTCTGGTGGAGGAAATCTATTATTACTCCCGCGTCTTCCGCCTCGTAAATCCATATCGCGTCATACCTGCCCAGTGTATGATACACTTGCAGGAACTTGACGCCGGTGGGCGGATTTTTAAGTAGCTCGTCGCCGAATTTCTTCGCATCTTCCACCATGCCTGAATTAACCCTCACGCACGTTATGAACAACATCTTTTTTTTAGACCTCCCTATATATATCTAATGATTGAAGTATAATAAAGTTATGTTTATTTGGAGAGGTATCAAAATGAAAGAGGCAATGTTCTATGAGAAACTGGAAGGGAACGCGGTTAGATGTCACCTATGCCCACATCATTGCAAGATAAACGAATCGATGCGAGGGATATGTGGGGTTAGAGAAAATAGGGGTGGTAACCTCTACAGCCTGGTTTATGGAAAGGTAGTTGCGAGAGGGATTGATCCAATAGAGAAGAAGCCGTTCTTCCATTTCTATCCGGGCTCTGAGGCATACTCGGTTGCTACGGTTGGATGCAATTTCAGATGTAAAAACTGCCAGAACTTCGAAATTTCTCAGATGCCTAAAGAAGACAAGAGGCAGGTAGTCGGTGAAGAGGTATCTCCTGAAGAGATTGTTGCGGCAGCCAAGCAATATGGTTGTAGAAGCATCGCATACACTTATACCGAACCGACCATCTTTTTCGAGTTTGCTTATGATACCGCTAGACTGGCGCATAAAGAAGGTATAGGCAACACCTTTATCACAAACGGGCATATTACAGGGGAAGCTATACGCACTATCGCCCCGTATTTAGATGCGGTGAATGTAGACCTGAAGGGGCTATCTGAAGACCTGTATCGGAAAATTTGTGGTGGGCACCTGAAACCGGTCCAGGAAGCGATAAAGCTATACAAAAGCCTGGGAGTTTGGGTTGAGGTAACTACGCTGGTTATACCAACGTTGAACGATTCAGAGGAAGATTTCAGAGGGATCGCCGAATTCATCAAAAGTGTAGGCGTGGACATACCCTGGCATGTCTCACAGTTCTATCCCATGTATAAGCTAACTCATCTCCCTCCAACACCGGTTAGTACCTTACGTGAAGCGAGGGGAATTGGGCTGGATGTAGGGTTGAGATACGTGTATGAGGGCAATGTTCCGGGTGAGGGAGGAGAGAATACCTACTGCTACCAATGCGGAGAGTTGCTAATCCGGCGCTATGGATTCCAAATCCGGGAGAATAAAATACAAGATTCAAGATGTCCAAGTTGTGGTGCCAGGATAGATGGGATATTTTAAGATTAAAGTTTTCCCCTTTGGGTGACAAATAGTATTCTGGCACAGCCTTTTGTGCTTGGTAAGGAGATAGCAGAGGCTTTAATAATTGTATTTGCCTGCATGTTTCTTGCTTCTTGTAACGTCTCTCACACCTTCAATGGCGCTTTTAGAGACCTAAAAGGAATAGGGGTAACCCAATTACGATTGCAAATGATTGATAACAGAAGTTAGTTCAGCCATTTAATACATCCAATCTTTACATCAATTGTTGCATCTCTTTATCCCGCGGACAAAAAATATTTCCGCTTCAACCTTTTCCTCTAAACAGTCCTTCCGAACAGGTGTAGCTCCGAATTGTAATGACTGACAAAGTATACTACAAAACAATTGATAAATGATATTAACATAGGAAAACGCATTTATAATATTCACAAGTTATCCACGTTTATCTGAGATATTTATTATTTATGTAGCTATTACGCAACTCACCGAGAGATTTTTTCATCTCTGAGCAAGTTTATCTTGTGTGCATTTTCCCCTCTTGACCATGTAGATCACAAGGGCTACAGCCAAAGCTAAAGTTGGTACAATGTAATCGTCCGTGGGGATTAGATATATCTGATATCTCCCCCAATAGAATGGGAATAGCATCAGCATACCGCCACTTACATGGGCAAGCGGTAAGTCAAATAAGAAATGCGTTGCGGTTCCGAATAACAGGAGCTTAAAGGCGCTCATCTGCTCTTCAAAGAATAAGGAGATTACCGCGGCAGTGATGATTGCCCCTGCTGGCGTATGTAAAGGTGTAATGAAGTTCCAGATGTCCATATCCATCCACTGAAAGAGCAACCCAATCTTTATGAGATCTGGAATGAGAGCACCCACCATGACTATAGCCGTATTCTTACCACCAAAGAAATTGAACTTCACCTGCAGTATCTGACAGATGATCCATGCGAGGAGAACATGGGACAACCAATCGACCATTCAAACCCTCCTTGGGATGAAGACAAATCCCTTGTGATTGAACTTCCAGCTTCTGAAGAAGACGATTACCAAAATGAGTAATCCTATTAGCGATCTGACATATACCATCTTTCCGCTTTGGGCACGAACTACAATCATCTTATCCGGTGTGATCTTGTTGGGAGATCGGAATGTTCCTAAAACTTCAACGGAGTCGCCCAAGTATACCTCCTCTTTTGAGTCAATTACAAAATTGTATCTTACATCTCTGTCCATAGATGTAATCACAAATGAGGACTCTCCAACCTTTGAAACTATACCGCCTTTGGAGATGAGCCATCCATCATAAGATTCTGGATATTGTTGAATCATTTTAGTAGATGGACATTCTAAATGTTCTTCAAAATTGGTATAATGGTACTCACACAAGATCAATAAGATAGCAACTAAAAAGAGACCAATAAAAATCCTGCTTGAACTTGCGGTGTGTTTGATCCTTATCGGCATATTTCTTAGCGAGGTGCCATAGGCTTAAATAAGTTTGGATGCATAAATTTCTATACCATTTTTCTCATTCGGAAGTAAGGGTATTCGGAACTACTGTCTTTATGTTCTGGAGATTCTCCATGAGGATATTTTTTTGAATGATCACCTCCAATCAGTTTTCATAAATTGCTTTATTTTCTTTTTATCGTTTTTAATATTTTTGTCCCAACATGATTTACAAGCGATGACCTCTTCCCAAATATCTTGACTTCGTTTTTCATTAATGCGTCTCTGATGTCTTCTGTTTCTGTGATTATTCCGGCATTTCCGATTTCGTTTGAAAAATGAGCATCGCTTCCAGCGGTAATCGTTAAATTGTGTTTCATTGCAAATTCAACTGCTTTCTTATTGTATTTTTGGTAAATGCATCTCGAATTGAATCCTTCTATGCAATCAATGAATTTCGCATCTTCTTCAGTGGGATGAAATGCGGAATGTCGTAATTCATCGAAGGGATGAGGAATTATGACAATTCCATTTTGCTCTTTTATCTCAGAGATAACATCTTGAACCTCTTTTGATTTGACTTCTTCTTCGAGGAAAAGACCGATTATCTCGCCTCTTTCCGTTGCGATTTCAGAGCCGACTATCACCTTAAAATCATCATTTTCGTATTTCTTTGCTTTCAATCCACCTTTTATCGTGTCGTGGTCTGTGATTGCGATGCCGTTTAGTCCTCTCCTTATGGCGATCTTCACAATCTTCTCTGGATCGAGAACGCCGTCAGAGGAGTATTTCGAGTGGATGTGTAGGTCGTAGTTCATTTTATCTTGTTTATGAAACAGGTATGTTTTATAAATGTAGCGTGTATATAGTTAAAGTAATTGGTGATAAATATGAGCGAAATAGTGAAAGAAGGGTTAAAATTATTAATCCCCAAGTATTACAAAAGTGAAGAGGACCTTATAGAGGAATCATTTAGGATTATTATACGCAACAAACCGAAAATAAGGATTGAACTCGCATTGGAACTTTACAAGAATAAAAAAGCATCTTTGGCGAAGTCCGCGGAAATCGCAGGGCTTACAACGATTGAGTTCAAGGAGGTTCTTGCGGATAGAGGAATAAAAAGGGAAATAGAAGGGGATGAGATTGAGGAGATAGATAAGACAATCAAAGAGGTTTTTGGATGATTGTAGTTTCTGACAGCGATATTTTGAGTATGTTCGGGAAGGTTTGTGCGCTTCAGCATCTTAAACAGCTATTTGAGGAGATTTATATTCCTCCAGCGGTGTATGAAGAACTCAGGAGGGCAAAGGAGATAGGATTCGATTTTGTGGATGAAATGATTGAGAACGTCAGGATTTTGAATTTAAACGAAGATGAGTATTCGGAGTTTGTTAGGCTTATGGAGGGTGAGGACTACCTTCACAGTGGGGAACTGCAGGGAATAGTGTTATGCAAGCATAGAAACGGTGTGCTACTAACAAATGATAGAAGAGCAAAGAATTTCTGCAAGAGGAATAACATTGTATATTTTGATATTAAAGGCGTTTTAAGGGCTTTTTATAAGAAGAATGTTTTGGAGAGAGAAGAAATCAGAGATTTGGTTGAAGCGATTGAAGAGAAGGATAATACGAGAATAAAAGATTTTGAGGGGGTGTTTGAGTAAGGGAGGGATATTTCAAATGATAAAGCCTGCCTTTTCATCTTTTTATCGTATTGTGGTCAGTGATTGCGATTCCGTTTAGTCCTCTTTTTATTGCGATTTTTACGATTCTTTCTGGCTCAAGAACACCATCAGATGAGTATTTCGAGTGGATATGTAGGTCGTATTTCATTTTAAGGTATATAAAGTATAACTTCTGCCGATTTAAGACGCAGATTTACACAGATTTACACGGATTTAAGGGATATAAACTATAACTCGGCGTTCGTCCGGAATTAATTATTATAAACATCCAGCAATATATCTAACTGATGCACCCGGACATCTTCACACCCGGAACATATCTCCTCATAGTTCTCCTCTGTCTTACTACAGATGTCCCTCTCACGGTCAGACACATATTCGAGGACAATCACAACTGGGCGGGATTTCGTCTCGCGGAAAAAGATAACCTCCGCGATGTCGAAATCAAAGAAGTCAACAAGATGCTGTCCTGCAAGGACGAGAGTCGAGGCTTCTTCACATACGAGTGTGAATCATGTGGAACCCAAAAAACAGTCTACTTTGGATGCAACAGTCGCATCTGCACGAATTGTGGCAAGAATCACACAGATAAATGGGCGAAATCTCTCAAAAATGCATTATTCAATGTGCCTCACCGACATGCGGTGCTCACGATTCCAGATGCTCTGTGGCCCATTGTGAGGAGAAATCGTTTTCTACACAAGGTTTTGATGGATGCGGCAATTGCAGCTATCAACGACACAATTTCCTACAAGCACAGAAACGGAAGATTGACTGCAGGCGCTATCGTTGTGATGCACCCCTTTTCCAAGAGTATGGGCTTCAATTCACATCTCCATGTACTCGTGACTGAAGGTGGATTCGACAAACGCGGCAGGTTCATACACCAAAAAATCATCCCTTTCAAGGCTATGCGAAAAACATGGCAATATCAGGTACTTACCCAGTTCAAAGCGGCACTTCCAAAGAATAGGGTATTCGCAATGCTCATAGACCAACTTTTCAAGAAATATCGTGAGGGTTTTGTCGTATATCTCCCAAAAGAATCCAGAATCACAAACAAACAAAGGGTAGCACGATATGTAGCCAGATACATCAGGCATCCCGCGGTCGCAAACACACGATTGCACCGATACGACGGAAAAGCGGTCACATTCTGGTACGAGGATCGTGAGGGCAAGAGGCATTTCGTGACTATGAAGGTGCGGGAGTTCATTAAAGCATTGATTCAGCACATTCCAGATCGAAATTTCAAAATGATACGGCATTACGGTGCTTACAGCCGT
>JAUWND010000107.1 GCA_030612835.1 Candidatus Methanophagales archaeon | reverse complement strand
TATTTAACGTGTTACATTGTAACACTGGATTAAATTGGAAATGGTGGGGTGGATAATAGGTCTAAAAGATATATGAAACTACCCGGGATTTCAGAATTATATATAACTTAAGTCAAAGTGGGCTTAACCGAACACGCATGGAGTGTATTTGTATAGCTAATCTTAAAAACCACGAGATTCCACAAGATTAACACGAGAAATTAAGGTTAATATGGATGGGATAGCCAATAGTTTATTAAAACATGATTACTATTATCGTTTTCTCGTGAAAATCTGTGTAATCGGGTGGTTATAAAAAGGAGCTAAACAAATACACCAGAGTTATTGAGCATCTTCTCTGATTTATACATTTTAATGATTGAGCGAATGCCCGACACATATCGCCCACATATATTGTTACTATATACTACTTTTAAATCTGTTAACAACCGAAAGTAAAAAAAAATCGATGTATTTATATACTCTTTCAGTAATAGCTCATATAATGGCAACATTAGTAAACCAGAAATGGGCGAATTGTATAAAAAATTAGGAGGTGATAGATAAAAAAATGATTACAAGAAGGACTGCAATAGGGATAACCCTAATAGTACTGATAGGTTTGACTTCATGGGGTCTCGCAGGCGCTCTGGAAGAACAGAAATACATTGACTTAGGGAAGGCCGAGTATAACAGGGGTAATTACGACGCTGCTATATATCTTTTCAATAAGGCGATAGATTTGAACCCAGACAATGAGTACCTGTATAACGACCGTGGAATGTGCTATATGGCACTAGGCGAGCTAGAAACAGCAATTTCAGAGTTCTCTAAAGCGATTGAATTAAAATCCGATTGCGTAGAGGCATATTACAATCGCGGACTTGCTCACTTTAAGCAAGGCGGCTGGGGTAATGAAGGACCTTTCGATCTGGCAATTGCTGATTATAGCAAGGTAACAGAGCTAAAGCATGATTACGCGGATGCATACTACAATCGAGGACTCGCATACAACCAATTATTCCACTATTACAGCAAACCGTTCTCAGCAGAAGTTACAGAGAAATATACCAACGCAATAGCAGATTTTGACAAAGTACTTGAATTGGACCCAACGTATGTGCTGGCATATGCAGGTAAAGGGAATGCGTATTACAGAAACGGTGAATTTGATAACGCAACCGCGGAGTTTGACAAAGCACTAGACTCAATGGCGCTGATACTAGAACAATCCGATGGTAAGGGTTTAGCAGGCGTATATGCAAGTAGAGCAAGGAACTACAAAGAAATGCTGGAATTAAATAAGTCAATTTCTGACTATGAGCAAGCAATAGCATTAGACCCAAAACTTATGATTGCTCTCAGTCATCAGGCGTCCAATTATGTGATGGTTGGGGAATACGAGGAAGCAATTGAGACGTACGATGCGGAAGTAGATATACTGGAGAACGATCCGGATTATAAAGACTACGCGTGGGGCTACTACACATACAAGGGCAGAGGTGCCTGCTGCTATGAACTTGGCAGGTATGATGAAGCGATTGTGGATTTCCAGACGCTAATAGACGATTATGAGTCCGAATACGAACCCTTAGCATACCGATATCTCGGTATGATCTACACAGCGAAAGGAGACACAGAAAAGGCGAAACAGAACTACGATAAAGCAGTGGAATTATACAGCGGGCAAATAGAATCAAAGCCTGATAGTTACGGAACATATAACGATAGGGGTTTATGTTACCTCGGCCTTGGCGAGTACGATTCCGCAATCTCCGATTTTGAGAAGGTGATAGAACTAGAGCCAAATTATGTTGATCCACATAGTGGTGAAAATCTCTACATAGAGGCACACAAAAATTTGGGTATCGCTTATTCGGCAAGTGGGGACAAGGATAAGGCAAGACAATCTCTTGAAGAAGGGTTGAGACTTGCCAATGAGCAGGGATTGGACGAAACAGCAACTGAAATAGAGAACCTGTTGGGCGATCTTTAATTCAACATGTATAGACGGATGAAAAGGGAAAAAAATAGGAGGTGAAAAGAAAAAAAATGTGCTCACCAGTAGCCGTAACCGCAGCAGGTGCACTTACTACCTGGGCTCCTATGCTATTAAGCTATGTAGTAGCCATGGTGGCGTTAGTGAGTCTATTGGCGGTAAACTACCGGAGTAGTTTAAAGAAGCTGATCTCAAAGGCGTAGCCTGCGGTATCGGCAGTAAGAGAATCATTTAGAGATTGGAAAATGAGAAGGAGTTCATAGCTCCTTCTCATTTTATTTCATTTTTATTGTATATAAAGTATAGTTTCTGCCACAGAGTACACCGAGAGCACCGAGTATTTTCCCTCCGTGTCCTCTGTGGTCTCGGTAGCTAATTAATCATTTTTGACTTTTTCTTGAATATCGTTGAATCGACTCTTTTGGAAAACCTGCCCCTAGTATGCCCCAACATATATGTCTCACCTATGTTACTACTATATGTTACTTTTTAAGGGTTTTATGGTTCTGAGTAAGAAAAAAGCGAATGATATATATACTAGCCCTGCAATAAAATTATAGTGGTAACAACTTTGGCAGATGAACTAGAATAGAAAGCGTAAAAAGCGAGAACGAAAAGCGAATGAATAGCAAAACAGGGAGGGCTGCTATGATGCTTTTTGGAAGATACAAGGTAAAGGCGAAAGAAGAATGGGAGGAAACATAAAAATGGAAGAACTAAAAGGAATTTTTTTGATGGCGTCAAGGATAGGCGCTACATATGAGGTAACTAAAAAATTAGGAGGTGATAGATAAAAAAATGAAAATTACAAGAAAGACTACTATAGGGATAACCCTAATAGTACTGATAGGTTTGACTTCATGGGGTCTCGCAGGCGCGCTGGAGGAACAACAATACATTGACCAGGGGAAGGCAGAGTATAACAGGGGCAATTACGACGCTGCTATATATCTATTTAACAAAGCGGTAGATTTAAACCCGGACAATGAATACCTGTATAACGACCTTGGATTGTGTTATGTGGCGTTAGGAGATACAGATCTGGCAATTCCTGAGTTCTCTAAAGCTATTGAATTAAACTCTGATTGTGTGGAGGCCTACTACAATCGAGGACTTGCTTACTTTGGACAAGGAAGAAGCGGAGCACCAGATGCAATTTCGGACTTCACGAAAGCGATAGAATTGGAACCGGCTAATGTAGATGCGTACTACAATCGAGGGCTTAGTTACAACAAGTTTTACAACCGTGCCACGAATTACGATAAAGAGGACACAACCGACTATTATCCAAAAGCAGTTGCGGATTTCGACAAAGTACTTGAATTAGACCCAACGTATGTACTTGCGTATGCCGGAAAAGGAAATGCAGGTTACAGGAATAAGGAATACGATACCGCGGAAGAAAACTTTGTTAAAGCACTTGAATCAGAAAGCGCGATACTAGAGGTATCAGGTGGTAACGGTTTAGCGGGTGTATATGCAAGTCGGGCAAGAAATCTTAAAGCTATGCTAGACTACAACGCATCAATCGAATATTATAATATGGCAATGAACTACGACCCAGATCTTAGTACAGCGATCGGTCATCAAGCGAGCAACTATAAAATACTGAAAGAATGGGATAAAGCAATTGAGCTGTATGACAGAAGGCTTGGCAACCCGACATACACATCTAGGTACAGCGCATACAATAGCAAAGGCGATTGTTACTGCCAACTCGGTCAGTATGACGAAGCAATGGAGATGTACGATGATGCATGTGCGGATTGCGAAATGAATCATCCTGCTAGCTTGTACAGTGTGTATGAGGCTAAAGGCGGTTGTCATTGTGTATTTGAAGAATACGAGAATGCGCTGGAGATGTATAACAAAGCCGTTGATGAGTACACAGAGAATCGTCCAGACCGCGTGTACAGAATATACGTCAAAGTAGGGGATCTACAGTTAGAACTCGAAGACTACGATGAAGCAATTGTGAATTACAACAATGCAATAGAACAGGCAGAAACCGAAGATCTATACGTGGCGAATGCATACAAGGGTCTCGGCGTAGCATATAAGGAACTCGGAGAAAACGATAAGGCTAAGGCTGCATTAGAGACTGCAATATCGCTGTATGAGGAATACGGAGAGGCAGGACACGGAAAGCAAGAGAATATAGACGAGTGTCAGAAACTGATAGATGAACTGTGATTCTGCTAACTAAGTTGTTACCTCAATATTTAGAGAATGGGATAGAAATAGGAGGTGAAAAGAAAAAAAAATGTGCTCACCAGTAGCCGTAACCGCAGCAGGTGCACTTACTACCTGGGCTCCTATGCTATTAAGCTATGTAGTAGCCATGGTGACATTAGTGGGTCTATTGGCGGTAAACTACCGGGGCAGTTTGAAGAAACTGATCTCAAAGGCGTAGCCTGCGGTAGCTAGCGGCAATAAGAGAACTATTTAGATATTAGAATATGAGGGAGTGGCCTCCGTCACCTTCTCACTTTCATTTTTATTTATGTGGTTTAAAGCATTTCAGAGAGGTTGCGTTGCACGGCTGGGAAGAGCCGTTATTGAATAAAAAAAATCATCACAGACTGATTTTAAACGGAAGACTTAGAAATGCCCCAATATATGCCCCTTATATGTGCTAGTACTATATACTACATTTAAAGATTTCGATCGTACAAAGTAAGAAAAAATAGAAAAGTTTATATATATCCTCAATAATAAAATCATGTAGGGGGTAACATTAGTGAACAAAATAAGACGTAAGATATGAAAAAGAGTGACAAAAAACGATAAAAAAGTGAAGAAAAAAAGGCTGCTAAGCCTTGGCCGGGACTGCACTAAACGTGAAAAAAGAGGAGGTATGATATAGAAATGGAAGATTTAAAAGGAAAATCTGGGAAAGCGCCGATGATAGGCGCTATACATTTAGTAACTAAAAAATTAGGAGGTGATAGATAAAAGATGAAAATTACGAGAAAGACAGCAATAGGAGTAACTCTGATAGTTCTGTTAGGCGTGTCTTCTTGGGGTCTCGCAGGCGCGTTGGAGGAACAAAAAAAAATTGACTTAGGGAAGGATGAGTATAATAAGGGTAATTACGACGCTGCACTATATCTTTTCAATAAGGCGATAGCGTTAAACCCAGACAATGAATACCTATATAACGATCGTGGATTATGCTATGTAGTGCTAGGAGACATAGATAACGCAATTTCCGATTTCTCGAAAGCCATTGAATTAGACACTGATTTCGAAGAGGCATATTACAATCGAGGACTTGCTTATTTCGGTGGGGGCAAGTGGAAGCGTGCCCTAGACAACGAGGAGGGTAACAAAGCGATTGCGGATTTCACCAAGGTAATAGAGTTAGACCCAGAGTATGTAGAAGCGTACAACAACAGGGGGCTTGTCTACTCTGAGTATATTCACTATTACTACAAGCCCTTTGACTCCGAGATTATCGATAAATATAACAATGCACTAGCGGATTTTGACAAGGTACTTGAATTGGATCCAACATATGCGCTGGCACACGCTGGGAAAGGGAACCTTTACTATAGATATGGCGACTTTGATAACGGAACCGCAGAATTTAATAAGGCACTAGAATCCGAAGAACAGATCATACAGGAAGTGAGCCTTAAAGGTTTAGCTGCAGTATACTACAGCAGAGGAAGAAACTATGCCGGGGGCCATCACATGGTGTACGAAGATTTGAGAGGGACCTTAGATTACGAAAAGGCAATAGAATTAGACCCAACTCTTATGACTGCACTTGGTCATGTAACAGGTAGCTATCAGCACCTTGGCGAATGGAATAAACTAATTGAAAACTGCGATTACATGCTTGACCTGAAGAAAGACGACCCTGCATGGCTTACCCAATCACATGGAGGATACACCAAATACGAGGCCAAGGGATTAGCTTACTACAATCTGGGACAGTACGACGAGGCAATTTCCAATTATAACAGAGTGATAGAATTAAAACCGACCGTAGGAGCATATAGAGGCTTGGGTATTGTATACTCTGAAATTGGAGCAAGTGAAAATGCAACGGATGCATTTGATAAGGCGCTTGAGATGGACACCAGCATAATTGAAGAGGGAACATACAGGAGTATGTACAGTATATACTATAGTCGGGGGCTAACCTATTACGCAATGGAGGAATACGATAAAGCAATTTCTGACTTCGATAAAGCCATAGAATTAAAATCCGATTATGCAGAAGCATATAGAGATTTAGGTAAAGCATACTTAGGAATTGGAGACAAGGCAAAGGCAAACGAGGCATTCGAAACAGCAATAAGATTATTTGAGGAACAGGGAAACTCATATGTAGCAGAGCAGGTAAAGGAACTATTAGGGCTTATGAGCGCTGAATCGATACCAAAGCATATTATGGCCTGCTCCATAGCTCCTGATGATGTGTGTAGTGAATACCAGTGCTTATAGCGATAGGTGATACAACATATGGGATAGTATAAAAATAGGAGGTGAAAAGAAAAAAAATGTGCGCACCAGTATCCGTAGCCGCAGGCGGAGCACTTACTACCTGGGCTCCAATGCTACTAAGCTATGTAGTAACCACCGCGGCAATAGTGGGACTATTAGTGGTAAACTACCGGAGTAGTTTGAAGAAGCTGATCTCAAAGGCGTAGCCTGCGGTAGCTAGCGGCAGTTAGAGAACTATTTAGACATTGGAAAATGAGGGGGTGACAACCCAGTCGCCCTCACATCTTCATTTTATTTATTTTTTATGTTGTTTAAATCAATTTATGAGCACATGCAGTTGATATTATTTCCTCGTTCTCATAACAGGAAGTAAAAAGCCGACGTTAAACGAAAAACGTAGGAACCCACAGTGTATGCCCGGCACATACCCCTTGCATGTATTGGTACTACATATTACTTTGTAGGATTATCACCGCTAGAAGTAAGATAAAATCGATATGATTTTATAAATGATCAACAATAAAAAAATAAGTCATCCATTTCACACCTGAAAAAATAGAAAGTAATATATATACATAATATTAAGTAAAGAAATAAGAGGATAAAAAAATGTGTGCACCGATAAGCGTAGCAGTTGGGGGGATGGGCGAAGCTCTTGCCCCTATGTCAGCGGAGATAGTTAGATTCATCATGGACGGGTGGGTGTTCTTCTTCGGCGCCACTCTTACCTGGGGATTCTTAAAAAACCCGCTAAAATTATTTAAAAAAAATAAACAATAGAAAAGTGATTGGGCAATTACAGCCCTTTCTACTTTTCCTTTATTTTATTTTATTTTATTTTATGGCTGTTCACCGCCTGACGGCGCCCAAACAGGATCAGACTCATCTGCGAAATTAGTTGTCATCTGCGTAATGTTTGTCCCATCAGAATCCATCATGTAAATCTCGAAATCACCCTTATATCTACCAGAAACAAAGACTATCTTCTCGCCTCCTAACGCCCACGCGGGTGAGATATCCTGATATTCTGCATTGTTTGTGAGTTGTGTAACATTTGTCCCATCGGAATCCATCAGATATACCTCAAAATTGCCATCACGATCTGAGCAAAAGAGTAGCTTGCTACTGTCAGAAGCCCATTCGCATGGCGTATCCCACTTGTTGTTATCTGTCAACTGTTCTTTATTCGTTCCATTTGCATCTATCAGGTAGATCACAAAGTTGCCAGCACGGCCGGAGCTAAAGGCTATTTTGCTGCCATCTGGCGACCAGTGAGGACTTGTATCCTGCATTGTATCCTCTGTTAGCCGCGTAACGTTTGTTCCATCTACATCCATCACATATATCTCAGGGTCACCATCACGATCTGAACAAAAGGCTATCCTGCTACCATTCGGCGACCAACATTGACACCCATCTGCGACCGTATTGTGTGTAAGCTGCGTAACGTTTGTTCCATCTGCATCCATCACATATATCTCAAAATCGCCATCGCGATCTGAAGAAAAGGCTATCTTGTTTCCTTTGGGATGCCATTCGGGATTTATATCATTTGATATGTTGTAGGTTAGGCGTGTAATGTTTGTGCCAACCATTAGATATATCTCGTTGTTACCATCCATATTCGAGGAGAAGGCAATCCTACCTGTTACATTCTCATCAGCAGCCATAACTGGCATCAAAATAGAGGACAGCACTGCAATAGCCATTAGTATTACCCATGCAATTGCAAATTCTTTTTTCATTTTTTACGTTTTCACCTCCT
Source organism: Candidatus Methanophagales archaeon (assembly GCA_030612835.1). Classification (GTDB taxonomy): domain Archaea; phylum Halobacteriota; class Syntropharchaeia; order Alkanophagales; family Methanospirareceae; genus Methanophaga. Next base: position 490 of record JAUWND010000107.1, on the reverse strand, counting down.
AAATTTTTTGGCTTGTAACACATTTAAAAAAATATAAAGAGGAAAAGGCGACCTTTTCCTATTTCTCTCTCCTTTTTATGGCACATATCTATCTTTTCCGGTCTTACTTTACTCTGGCATGACACCAAGCACGACCAAGGGGTTTACTCCAGCGGATTTGAGATTCGAAAGCTCACTTGGACTGTTGACATCAAATTCCATTATCGTTTCGACTAGTGTTTCCGGCTCGTCTATGTAATCCATCATATCCAGGTCCATCTTTAGTCTTCCCCACCACCATTTATACGTTCCGAAAGCTTGTGGACCAAAGAGATCGCTACTAGACATCTCTGATATCTGATACGCTTTAGTCCAGTTAAATGCCAGCACAAGTCCATCTCCAGTCCCGGTAGCCATGTTCCACCTGATGAAGAGGCCTGCGACATTCTTTGCATTTTCTGGTAATTTGTCCTGCTGTTCCTTAGTAAGGTCCTTTGCTACGTAATTCTTG
>JAUWND010000154.1 GCA_030612835.1 Candidatus Methanophagales archaeon | reverse complement strand
CTAGTGTCTCAACAACTTAATTTTTAGACGAACTTATAAACATGTAAAACCAACTATGTTCTATGGGAAGAATAAAACTTACGGAGAAAGAGGTAGAATACCTCAGCGTTTTTGTGAAAAAGGGACGGAAAAGCGCGAGAGAGCTGACACGTGCCCATGTTTTGCTTTTGGTCAACAGGGGAAGAACGGAAATGGAGATAAAAGATACGATGGGGATCAGCAGGGCAACCGTTTCCAATATCAAGAAAAGATACCGTGAGAAAGGACTTCAAAGCGCTCTGAAAGAGAAACCAAGGTCTGGGCAGCCCCCAAAATACACTAAAAGGCACGAAGCGGAAATCATAGCGCAGGCATGCACTAAATCACCCGATGGCCGTAAGAGATGGTCGCTTACATTGCTTACTGAAGAACTGAGGAAAAAGGAAGGATTTGAAACAATAAATCGCGAGAGCATCCGGCTTATTTTAAAAAAAGCAAAACAAAACCATGGCTGAAAAGGATGTGGTGCATCCAGACGATTGATGCCATATTCAGAACATGTATGTACGATGTTCTTTACCTGTATGAAGAACCATACGACCCGAAAAGGCCTATCGTCAATTTTGATGAGAAACCAAAGCAACTTCTTGGAGATAAGAGGGTGCCCATACCTATGAAGCCGGGAAGCCCTGAAAAATGCGATTATGAATACGTCAGGAACGGCACAGCAAACATATTCGTGGCGCTCGAATTCAAAGCGGGAAAACGGGTGACGCAGGTCACGGAAAGAAGAACCATGAAGGATTTTGCGCAGTTCGTGAAGATTCTTGTTGACGAAGAATATCCAGATGTCGAAATCATCCGACTGGTCATCGATAACCTCAATACCCACAAGGAAAAGGCATTTTATGAGACGTTCAGCAAAGAGGAGGCAGAAAGAATCCTGAGCAAGATTGAATTCCATTACCCACCAAAGCATGCAAGTTGGCTCAATGCCGCCGAAATTGAGATAAATGTGATGGATGTCGAATGCACTGGCAGACGGATTGGTGACAAGGAGACACTGACCCAGGAAGTGGCGGCATGGACTAAGAGAAGGAATGAGCATGAAAAGAAGATTGACTGGAAGTTCACGAGGGAGAAAGCAGATAAGAAACTGTCTAAGTATTATGTATAAGAACTATATTGTTGAGACACTAGTATATATGTATATATCAGAAAAAGTCTTTAGTATTTGGCTACTCTCAAGTGTTATTGACCTGGTCATCACTTTTATATTTGCAATTCCGCTTATTGTTCAATTACCGAATTTAGCCTTTTTGTTGCTAACCTTCTATTTGGTACCCGAAAAATCGTCCGATATGTGATACCTATAACCCTGCTCAGTAAGGAACAACTGCCGGTTTGCACCAAAATCCTGGTCTTTTGTGTCCTTACTAACGAGCGTATAGAAGAAAGCAGGTGAACCGTCATCCTTCGGTCGCAGTAACCGCCCAAGCCGCTGCGCCTCCTCCTGACGCGACCCGAAAGTGCCCGAGATCTGCACTGCTACATTCGCATCGGGCAGATCAATAGCAAAATTCGCGACCTTCGATACCACCATAACATCTATTTCACCGCTTCTAAATGCATCATACAACTTCATTCGTTCCCGGTTTGGCGTCTTGCCCGTCAATAGCTTCGCATCCAACATCTCTGCCACACGCTCCAACTGCACTATATACGTACCTATCACCAGGATCCTATCGCCCTTCTTTCTATGATATTCTACTATCCGCCTCGTTATGTCATATTTACGCGGGTTCTCCGCGGCTATACGATGTTTGTTCCTATCGGCTGCGAGTGCGTATTGCAACCTGAGTTCATCATCCATTTTCAGCCTTATCTCATTACAAACCGCTTCCGCTATCCAGCCCTGCTCCTCCAACTCTTTCCAGGGCGCATCGTATTTCTTCGGCCCTATAAGCGAAAACACATCGCGCTCCTTACCATCCTCACGCACCAGCGTAGCTGTAAGTCCCAACCGCCGCCTTGCCTGCAACTCCGCAGTCACTCGGAAAACGGGTGCCGGGAGCATATGCACCTCGTCATAGATAATCAAGCCCCAATTCCGCTCGTTAAAGAGCGAGAAATGCGGGAATGCCTCTCCATCCGATTTCCGCGGCCTATAAGTGATAATTTGATATGTTGCAATGGTTATCGGCTTTATCTCTTTCCGTTCCGCACGGTATTCTCCTACCATTTCTCCATCCAAATCGGTTTTATCCAGCAGTTCATCTCGCCACTGCCGTGAAGCAACTGTGCTGGTAGTAATAATCAGGGTATTGGTATCCAATTTTTCCAAGACTCCCATTCCCACTACGGTCTTACCGGCACCACAAGGTAGCACTACCACACCACTACCACCTGCGGCACTACCTCCTGCATAGAACGAATCAACGGCTTCTAATTGATACTTCCGCAAAGAGAACGGTAATCCTTTTCTTGTAGTATCCAGAAGTGTTATGGGTAAAAACTCGCCCTTTACATATCCTACGAGGTCCTCAGCCGGGAAGCCTATATCTGTGAGTGCTTTCTTTATATAGCCCCTTGCTCCTAACGCAACTACCACCGTTCGCGCATCTATCTGTTCCTCTGTAAGATAGATCTGGACTTTCTTGTTTCGCATTACTTCTTTCAGCAATATCTCGTCATCGCTTTGCAACACCATTGACCCATTCAACATCTTCAGCTTCAATCGCCCATATCGCGATACGTAATCCTCTATATCAATAATGACATTCTCTGGCACGGCATACCGGCTATAAGCTTCCAAAGCCGAGATGATACGCGAAGCCGCCATACCCGATGCGGCTGCGTTCCAAAGAGAAAGATTCGTTATTTTATACGTGTGGACGTGTTCAGGGCTTTTTATCAGCTCGGCGAACCCACTTATTGTGTCCCTTGCATCCTCATACCTTGAGTTATCTACTTCTAGCAAGATTGTCTTGTCACTTTGTACAATCAACGGGTTATCTTCTTGTGGCGACATTGTCTAAATAAAGATATTTTATGCTGCAAAGATAAAAATATTAGTAGGGCATGACGATGATGGGTATTCATAGTTGGATTTTGATGATATTCATGAGCTATTATCAAATATAAAATAGATATTAAATGTTAAGCAAAGCTTTTAGTATTGCAGGAGTAAGTTGTAAATGGGGATATTGAAACAGATGGAGGAAACAGCATGCGAATCTCGGAACTTCCGGAGATAGGCACGAAGTATGAGATAGAAAGCCCAAAAGGCGATAAAGTAGCGGTCATATTTTTGAGGACCGGCGAGATAGAGCTCTATGTCTTAGAATCCGATGCTGATAAGCCTTCGGTTACAAGGCTGACCTCGGAAGAAGCCCGGCGTATCGGAAGCGTTCTGACCGGAGCGTTACTCACAATAGAGCACGAAGATGTTGAAGTCTCGTTTTCTGAAATCTCTGACCTCAGAATACACATCCATGTATGTCCGATAACAAAGTCTGTGGTAGGAAAGAGCATCGAGGATTTGGCAATCCGTAAAAAAACGGGTGTCACGGTAGTTGCAATTTCGCGAAAGGGTCAGAGCATCATCAGCCCGCCACCGGAAACGGTCTTCGAAGAGGGAGACCTGATAGTGGCGATAGGCGAGAGAGCGCAAATAAATGCATGTCAGGATGTGATTCTGGGACAGGGCTAAATGAACTTTCTACTGGATTTAGCTATTGTAACGGTCTCGTGCTTAGCCCTTGGGCTGACATCAAAATATCTAAGGCAGGCCTCGATCCCGGCATACATAATCGCCGGAATAATACTCGGAAAGAGTGGTTTTGACTTGATCTCTTCTGATGCGTCATACGACTTCATCTCGTGGCTGGGTAAGATCGGTGTAATCCTCCTGCTGTTCTACATAGGACTGGAATTCAATTACAAAGGCATAAAAGAGCCTCGAAGGTTATTTGCGGGTTGCACGGACTTCGCAGTGAATTTCAGCGTTGGATTTTTGCTGGGGCTTGTCATTGGCTTGAGCCTGCTAGAGGCTTTCATACTCGCATCGGCAGTATATATCAGCAGTTCCGCAATAGTCATTTCCTCGCTGATAGAGAACAAGCGGTTGATCTACCCGGAAGCAGAGACTGTCGTGTGGCTGATGGTCTTCGAGGACATAATACTGGCGATCTTGCTTGTTGTGCTGACTTCTGTTATGGCAGGCAGCCTCGCCATGATTCCCGTATCTTTAGTTGCGACTTTGCTACTCATCGTATTCATCTTAGCGCTCATCAGAAGGCTGAGCAACTTCATCTCGCCTCTATTCGAGCGTGATGATGAAATACCCATACTGCTTATTTTCGCACTCATATTCGGATTTTCCGCACTCGCATATCTCATGGGTATTTTGCTGCATTGCCATATCTCGGAAGTGATAGTTGCATTTTTCTTAGGCTCTGCACTCTCGGGAGTCAAGTCCTTCAGGAAGCTCTTCGGAACCATCATTTCATTTAAGAACTTATTCCTTACCATCTTCTTCTTTTCTTTTGGTATGATGTTCCAATTGCAATTTGCGACATTGAACTCGGCAGATTTTATCATCGCACTCTTAGCACTCATAATTTTGTCTATCCTCGGGAAGTTCGTCAGTGGTGCAATCATCGGGAAGAGACTGCATGGCTCGCTTGAAACGGGGTTGCGAGTCGGAGCATACACGACGCCACGGGGCGAGTTTTCTGTTGTGCTGATTATGATTGTAATGGAAATAGGCGTTCTCGAGCTATTACCTTCGATTGAGCTATTACTTTCGCTTGTCGTTGCTTACGTGATTATTCTTTCGATCACGGGCTCTTTCTTCGCCAAACACGGCGATAAGATTGGCAAAGCAATGATGGTTGTCGTTAATAAATTGATGCCGCAAGCTCATCGGTGACTTGAAATTTAAGGAGGAAATTACTTTTTAAAATTTGTAAACATGGAACCAATACGACACGCAAAAATCGCTTTTTGCTTATTAATCCTGGTAGCTGTGGTAGGGACAGTGGGCTTTATCTATATCGAAGGGCTCACCCCCTTTGATGCTTTATACCTAACTATCGCAACTGTTACCACTGTTGGATACGGCGATATAGTTCCTGAGACACCAAACGGTAAAATATTTACGGTTGCATTGATCATAATGGGCGTTGGCATAACATTATATGTGCTAATAGAGTTAATAGAATCTGTATTAGAAGGAAGGTTAAGTACCGCTTTTGGTATGGCGCGGATAAAAAGGGGCGTGGCGAAATTGCAAAAACACAAGATAATCTGCGGCGGTGGTCGTACGGGCAATGTAATTGCAGATGAATTCAGAAACGACTGTCTTGACTTTGTAATAATTGAGCACGATCCGGAGGTGATAAAAGAACTGAGGAAGAATGAGATACCCGTAGTAGAAGGCGATGCCACGAAAGATAATATATTGATGGAAGCGGGCGTGGAACGTGCTTCTGGGTTGGTATCCACACTACCCTCCGATTGTAGCAATTTATTGCTCTGTGTTACAGCAAAAGACGTAAACAATGATTTAGAGCTAGTATCGCGAGCGAGTTCGGAAGAGGCTGCTAAGAGGTTATACAGTATAGGCGTGAAAAAGGTAGTTATCGTAGAGGAAATAGGCGGGCGGAGGCTGGCAAAGAGCTTGATAAAGCCTGCAGTCGTGGATTTCTTAGAGTTCGCTATGGAGACGGGGGAAACATCTTTGGAAAGCATA
>JAUWND010000075.1 GCA_030612835.1 Candidatus Methanophagales archaeon | reverse complement strand
TCTATCTCGCCAACAGCATGGTAGATAAGGAGCCAACCTTTATCTGTCTTGATGAGCTGTGACCCAGGGCCAATTTTTTCTTTCTCGTGTGGATAGAGGCCAGATTTCAGAAGTAGATTCTGGCTTCGTTGCTCATATAAGTTCTTCCAACACTCTCTGTGTTTAGCAGGATTTAGCAGTTGATTAATACCCGCTTCAAGCAGGCCTATATGTATGTTGGGATGAAATCGTAACAATATAAAGAGGTCCCCGTTCGTTCGCTCAGGAAATGGGACGGCATTGCGCGAGTCAAAGGATTCCACCATACCCTGATAGCGGATGTCCGCAAAATCTTTGGTTGTGTAAATGGCAATTCGATCGGCATTGCCACCCTTAAACGGGGCTTTTATCTTACCACACCCGACCAGCAGGTACCTATGGCCGTACTTTATAATCCGAATGTCCTCTATCCCATAAGCGAAGTCTTGATGGTCAGTGCCATCAGCACGGATCAGCGCGTTCTGGAATCGGGTAAAGTGGACGCCATCTTCACTCACCAAAGGCCAGATCTCAGAAATGTAGTTTTCGAGGTAGGACCTCTCAATGCCAAGCGCATCGTCAAAGAATCTACCTTTTTGATAATTGCGGTGACACCGTGGCATGAGGACGACCTTGTTCTCAAACAATTCGGCTCCCGCATTAAAGACCGCCCCAATTTTTAACTGGTCTTTTTCATACCATGTAAGACCAATGTCTTGAGGTCTTATGATGGGATTTTCGGGATGAGAGTCTAACTTAAAGATATAATCTCCTGATGCCATTTGAATGACCTTACCATCGCCTAGCTCTTTAATCGTGCTATTCAAAGAAGATGACATTTTTTATTTATTTTATACCTCCTGATACAGTTGTAAATGCTGAGATGCTATGGTTTGCCATGAGGTATAATTTCTATATTCGTCAGTGCGACTGATCACATACTGCCGAAATTTGGAGTCTTCAAAAAGACGAATGGCTATAGCAGCGATACCAGAGGAGTTGTATGGAAGCACAAGTAACTCATCGCATATATTTTTCAGTTCTTCAAACTTTGGTGTCCTTGAGGCAATGATAGGTTTTTTCGCACCTATGGCCAGATGAAATGAGCCAGAGGCAGATCGGTCTTCCTCATAGTACGGGAAAAGGACGATGTCCGCAGAGCTAAGCAGATAGGGAACATCTTCGTTTGGGAAGAATTTATTTGGATAAATGACATTCTTTTGAAGCCCTAGTACCTCTATCCTTCTACCTATATATTCTGCGTACTCTATATCACTCTTTGAAGCGGTTGGTGCAAGACCACCAGCCACAAATAAATACACGTCATCGAATTTTTCCAGTATCTCAACAAGGGTATCAAGGACGATGTGTAGACACTTGTGCCTCTTGATAAATCCGATCATGAGGAGTATCTTTGCATCCACGGGCAGCCCAAGCCTTTTGCGCGAAACTTCTTTGTCTTCATCGTTGAGTTCTGTTCCATGAGGGATAATATGGATCTTTTTTGATGGTACTCCCAGCCGAGTGAGTATTGCTTCCTGGGTTGGGAGATGCACGATGACCGCATCTGCAAGTGTAGCAATTCTTGCGGCAAAATCCTCATCTACACTCCATCTTTCAGAGAATTGAGCAGGTCTTACACAGTGGATGGTTATTATCTTTTTAGCTTTTTCATCCAATCCCTGGAGCAGAGTGGGTAATCTATCATCAAAGTTGTAAATACTATATTCGTGTTGAATATGAATGACATCGAAACACTTTGTGTGTGAAATGATAGGGTCTACATAATTCTCGTTTCTATCCCAACAGGGGATCACTTCAAGTTTATCATCCTTTATTGGAGATGCTCCCTGCTCGGCAACGATCTTAACTTCTGATGCAGGGTCTGCTTTTCTTATACCATGAATGAGATAATCGGTATAGTTTGCTATCCCACATTGTGTGGGAAGATGAGTAGATACATAGGCGATTTTCATTGGTCAAATCCTTCGCTTTTCGTTAATCTTCTCGTCTTCCTTTGATGAAATCCTCTGTTAAATGATAGGCCTCATCATCGGTAAACTGCTTTGGGGGGTGTTTCATAAAATAGGCTGAAGGAGAATACAGTATCCCTCCTTTACCTCTTTCAAGTGCCAGTTTGCAGCATCTTATAGCATCTATTACCACTCCCGCAGAGTTTGGAGAATCTTCCACAGAAAGCCGCAATTCAAGGTTCATGGGAACGTCGCCGAAAAGTTTGCCCTCCATCCGTATGAAACAGACCTTGTTATCTTTCTGCCATGCCACCCAATCGCTGGGACCGATGTGAACGTCTTCATCTGCCAATCGGTCTTTGGTTTGCGATTGTACAGCTTCGGTCTTGGACTCTTTTTTAGAAGCCAGACGGTTTCTGTCGAGCATGTTTAAAAAATCCGTGTTCCCCCCTGTATTGAGCTGATAGGTCCGCTCAAGTTTCACACCCCGCCTTTTAAAAAGGTTGGTCAAGACCCGATGCACTATGGTGGCGCCGAGCTGTGATTTTATATCGTCTCCTATGATGGGTACCCCCTCGTTTTCAAAACGCATGCTCCATTCGGGACTGCTGGCAATGAAGACTGGCATGTTGTTTATGTATCCCACGCCCGCATCCAGGGCACATTCGGCATAAAACTTAATGGCTTCTTCAGATCCAACAGGAAGGTAATTCAAGAGCATTTCGGCACCTGATCTTTTGAGTTCTCCTATCACCTCTTCTCTACTTGCTTCTCTCTGATCAGAAAGAAGGTAGGTGTATCTTTCATTGTAATTACTCATATGCTCGGCAACGCCATCAAAAACACTGCCCATCTTAACTATGGTTCCACTCTTTGGAATGTCCTTACAAAAAATTGTAGTGCAGTTGGGGAGTTGAAAAATGGCTTCCGATACATCCTTTCCCACCTTCCTTCTATCTATGTCGAATGCGGCTACTATCTCAATATCGTATGGCTTGTAGCTACCTATATCCCAGTGCATCAATCCGATAGCCTCTTTGCTGTCCTTGTTTTTGTAGTACTCTATACCCTGTAACAATGAACTCGTGCAGTTACCAATCCCAACAATTCCGATTTTGATTTTTGTCATAATATATTCTCCTAATTGTCTCCCATCTTTACTGAGAGCCCCAGCCTCCACCCATCGGAAAGAATTCCGAGGCTTCCATTTTGAGCGGACTCGAACATTGTTCGAGATACATTTTTTTATTTTTTTAAATACGCCGTACTTTAGAGCTTGCCCAGTAATTAGACATTCCACAAAATATAGTGCTTAACTTTGATTATAAAGGCCTGTATGAGCTTCTTTTTGTTGCAATTTTGAATTGTGAGAAAGCCTCTTAAGCACGAGTGCCAATGACTTATACTATACTTTTATCACAGGACTATAAAAGCTTTTCGATTTTTTATTTTTGATGCTTTCCGCCAATAAGGATGTTATAAGGCGATATATACCATGTTTTGTGCGCTCTAAGTTTTCCTTTTCTTCATCTATCACAACCACAGGTACAGTAACTGTCTTCTCGTAACCCTTTTATGCCTTGATATATACTTCTCTACCCCGATATTTAATCCCTAATTCCTATTGAAGAGACAGAGAATACCGCCTCAGCTTCTGGCATGTTAGGAGAATCAACTAACTTTGCTACCCTCTTTTCTCCTTTTGACTTTCTCAGATATAATCTAAAAGTAGCTGTATGACCTACTATATGCCCCCCTATGGGTCTGGTAGGATCGCCGAAGAAAGCGTCCGGTTTGGCCATCACCTGATTGGTTATCATTACCACCGCATTATTTAGGTCTCCAAACCTAAGAGCGTCATGTAGGTGTCTATTTATCTTTTGCTGTCTATCAGCTAATGTTCCTCTTCCTACATATTCGCTTCTGAACTGGGCTGTCGCAGAGTCTATAATCATCAACCTCACAGGCTTTTCGGTAGCTTTTAGTTCCTCTGCAAGCGCTCCCGCCGTCTCTACCAGCAATATTTGATGATTTGAGTTATATGCACGAGCAACATGTATGTTTTTAAGAACATCGTTGTAATCGAGCTCCGCGCCTTCGGACATATCCTTGATTCTATCCGGTCTAAATGTGTTCTCAGTATCAATTATTATAGCAGAACCGTTTAAACCGCCTTTTTCCGGTGGCAACTGCACAGTTACTGCAAGTTGGTGTGCTATTTGCGTCTTCCCACTTCCGAATTCACCATAAAACTCGGTAAGCGCTTGTGTCTCTAAACCGCCACCTATTAACTCATCTAAAGATTTAGATCCCGTGGTCAGCTTGCCTATATTATGTCGCCTTTCTAATATTTTATCGCCCGTCTCAAACCCGCCTATATCTGCGGCTTCCCTTGCAGCGGTTATTATCTTTGATGCTGTCGCTTCCCCTATTTCAGCAGTTGCCACCAACTCCATAGGAGATGCTACTGCTATCGCCTCTAACGAATTAAAACCAGCTTCACGTAATTTCTCTGCTATTGCAGGTCCAACTCCCGGTAACTCATCTAAGTCCACTTTAGCTCTTCACCTCATCCGACTTAAACTTAAACTTTAGCATAATAACATACCCTCTAAATTTATATCAATATAACTTGCCTTTTTCAACTTAAAACAAAAAAATAGGGTGAGGGTAGTTGTTTAACTAAAACCCCCTGTCAGCTATTTTTTTTTATCTGTTGCTTATTTTGTTGCTTCCGCGATGTCTTCTCTTGTTACTGTCTTTCTTTTAGCATGCCTTGCAAGGTGTACGGCTTTTACCGCGATTTTTTCGGCTTCTTCCTCTAACAGCCTTATTAATTCCTGGCTTGCGTCTTCACTTACTCTATCTGCTCCAGCGTTCCTAATTAATCTGGTTACCGGTGCTATTGGTAGTTCACTCATTTTTATCATTATAATTAGGCGTTGAGAAGTATATAAGCTTTTCAATTTTTTCCGTAGCTTCCATACGAGTTTATTAAAAATTGATAACTGATAATCGATAGGTGGTGAGTATGGCGAATAAAGTAGAAGGTAGAGCGGTAAGCGATCCTTTTGAAGCGGGTGAGATTCGTCAGTTCACCGCGGGTAATGCACATATCGAGAAGATGGCGATAGCAGGAATAGTGGACCTGAAAAGTGAAGAAGGGGCATATGTTGTAGAACTGAAGAAAAAGGTAAGTGTGTTCGTAAAAAATATAAAAAGCGATAGGTATGAAAACTAAAAGCCAAAATGACCACTAAAATCATAGTAATTATAGCACTTGTATTAGTAACGACAACATTGCTTTCGCTTTCCATTTTTCACGGACCCACAGAACTAATAGAAAAGGAAGAACAGCAAGATATGGGCGAAAGAATAAAACTGCCTGAGCCATGCAATACGGGTAACACATCTGTTGAGACCGCATTATCGCAAAGGCGGTCAATAAGAGCTTATTCAGGAGATACATTAACCATCAAGGAGGTATCACAGCTATTATGGTCTGCTCAGGGCATTACCTCACCCTGGGGCGGAAGAACAGCACCTTCTGCGGGTGCACTGTATCCACTTGAGTTATACCTAGTTGTAGGGGATGTCGAAGGCTTTGACAAAGGAGTTTACCTGTATAGACCAGAAGAGCACGAACTGGAAAAAGTTACGGATGGAGACATAAGAGCTGAGCTTGCAGATGCTGCTCTTGGACAGGAATGCATAAGAGATGCCGCAATAGACATCGTATTCACTGCCGTTTATGAGCGAACGACAAGGAAGTACGGAGAAAGGGGAATTAGATATGCGCACATGGAGGCAGGACATGCAGCACAGAACGTTTATTTGCAAGTTGTCTCCTTAGGCCTCGGCACGGTAGTCATTGGCGCTTTTAATGACAGCAAAGTGAAGAATGTCATGAATGTTGGCGAGCGAGAAAATCCGCTATATATAATGCCGGTTGGAAGAGAAGGTTAAATAATGCTCGATATAATCAGCTTCTTGACACAGATACCAATAAGGAAAGAGGTGAAGCTAGAAGAAGTGGCAGCCAGAACTTACCTCTTCCCGTTCGCAGCGTTATTGATTGGCTTTCTCGTCTCTGTGGTAGCTTTCGTCTCTTTTAGATTCTTTGTACCTGTAATTGCTTCCTTGCTCACGCTTCTTGCCATTTATCTTATCACTGGTTTGATCCACCTGGACGGTGTAGCGGATTTCTTCGACGGGATAATGGCAAGAGGAGACAGAAACGAGAAGCGAAAAGCGATGAAGGACGTGAAGATCGGGATAGCGGGTTTATTTGCTGTTATCTTTGTGCTGCTCGTGAGTTTATTTGCTATTGAGACAGTATGCGCGACTACTTTTAACGGTGATTTCTGCGCATTTTACACTTTCGCTTCGGTATTCATAATAGCAGAGGTTTCAGCGAAGTTAAGCATGAATACCTGCATGATAGTAGGCAAGAGAGTTGAAGGAAGGGGCGGGATGGGCGCTTTGTTTATACGCTCTTCTACCGGGTCGAGATACGTAGTTGCTCTTCTTTCTTCCGCGCTCATTGCTTTAATATGCACAATTTTTACTGAGCCTTTTCGTTTCTTTATTGTCTTTACCGGCATTGTAGTCGCATTCTTTGTCGTTTGGATAGCGAAGAATAAATTCGGTGTGGTAAGTGGTGACGTCATAGGTGCTACAAACGAGCTTGCAAGATGCGTAACGCTGCTTATATTGGCGATATTACTATCTTAATTGTATTTGTTTAGCAAACCACAAGATTACACAGATTTTCACGAGAAAGCGATAATATGAATCGGGTTTTAATAAAGTATTGGCTATCCCCTCCCTATTAACCCTAATTTCTTGTGTTAATCTTGTGGAATCTCGTGGTTTTTAAGATTAGCTATACAATTACTCTTACTTATGTGAGGCTAAAATAAAGCGCCAAAACGAACCTTACGCCAGGGTCAGGATTTGAACCTGAGCGTCCCAAAAGGGACAGTGACTCTCGAGGCCACCGCATTTGTCCACTCTGCCACCCTGGCACCTTCTCACTTTCGCACATAATGATATAAATCATTCATGAATTTAAATTTATGTTAAATAATTTTTGTGCTCATTTGCGGTCTACCCGCTCGTGTACAGCGGCCATGATAATCGGCAATGCAATCGTGGCATCGCAATAAACAGTAACTGCTTTCGCGTTACTACCGACCTTACCCCACGATTTCGCTTCCTCTAAGGTTGCACCACTCAAGCTACCATCCTCTGGCGTATTAGTTGTTATCTGTATCGCGTAGTCGAAACCTTCTCGACCATCTTCCCGTGCTGGTGCTACCAATGCGGATTGAAATATGAAGTTCTTTGGCACACCACCACCGAGTATTATCGCACCTGTGCGCTCAGCATCGCAGAATATACCTATCAATTCCTTCATGTCATCGAATACATCTACTTTCAAGGGATATGATTGTTTATATATCGACGCATGGAGTCCAATCATAGAGTCGGCAATTGCAGGACAAAAGACCGGTACTCCTCTCGCAACTGCACACCGCAGAATAGAATCCTTATCCGTGATATTTTCTCCTATCTCTTTTAGCAGTTCCTGTATACTATAACGTTTATTTTCATCGTCACGAGCAAGCTTATCGAACACGCCCCTTAAAAAATCCTCTAACCTTGCAAATGCATCGTCATGCACAATCACATCATATATCCTATCCCTACCATGCTCTCTCAGCCATACATCATCTACCGCGATGTCCACATTCGCATCCTCAGCTATCTTATAATGATGTTCGCCAAGAGCTTCTATGATGTCGTGCACTAGATTTGCACCTGTCGTTACCACCACGTCCACGTATCCCTTCCGTATCATATCGGCTATCACATTCCGCATCCCAGCAGGGACTATGGCACCGGCAATGCCCAAAAATTTTGTCGTATTCTCTTTCAGCATGCCTTCATATATGTCTACTGCTTCTGCCAGTCTACCAGCACCGAAGGCACAATCTCTTAGCTCCCTTACAAGTCCATCTACACTCATATTCGCAGCTATTCTAACGCCTCTTACTTCCTTTAGCCTTTCTCTGTCCTCGTTGTCCATTTTATAAATAATTAAAAAAGCTTTACACTTCAAAGAAATAATATGTTTTATATATTTATTATACAATAAAAAATAGAAGAGAGGGGCTGTAGGGTAGCCAGGTTATCCTCCCAGCTCGGGGAGCTGGTGACCGGAGTTCAAATCTCCGCAGCCCCATACATAAATACAAAAAATAAAGAAGAACGTGTTGATAAAGGAAGTGTTGGTGGATACGAATGCGCTATTTATACCAGGCGAATTTGGCGTTGATATATTTGAAGAGCTGGAGCGGCTGGGCTATCGGCATATAATCGTGCTGAAGGCGGTGATGAACGAATTAGATAGGTTAAGACGGGAATTAAAAGGCAAAGATAAGCGAGCAGCAAATGTTGGCTATTCTTTACTGCTTCGCTATCTGCAGCATAAAGCATCTGAGCAAGAACAAATGCCGGGTAGATGCAAGGTAACGTTAAATGAGGCGGATGTGGGCGAAATGAATACAGACGAACTGATTGTAGATGTAGCATTAAAGAAAAATGCTGCGGTCCTTACAATTGATGAGCCATTAAAACGGAAATTGACAAAAGCAGGAATAGTAACGGTGTATTTGAGGGGTAAGAGTAGGTTGGAAGAGAAAGGGTAGAAGCTCCAGAAAAAATGCAATTGGTAATCAACACCTATGAGTCTTACCTGAGGAAGAAGGGGAACTGCTTTTTAGTGCGGAAAGAGGACAAGGTATTTGAAGTTTCCGTTACTAAAGTAGACAGCATTTTAATCACTACGGCGGCGTATATTTCCACGGATGCAATCAAGTTTGCCGTGGATAACAATATAGACATTGTATTTCTCGATTCTTACGGCGACCCTTATGGACGGGTGTGGCATCCTAAATTAGGAAGCACGACGTTGATAAGAAGGCGGCAACTGGAGATGTATGACAAAGAGGAGGGGCTGAATCTGGCAAAGAAATGGGGCATTCAAAAGTTTGATAATCAGATAGAGTTACTGAAAAGGTTGAAGAAGACGAGAGCGGAGAAAAGGGACGATTTGGAAAAAAGCGTAAACGAAATAGAGCAAATGAAAGCGAGAATGAAGGGGTTAAAAGGCACAATCGAAGAACGGCGACAAACGATGCTGGGTATAGAAGGCATGGCATCAAGAACATATTTTGGAGTTCTTTCTTCAATCATGCCGGAGAAGTTCAAATTTAAGGGAAGGAGTAGAAATCCTGCGACGGATGAGTTTAACGCTATGCTGAACTATGGATATGGCGTTCTGTATTCAATGGTAGAGAAGGCATGCATCATTGCGGGTTTAGATCCTTATATCGGATTTCTTCATACAGATAACTACAACAAGAAATCGCTGGTTTTTGACATCATAGAGATGTTCAGGACGTTTGTGGATGAACCCGTGGTTCATCTGTTCAGCAAACGAAAGGTAAAGGAGGAATATTTTGATACAATACAGAACAACGAGGGGTTGAGTTTGAATAAAGAAGGAAAAGCGGTATTGATAGAAGCGCTAAACGAGACTTTTGAAAAGACAATAAAGTACAGAGGCAGGAATATAAAGACGAAGAACGTCGTTCAATTTGAGTGCCATAGAATTGCGAACAAACTCGTAAAACAAACCTTTTAGAAAAAGGTTTGATCCAAAAACAATCACATAATTAGGATGAAGAACAAATGGTGATTGAAAGAAAGAGAAAGACCACAATTAACTCTAATTTGAGACACATAAAGATTTATTTGGATACAAACGTGTGGTGCAGGCCATTTGACGAGCAGACACAGCAAAGGATAATTGATGAGGGGGAAGCGTTTTTAAAAATACTGGAGAAGGTTCATGCAGAACGAAAATATACTATTATTGGCTCGTTGATCTTAGACGATGAAGTTAAGCAGATAAAAGGGAGAAGGAAAAGAGAAGCAGTTAAAACTATCATGGCTCTGTTCATTTCGGAAAAAGTGCGAAGTTTTTCAAAATCTACCGTAAGAGATTTAAAAACAGCGGGTTTAAAAGACAAGGATGCACTTCATCTCGCTTTTGCTGTTCAAGACCATGCAAAATATTTTATAACTACCGATGACTACATATCAAAAAGAAAGAAGGATATAGAGAAAAAGTATAAGATTAAAGTAATAAATCCCATAGAATTTATAGAAGAAAATGGCAACAAATACTGAAAATCTAAAAGTCTTGGAAAAAGTGGCATCTATGGCTAAAAGGGAACTCGATCCCGTTGAATATGCGAGATTTTTGGAGTTAATAACACCTAAGACGGGGAATTCTACAAAGGAGTTAAGAGAAATCCGAGATGTTGAATCTTATGAAGAGATTATAGAACGATTAAAGAAAGTGAAAGTCCGAGTATTACCATAGCTCTGGTGGTTCGCCAAAAGGGACGGTCACAGTGAGGTAAAAATGCTTGTGTGGGTGATATACGACATCTCGGATGATAGAATAAGGGGTAAGGTAGCGAAGATATGCAAAGGTTACGGGCTTTACAGGGTGCAGAAGAGCGCCTTTTTGGGCGATTTGAACAGAAACGAGACGGAATCCATTGCACTGGAATGCGAAGAGCTTATAGAAGAAGTGGATTCAGTATTCGTGTTCCCTTTATGTGACGATTGTTTCAAGAAGATAAAGTTGATTGGCGAGGGGTTTGATAAGGATTTGATTAGCGATAAGGTGGTCACAAAAATCTTTTAGTGCGAGAGAATAGAGAATAGAAAATAGAACTCTGGCTTCTCGCATCTTCATAATTTCTCGTGGAAATCTGTGTAATCTTGTGGTTATAAAAAAAATGAGTGTGGTAGCGGAATTGGAGTTGGAACCCGAAGTGTTTATCACTGTTTCGGACGTGATTGAGTATCTGTTCTGCCCACGGTTCATCTATTTCATGTATTGTCTGGGGATACCGCAGCATGAGGAGAAGCGGTATAAGGTTTTGAAGGGGAGAGCGTTGCACGAGGCGCGGGAGAAGGTGAATAAGAGCTATATAAGGAAGAAACTACAATGCACAAGGAAGGACATTGCGGTTTATCTCGTATCGAGTAAATATCACCTGAAAGGCGAGGTGGATGAAGTGCTTTTTCTTGATGATGGAACTGCGGCACCGCTGGATTATAAGTTCGCAGTGTTCAAGGATACGGTGTTCAGAACGCATAAGTATCAGTCGGCGTTATACGGGTTGATGATTGCTGATAATTACGGCGTGGAGGTAAATCGCGGGTTTGTGTGCTACACGAGGAGTAATCATCTGGTGAAGGAGCTGAAGCTCAGCGAGAAGGGGGTTGAACGTGCTATCGCGTTGGTGAATGATGTTTTAGAAGTGATACAGAAAGGTTTTTATCCGGCGGCGACTAAGTATAAGGCGAGGTGCGTGGATTGCACGTACCGGAATATTTGCGTTTGAAGGCTAACCACAAGATTACACAGATTTTCACGAGAAATCTCAGATTAAAACGGGAAAAGTTTTTAAGTCGAGAAGACAAAGTATAAGGCGAGGTTCGTGGATTGCAGGTACTGTGATATTTTTAGGAAAGTGAGAAGGGGTGGGAGTGAAAATGAAGAAGAGGTTATACTTCACACCGCCACAGATTGAGCTTTTTCAAACCTCTGAAACCGTAGCGTAAGTAAAGAGTCAAGTTCCTGTTTGTGGGTGGTATCAGTCTGATTAAGGCAGTCAGTGATAGCATTTTTAAAATCCTTAAACTCAG
>JAUWND010000166.1 GCA_030612835.1 Candidatus Methanophagales archaeon | reverse complement strand
CTCAATCTCAATCTCTTCTTTTGCAAAATAAGCAGATTTTACGATTTCTTCTATACCTCCGCAGTAACCAGGTTTATCTAAGCAATCAATAATTGTTTTTTCGTTGTCCGAAATCTCAACGTTAACGTTTGAAATTAAAATGGGATTAAACCCAAAGAATTTTCGCTCGGAGAGATAAATAAACTCGAATTTCGTCCCCAGTATTTCTCTATCTTTTATCCTTTTCCTCGCAGCGACAAAAATTTTGTTTGGCACTTGCTCTGTGAATCCATAATAGTTCAGAGCAGTCCAATAAGCGAGGTAACAAGGCTCGAATAAAGAAGCGATAATAAATTCATGCTCGGTGTATTCTCCTTTAATCCCTGCGGATAAAGGAACAAGTAAGTATTTCCCCTTTACAATCCTTACAACCCATTTTTTCTTTACAAGTCTCTCAACAGTAACCTTTGCGTTTTCATAACTACCATTCAAAGTTTCTGTGACATCCCTGAGCGTAAAAATATTTTTCCTGTTTTCTGCCAAATAGGATAGGAGATAACTTTCCTTTTTTGACAACCCTTTTCTTCTTTCATCCAAAGTAACAGATTCTGTCACCATAAATACAATTAATATATTTATGGTTTATATACTTTATTTTGACTTCTGACTTTTTCACTTTGCATTTTTCATTGATTAAACTTTCTTTTCCAAAGAAAGTTTGTTATTATGCCGCCTCCTCTCCATCAAATAGCCAGCACAAACGAGAAAAACAGCCGCTGCTAACATCATAAGCCTCAGCAACAACGCAACTAAAGAGAACTCACCTCTTTCACCGCCTCCTCCACCCGCTTCACTCTGAGCTACGCTGCCTTTCATCAACCGTCCGGTAATCGTTTTGCCTCCGCTTGCACCTATCGTAGCTTCTCCATTGCTAAAAAAGGAGATTAAAATTATTCCGGTGTAATTATCTCTAAAAAGTCAACACTTTTAAAATCCGGGTCGAAAGTGGCTATTTTCTTTAATCATTAAATCTCTCTCTTCCTCAACCGATATTTCCTTATCCTTGAACATTCCGAAGAACTTTTCAAAATGCTCCTCTTCAATCATTATTCTTCTCTTTACCCCTTCTTTTATTTCCACTGGCTCCAACGGCTTAAACACTCCATTCTCATATACCACCCCGATTGTTTTTTTGCATCTTTCCTCCCCCCTTTCTATATTATTCATTGACTTAAAAGTACTAAATGCTTTCTCTTTTAAAAAGGGCTTGTTCACATTAGTAATAGTATTTTTATAGTACTTCATGTGATAAAAACCGAAAATCATTTTATTAACATTGATATATAATATTTAATATCTTACATAAAGTAAGATAAAAGCGAAGATATGAGCGAGGGAAAAGGAAGCAAAAATCTCAGAATCGGCAACGGCACCCCTTTTGCAGTTGCGATCAAAGGGGGGGGGGGGTGAAAGATATAGATGCAAAAAAGGGGGAGAATATAAAAAGGCGAAGCACAAACTGTCCTAAAGTTTGAAATGAATGAAATAAAAATAAAGATCGCGCTCATCCTTGTGATGAGCATGTTACTGATTTGCATAATGCCAGCTGTAGTGGTAGTAATGACTGCAGGAGGCACATACTCTCATAGTCCATTTGCACTTTTCATCTATACGCCATCGCTTGGACTGACAGGAGAGAACATCACGTTTAATGCCAGCGATTCTTATGATCCAGATGGTACTATCTCCTCGTACTCCTGGGATTTTGACACATCAAACGGAATACGAGAAGATGCTACTGGTATAGAGGTTACGCATCAGTACGCAACGGCGGGAACTTATACTGTAACGCTTACTGTAACCAGCACCACGGGAACGGATACCGTAACCAAGGATGTTGTTGTAAAAGCTCCACCAATCGCTTCTTTCACGTATTCTTCAGTTTCGGCAACTGAGACAAGTTTCACTGATACGTCAACCGACCCCGATGGTGGCACAATTATAGGCTGGTATTGGGAGTTTGGTGATGGTTTAACAAGCATTGAGCAGAACCCAACACATGTATTTGAGCAAGGTGAGGCTGATTATACGGTAACACTGGTTGTTATGGATAATGACATTTTGGTGAATGAAACAACAATGACGGTTCATGTGGGTTCGGGTCCGGTGAACAGTCCTCCGAATGCAGCCTTCTCGTATTCGATTACACCGCTTGGTAATGATACGTTTCAGGTTCAATTCAATAGCACGTCCATGGATAGCGATGGTGACATAATAGGCTGGCTGTGGGAGTTCGGTGACGGCATTTTAAGCTTGCTGGAGAATGTGACGCATAATTATACAGCCGGAGGCACGTACACGGTAAATCTGACGGTTACGGATGACGATGGTGCGACGGATAGTGTGAGTCAGAATATATCGGTAGGGACAACACCAAGCACACATTCTGGAAATGGAGGCAAAACCCACCAATATTCAAGTTCAACTGGAGAGGTTACATCTTCGGTTAACACGACTTCACCGGATGAAAAAAGTGAACCAACATCCACCGCAGTTGCAGCACCTTCTGCAACGCCTACAACGACTCAGACAACACCTATATCAACGATAGGTCGGAGTTCATCGCCTACACCACCGGGTTTCGAAGCTGCTTTCGCTGTTATCGGGCTTATCACTGTTGCATACCTTGTGCTAAGAAGGAGGGTTTGATAAAATGAAAGCTAAAACGCTGTTTATATGCTTAGTGCTCGTGAGTGCGCTGATTGTCGGCATTACAGTAGCCGTAATCATGAATATAAAAGAGCAAGAAACAAAAGTGAGTTTGGTAATTGCAAGTGAAGATCCGCTACTTGGGAAATACGAGAAAAGCGACCTACCGTTCAAAAGAACGGAGATTGGCAATATGATAGTCTATGGTCATCATAGAAAGATAGATGATGCAATTGTCGAAGGTGACCGTATAAACTACCAATTTGATAAGGATACCAAAGAACTCATAAAGAAGATAGTCAATTGGCGAGATGACTTACCTGAACATCTTCCTCTGGTGATTTCAAAAGAAGATGCTGAATCGATAGCGAAATCAGTGGGAAAAGGAAAAATCATGAACACCAACTATGCCCACACTTACCTATGCTACATATCTCCCGATTCACATCGTTATCCACTAGTAGAAGCAACGCCAGAGAACCCTTGCTGGATTGTTTATTTTGCAGATAAGTATGGTTACAATGTTGATGTCATAATCGTTGACGCGGTGGATGGAAAAATATTAGGTCATGGTGTTCCGATTCCATAGGAATGACAAAATAAAAAGGAGGTGTTTGAAAAAATGAGAAGCAAAACTTTGATTGTAGGCATGGTAGTAATAGCAATTAGTGTGTTAATTGCAGGAATCGAGACAACTGCAAGTAGTGATGACCTATTTGGAAAACATGGGGTAAGCGGTGAACAATCAGAAAAAGGTAGGTTTGTAGTTTTAGGTGAAACTCAAAGTGGAACTTTTGGAGTTTTGGTAACTACGGTAACGCCGATCGGGGATGAACTGCTTGGAAAATACGAGAAAAGCAACCTACTGTTCAAAAGAATGGAGATCGGCAATATGATAGTTTATGGTCATCATAGAATGATAGATGATGCAATTGTCGAAGGTGACCGCATAAACTACCAATTTAATAGGGATACTAAAGAACTTAAAAAGAAGATAGTTAATTGGCGAGATGACTTACCTGAATATTTGCCTATAGTGATTTCCAAGGAAGAGGCAGAATCAATAGCGAAAACAGTAGCAAAAGGAAAAATCATGAACGCCTCGTATTGGAAAACGCACTTATGTTACATATCTCCCGACTCGCGGCGTTATCCAATAAAGCCAATGCCGAAAAACCCATGCTGGATAGTGCCTATCGCTGACGACGAAGGTTACAACACCGATGTCATAATCATTGACGCCGTGGAGGGCGAGGTATTAGGTCATGGCGTTCCGGTTCCATCCTCCGGGTTCTCTTTCTCAGGTCCACAGAATGTACCTAACTGCTCGGGGGCTTGGGAAAAGGAGTATCAAAACGCAACATACTGGTTCGAAAGGATGGGATATCCCACTGAGGCTGTATTATACCCTGACGAAGCAAAGGTTAAAAGCCACATCCAGAGTTATGAAACTGCGATGTTATATGAGATGGCGCATGGTGACTGGTTCACAGGCTTCCAGAATGATTGCTCTGGCAAAATAAGCCCGGGTGAAATCCGTGCGTGGATTGACGACTATACAAAAATGCCGTTCACGTTCATACACAGTTGTGGAGGAATGTGCTACACGGGTTTGTTCAGTCTTTCTGACGCGTTCAGAAAAGGCTCGACCGAGGATACTGTCACCGTTGGCACCTGTTTTTGGGATCCAAATTGTAATCTTTCTGAGTGCATACCACTCGATTGGCAAGACGCATTGTTCAATTACATGAATCAGGGCTGGACGGTAAAAAAAGCTTTTGATCAGGCAGTAGCTGATTTTCATCCCGATTGTGACGACTGTGTCCGATTCGCCGGCGACGAGACTTTCAAAGTGGTGCCGGTAGTAGAAAGAGGAGCTAAAAGACCAACAACGATCGGCTTCTCCTCCGCCTACGAAGACCCCGACTACTGGTATCACATATACGGTTTTGAAGTAATGGGTATAGGTGCAAGCATAACATACAGAGTATCGAAAGCTGATAAGACACTCAGTGTGCATGAGACACTTCTTGGCTTCAAGAGAATAAAAGTGGACAAGCCATTATCACCAAATTCACCGGTAACGATTGACGTGGGTACTTTCGATACTTTTGGGTTCAAGAGGCTCGAGATAGAAGAATGGGGACTTGTGCCGTATGGGAGTTACGAGTACGCGCATGCAGCAACCGTTCACTTTCACTGCTGGCCATTCGACGATACAGACTGGACATTTTTAGACGTTTATGGCTCAGGGTTCACAAAAGTATTTGACTGGGAATTTTCTGACGGCATAAGCGAAGCGGAAAAGAATGCTGCAATGGCTGCTTTTGAGCGCGGTGAGATACCACAGCGATTATACAGTTTCA
>JAUWND010000030.1 GCA_030612835.1 Candidatus Methanophagales archaeon | reverse complement strand
TGTAGGTGTAGCGGACTGTTAATCTTCGACCACAGATTGCGCACTGCTCTTTCCTTTTCTCTGAAACACTAGATGAAGGCGAGTTTTTTTTTCAGCAATATTATAGCGAATGACAATCTCTTTGAGTTCTTTACGTTTTACTGGCTTATCCATCCCATCGAGCATGAGATAAATGTCATCAGCAGAGAGTGTATCGTTAAGAATCAGTTGTGCCAGGTATCCAAAGTGAATTGTTTCGAGGTCAAACGAACTCGGATCCGGGAGATTTTCAGGATCACTCCCTAAATACCGGACATGATGTTGAATTACCTTTTTTCCCTGTCGTTCGTTCCATACTTCTGCATATCTGATTTTATCTCCCTGCTTGATCTTGCGGATGAATGTCTTGCGTTCTGTCATATATGTAGTGTATATACACCACACATATAAAGTTTTCTATTATTGCTTATAGTGCTTTTTCAGGCACATGCTATGCTGTCGTATGATAAAATGACTGCACTATCTGTGGGTTCGCAAGACCAACTTGACGGCATGGCTTTCCAGCTAGTGGCTAACATCGGTTGGGGTTCCAGTTCGTAATCTATCCAGACTAATTGTTCATAAACGCCAGTCAATGATGGATGTGCCCCGTAGCCATACTGCTTGCCTGGATCGCGACCTAATCCGGCAATTAAGGTTCCACCTGGGAATGGATTTTCTCCGCTAATAATCCCAGAGATATAAGTAGTGTCACGCGCGTTTATTTCGCCATCCTGATTCGCATCTGCTAACTCGTTTTCTTCTTCCGCGCCAGCAATTATCTGCTGTACGTAGGTTATATCCTCCTCGTTTATCACGTCGTCTCCATTTGCATCACCGTAAAGCTTTGCAGTTGCCATTGGCATTGATGCTAACAGAATTGCGCTTACCATCACAGCGATTATTCCAAGTACTGCACCATTATCTATTTTTTTTCTCGTTTGTTTCATTTTTTTCGTATCACCCCCTAACTTTTCTTATTAATTTTGTATATTAATTGTAGATAATATTTGAATGTATAATACAATTTTTCCGGATTTTTTTACTTGGAACTATCAAATAGCTAAAATGTGGCACATATGACTAATAAATGCAAGCGATATATGTAAGGGGTATATGTTAGTTTAAGGAGAAGGCAAAAAATCTTGTGGATTTTGAGTGAGTGATTGATTGATTGATTGATTGCAAAATGCAGAGTGCAAATAAAAAAGGGGAGGGGAAGGAGGAAAAAAATGAAGGCAGAATCCTATTTACTTCTCCTCCCGTATAGGGTGAGCCTTTTCAGTGGGTGCACAGGGACAAGACCACCCACTGCCGCTTCACTTAGGGGCGTACACATGTTTCATAACGCCCATTTCTTACTTATGTTTTAGGTATATTTATTACTTTCGGTTTTCATCTGTTTTTTATTCGTGTTTAATTTATGATTTTATGTTGATTTGGTATTACAAAGAGGTGTTTATAGATTCATACATGCAACCCTATGAGAGTCAAAGATTCTCAATTGCGGCTTTTCGTTAAAACAGACTTCTATTGCCTTGTCGCACCTATTTGCATAAGGGCACCCTAACCCTTCATTTTTCTTACTTGTGGTTTTTGGCACTATGGGAACATTTGAGTTCAGTGTGGGCGCAGCCTTCAGCAGGTCTTTAGTGTAAGGGTGCAGAGGGTTACTTATTATCTCACTAGAAGGACCTTCTTCCACTATAGTTCCTCTCAACATCACTGCAAGCCTATCACTTATCTTTCTTGCCAGGGCGAGGTTGTGCGTGATGAAGAACATACCTATTCCCCTCTTCTCTTGCAGATTAAGCAATAGCTTCACGACCTTTGCCTGCGTGCTGGCATCCAGGGCTGAGGTCGGTTCATCAGCAATGAGCAGCTTTGGATTCAGTACGAGTGCCCGAGCAATGCTAACTCTTTGCGCTTCTCCTTGACTCAACTGATGCGGATATTTATTCATGAATGTCTCTGAGGAAGGCAACTCAACCTCCTCCAGAATGTGCTGCACCTTACTTTCTCGCTGCTCGCGATTACCCTGTTTTTGTATGTCTAAAGGTTCTCTTACGGCTTCTCGAACGGAAAAGAGATGACATAAGGCTTCCATTGGGTTTTGGAAGATCATTTGAACCCGTTGATAGAAGCTTTTGTCCCTGCCGAGAATTTGTTTTCTTTCGAGGTATATCCGCCCTTCCGTAGCTTCAAAAATGCCCATGATTAGCTTTGCTGTTGTTGTCTTCCCCGAACCCGACTCCCCGACCAAAGCTAAAGTCTCTCCCTCATATAGCGTCATATCAATAGAATCAACAGCCTTCAAGGAATCGAATGACTTACTCAGATCCCTCAACTCTAAGAGCGGTATGATTCCGCCTCTATGACAGGCAATGAGCCGCCCGTCATATTCTTCTAACCGCGGCGCACCTTCACGACACTTTTCTATTGATTGTGTGCAGCGAGGGTGAAAAGGGCAGCCGTCATCAAAGAACTCCATTCGACCTTTTATCCCCTGCAGGTCCTTCGTTGTTGTCATGCTCGGATAGCATCTGAGCAGTCCTCTCGTGTATGGATGCCTGGGGTTAGAGAGAAGTGCAGGAGTAGGACCAAATTCTACGATTCTACCCGCGTATAGCACTGCCATTCTATCAGAGAGCGTGGACGCTGCGTAGAAGTCATGGGTTAATAGAAGTATTGTCAGCTCCCGCTCCTTACACACGGTAAGTATCAAGTTAATTATTTCTACTTTGGTGAGAGCGTCTAAAGCTGTTGTAGGCTCATCCAGAATAATCAAATCAGGATCGTTTGCCAGTGCCATTGCAATCAACACCCGCTGCTTCTCTCCGCCACTTAATTGATGTGGATAAGCATAAAAACGTCCCTCTGGTAGATTCACCATACTCAATAGTTCGCCAGCACGTCTCTTCGCTTCGTTTCTATCGCCTAATTTATGCGCCACAATAGGCTCGGATACCTGGTCCAGAACGGTATACAGGGGGTTTAACGCATTTTCTACATTCTGGAAGACCATTGCGATCCGATTCCATCTTATCTCTTTCAACTCTTTCTCCGCCAGCGCCACTAAATTCTTACCGTCAAACAGAATCTCACCCCTGACGGTGCCCTCCACGAGTCCTATAATGCTAAGCCCAAGAGTGGTTTTTCCACCTCCCGATTCGCCTACAATTGATAGAGATTCGCCTCTTTTCAACGTCAGATTTATACCGTGCAATACCCTTCTTTTGCCATACCTCACCTCCAGTTCTCTCAGTTCTATCATTGCCAATCTTCCTGCTCCACCACCCGTAGACGTGGATCCATAGCTGTTTCAAATGCATGTCCAATAAATACGAGAGCCATTATCGTAACTGAGAGGGCAAGTCCTGTTGGAATTAGCCACCACTTCCAGACGTCAAGGTAGTAGAATCTGAGTGCGTGATGCATCATCAATCCCCAACTCACTGTTGAGATGTCTGCTATACCGAGGAACGCCAAACCCGCTTCCATAAATACGCCCCGAGTTGCGCTATGTATAAATACCGCAAACAGAATTGGACTGAGGTTAGGTATTATATGCCGGACTATGATATACAGCTTATTTGCGCCAAACGTTCTTGCGGCGTAAACACTCATTCTTTCCTTTAGTGACAGCGTTTGTGCCCTTACCAGTCTCGCTCCGCCCTGCCACGTCAAGATAGAAATGAGAAAGATGAGTGTCCAAACATTTGGCAGGACATAGGCTGCTACTAAAATGATTACTATAAACGCCGGTATCACTATAAGTGCATCTATCAGTCTCATCAGTATCCTATCGCATAATCCACCGACCAGAGCAGCCGATGCACCGATAACCGTACTGAGTAGGGTTGTGAACACACCCACACCCAAAGCCACTAGCAGAGTATTTTTCGCACCGCATATTAGACGACTCCAAATATCCTGTCCTATATCGTTTGTTCCTAACCAATGTTCGAATGAAGGCTGCATAAAGATTGCGTGGCTTGGCTCACCCGGGTCATAACGAGCAAGAAATGGGGCAAATAACGCGATAAAGAGCACGAAGCAGAGCATAGCTAACCCGAGCTTTCCAAAGTTGTTCCGCGTCAGTTCATTCCAGTAGTTAATGTGCATATTCTGCGTTATTCACTCCTATTCTCGGATCAATCTTTGTATATAGCAGATCAACGACGAAGTTGGCAAGTATAACAAATACCGCTACAATGAAGAAAACGCCTTGTAGAATCGGATAATCGCGCATGAGCAGCGCGTTATAGCTCAAAAGTCCCACACCCGGATAAGAGAAGATTATTTCGATGAAAAGTGCGCCGGTAACGACAGTACCCACCCTTACTCCTGTCGTAGTGACAATTGGGAGCATCGCGTTCCTACCCGCGTGTTTATATCTCACTGCCACCTCAGATAGACCTTTTGCTTTTGCTGTCCGGACAAAGGGCTCCTTCAGCGTGGTTATCATCGTATTCCGCATCAGGAGATAAGAACCGGGTATCTGCGCTAATGTCAATGCGATAAGAGGTAAGACAAGGTGCTGGGCTATGTCAAGCATGCTATTTATACCGGATAGACCGGAATAAGGCGTTTTCGCGCCCTGGAGCGGTAGGCAGCCGAGATAAACGGCAAACAGGAGCAGTAGAATAATGCCGATGAAGAAGTTCGGAAAGCCATTTAAAATCATGGTTGTGGTGAGCAGGAATTTATCAGTGATCTTACCACGTCTCCAGCCAGACTCTATTCCTATAATTATGCTTAGTACTGTGGAAAGAACAAGCGAAGAGCCAACGAGAAGCAGGGTCCAGGGGAGTGCTTCAAAAATCACCTCTAATACAGGGGCGTTATAGTAGTATGAGTATCCGAAATCACCGTGCATCATTGCTGTTAGATAAACAAAGAACTGTTTCCAGAGCGGTGCATCTAAAGCAAAGCGGTGCATTAGCTCGGCTTTCAGCTCCGGCGTCATCACAACAAGAACTTCTTCGCCACAGATCGCGGTAAGCGGGTCGCCAGGCATCAGCCGCGGTAGTAAAAAAATTAGGGCTAATATTATGAGGAAGGAAATTGCATAGGTCCCAATTTCTGGTATCTTCATCTCTTACGGTCAGTCATTTCTTCGTCTTTTTAGCAGATACGCTATCGTAGTTAGTGCAAGGATCGAAATTACAAGTTCAAAACCAGGAACTGGTGTTTCAGTGGCTGCTGGTGTTGGAGCACTCGTAGCTGTGGGTACTGGAGCCGCTAGATCGCATTTGTAGTCCATAAAAGCCAGCTTGTTCAGCGGGATGGGTATACCTGATGCAACACCGCCCAAGGTATAATAAAGGTCAACGCTGCTGTCATGTCCCCAGTACCACGTTGGGTAGTAAAGCGTCAAAGCAGGGAGTTCCTCTGCATATATCTTCTGAATTTCTCTGACTATCTCATTCCTCTTTTCCTGATCCATCTCATGCAAATGCGCTTCGAGCAACTGGTTCAAAGTATCATTTTTTGTGTAATTTGCACTATATCCGAACTTGCCAAGGATTACTTTGTTCAGGATTAATGGATCTCCACCGATCCCACCATGTCCGCTTATAGCCAGATCGAATTGCCGATTCATGACCCTATAATCAAGAGTTTTTGATTCGAGACTTCTGACGTTGACTTTTATCCCTACGCCCTCCAACTGACGTGCAATTATCTCGGCGATACGTTCAAAACCCATACGTGGGGCCGTTATGAGCTCCAGTTCAAGTATTTCGCCATCCCGCCAATAGTAACCGTCATCTTTCAATTGGTAGCCCATGCTTTCCAGAATGTCCTTCGCACGTTCCGGATTGTATTCATATTTTATGATGTCCTGATTGTAGTAGGGACTGATAGGAGCAAGCAGTCCAGGGCTTCCTTTAATTGCGTGTCCTCGTACTCCGATCGCAACCAGTTCAGTCCTGTTTATTGCATACGCGAGAGCGTGTCTAAACACCTTAGAAGACATTGGCTCCTTTTCGTGATTTATCATGAGCTTAGCATTCCAATTTCCTGATTGGTTTAATATCACGAAACCTTTCCCTCTAACCTCCTCCACGGTTTCCGGTAGGATGCCAGCAGCGGCGACTTCTTTTCGCATTAATGCTGTAGGGGCCATCTCTTCACTGATTTTTACAAATTGTAGGCGATCTATGTCAGGTTTTCGCAGATAGTAATCCTTATTGGCTTCATAGAGGTATGTGCCATGAGTTTTGCTGTAATCAACGAGTTTATATGGTCCGGTTCCTATAAGCGCTTCTGGTTCTGTGAATTCGTTTGGAGTCTCGACATCCTGCCATATATGTTTTGGGATGATGGCTAATGCACCTGCAACATCGCTCAGGAAAGGGGCATAACGCTCTGTCAAGTATATCTTCACGGTATATTCGTCAAGTACCTCAGTCCGCTCCACGGATTTGAGGTCCACCCACCATGAGGGATGTTCTTTAACATAATTAAAGGTAAAAGCGACATCGTCAGCCGTAAACTTATCACCATCGTGCCAGGTAACGTCTTTACGCAAGTGGAACAGGAATGCATTTTCATCTTCGAGGTACTCCCAGTCGGTGGCAAGCGCAGGCACGAAACCTTGTCTGTCCTTCCATAGCAGTGTGTCAAAGATATAACTCATCCTTAGGTATCCGGGACCCCTTGGATAGTGTCCATGAGGCGAGGGATAGCCCCAATCACCCGTGGGATCTGCAATTATATATGTTACCTCTCCAGCGTTTGCGCTTTCAGAATCCGCCCCGGCGATGGTCAAGCCTGTTAATAACGCGAACAGTAGAATAGACATTAATGTTACAATTGCGATCTGTTTATTCTTCATCTCCGTTCGCACCTCCTTTTATGTCTTCACCTTGAAGAATTTTCTCCTCGAATGAAATACCTGATCCATCCATCTGATAATATCCTCGGTTATAGCAAGGGAAGCAAAAATATTCACCATTCTCTGCCACAGCTCGACTTTTCATTACGTTCTCGCCACAAATCGAACATCTCACCGAATCGAAAATGGGCGCGTACTCAGGCACTACAATTTCCAGACGCTTTGTTATGAACATCTCATCTGCGGGTTCTTCCAATTCCGCAATTGACAGCTCGGAAAACAACTGCATCAATCTTTCATGCTCTTCCGGAGTTGGCTTTTCACGCTTTGCTACTATCTTATCGAACAGCTTATATGCTTCGGGGTACACATCCTTACGACGATCCTCAAATTCGGGATTTAAAGCTATTCTTATTGCAGTCCCATCCCTTTTCGCCACGGTTACAGCGGTCTTGCCGAAATCGCGATATATCAGGGCGTTGTTTCCGAAGGAACAGCCCGTAACCATTTGTAGACCATCGCTAAAGCAGTTATTGGTCTCGATAATTGCAATTACCTCTTCCATACCCTTGCTTTTCAGACCTAATTCTCGCATCGCAATATAGCCTGCCTTCACTCCGTACGCCAGATGCCCGCATAAATGCCCGTGCAACTCGCCCGCTTTATAGAGCAAGCTCCTGAGATCGCCTGCTTCTATCAATTCCTCGATTTCCACCCTAACGGGATTCCCCCTCTCTTCCTCTTTCTCCATTTCTATCACACTAAAAACACAGATTAAAATGCGGAAGATATTACCCTTCACATTAATAATACTAGCATTTATGTTCTATATATAAAGGTGTATGATTCTAATAAAAATGAAAAAAGGCTCTACAAAAATCTAATGAGTGAAAGAAACGTTTTGGAGAAAGCTCAGATGAAGCCTATTGTCTCTTTCCGACTACCGTCATGTAAATAACACTCTCCTCTGTGCCATCAACACCCAATAAAGCGTTTACCTCGTCATCGTAGAACGCACCAAGCTGGCAACTGTCGCGATTCAGTGCAACTGCGGCTAACGCAACGTTCTGTGCCATATGCCCTGCATCTAACCATACATAGCGATATGCCCGTTGTTTGGATCGCCATTTCGACCGTTCGAATATTGCAGTCCATATAAAGACCACGTTCGCACGGTACGCAATTTCTTGATCGAAGGCCGACTGTGCCACCGGAAGACGAAAATCGCCTACTTTTAACTGATCGAGCTCATGCTTATCAATTGCATAATGGTAAACTCCTGGGTCAACATGCTCCACGGAATTAGTTATGAGATACGTTTCTACGGGATACAACGCACCGGCTGATGGTGCGGTTCTAAACCCAGACTCTAAATCAGTAATCCCCTGTGCGGCCCACAGCAGTTGTGACAGTTCAACTTTTTTCAGTGGCTCGTCTTTGAAGGATCGAATGCTTCGGCGACGTCTCATGACTTCCCATAGTGGTGTTCCACCCTCCACCTGCGGAGGTTCGAGCTCTATTTTTGGCGCGGTTGGATACCGCTTATACCTCTCTGGCTTATTTGCCCAATCCAGATCCGTATCAAGAAGATGTCCTTTTTGATACTTCGTCTCTTGCTGGAATCGGTCTCCAATTCCTTCTTTACTAGCTCTTCTATCCATCCTTTTATACCTCCTCTCTAATTTTACCCATACAATATATAAGCTTTTTGGATGTTCTTGTTGTATATAATGTATGATTTCTATCTATTTAATTCAGTACGCAGATTTACACGGATTTACACAAACCTTTTCTTAAAAAGAAAAGCTTTACCAAAAGAACATTTGTGTTTTTCTTTTAGCACAGGCTAAATTTTCTTTTTGTAAAAAAGAAAAAGTGTTGCGTTAATCTGTGTCAATAATTAATTTTAGTTGGATATTATGCTTTCTTGTGTCAATCTGTGAAATCTCGTGGTTTAAGGTTTTGTATCAGATTTAATTCAAATCCACGGCGACCTCTTCAAACTCGGATTTACTATCTCTTCCAGCGCATATCCGATGAACGTAAATGAAAGTATCGTTAGCACAATACATAAACCGGCTGGCAGCATCCACCACATCCATAGATCTGATATAAATATCGTAGGATATGCAAAAGCATCATGCAGCATCATACCCCAACTCTTTGCTGTTGGGTCCCCGAGCCCAATGAAGCTCAATCCCGATTCTGCAAGTAATATGTATCTTGACACCAGGACCAACTGTACAAACACCAGTGGAACCACGTATGGAAAGATGTGCCATGCCAAGATATGAGAATCTTTAGCACCAAACAGCCTTGTAGCATCCACATAATTCCTGTTTCTTAACGTTAAGACTTCAGATCGTATAATGCGGGCAGTTATAGCCCACTCAAATATAGTGAATACAAATACGAGATTCCAGACGCTAGGGAGCATGAATGCTGCGATTATAATTATTATTGGCAGTTTTGGAATCGTGAGGAACAAGTCTGTAAGCCGCATAAGGGAAAAGTCAAATCGCTTGAAATAGCCTGCAACAAGCCCAATA
Source organism: Candidatus Methanophagales archaeon (assembly GCA_030612835.1). Taxonomy (GTDB): domain Archaea; phylum Halobacteriota; class Syntropharchaeia; order Alkanophagales; family Methanospirareceae; genus Methanophaga. The sequence continues at coordinate 13,274 of JAUWND010000030.1, read as the reverse complement.
AGAATCCCGATACCCACGGCTGCGATGGACGCAAACAGCGTGATGAACAGAGAAACCCTTGTGCCATATATCAATTCGCTTAATATATCCTGTCCCACATGGTTTGTTCCGAGCAGATGCTCAGAATTGGGATGTTCTGTGCTTTCGAACCTTTGATGCGGATCATAAGGTGCGATATAAGGTGCAAAAACCGCTATTAGCACAAAGAAAATCAGTAGTCCTAATCCCACCAATCCGAGCTTGTTATTCTTATACTGCTTCATGAAACTGATAGTAGCTTCGATCAATCTTCTTTCACCCTTGGATCCAAAAGCTCGTATATCCTATCGGCAGTGAAGTTTACCGCAAGGATGGCAAACGCGAAAAACAAAAATGCGCCCTGTAATAGCGGATAATCATGTGCTGAAATCGCATCTGAGACCAGCAAACCAACACCCGGATATGCAAATACCGTCTCTACGAAGATCGTGCCGGTGATTACGAGTCCTGCTATTAGCGCTACCAGTGTGATAATCGGTAGCATTGCGTTCTTCAATGCGTGTCTGCGTATAATATACCACTCTCCCAGGCCCTTTGCCCTCGCTGTCCGTATATACTCCTCGTCCAATACGTTAAGCATAGAATTCCTTGTTAAGAGATATATCACCCCGATACTGGTGAGAGTAAGCGTTAAAGCCGGTAGAAATAGGTGATGTAATATGTCTAATAACGTACCAAAAGCGGTTGAATAATCGATATACAGAGTTTGTGCACCAAATCGTGGGAATAGATCCAGCTTCCATCCGAAATAGATGATGAATAGCATGCCAAGGAAGAACGGCGGGAACGCAGCCATAGAAATAAACAATATGAGCAGTCCCACATCCGTCTTTTTGCCCTTCTTCCATGCCGATACAGCACCTAATAAGATTCCCAATGATATGTATATCGCAGTTGAAGAGCCGACAAGAAGGAGCGTCCATTTCATGCTGCGTATCAATACGTCCCATACAGGTGCGTTTTTGGAGCTTGACCAACCAAGATCACCGTGCATAAGATCTACTATATACGTGATGTATTGCTCCAAAACTGGCTGGGTACTGCTTGTTAAGCCGGATAATGGGCCCGCAGGCATCATTCTTGGTAAAAAGAAGTTGAGCGAGATAATTATGAATATTATAATAATATAGCCAACTATCTTTGTTATTATGTTTGTCTGCATTTCATCCCTATATTTGTTTTCTGAACAACAGCAGGTATGCTACAGCAAAAATAGCAGCGAGAGCAAATACTGGCTCGAATCCCGGCACGGCAGGTTTGGCTGACTTCGTGGGCGTAGGTGTGGCGCTAGACGTAGGACGTGGAGAAAGTTTAGATTTAGGTGTTGGTGTTACTAACGGAGACGGTGCGGTGGCCACTGCAGATGTAGGAGTTGGCGTTGAAGTCACATTCGCAGCAGGTGTGGAAGTTACGTTCCATATCCACGTGTGCATATCAGATAAACCGGTTGTTGCGTTCGTTGCGATTGCAGATACGTTCCAGGTTCCAATGACGGCACTTGTGTTCCTATAGCTAGCATCCGTTACGCTTTCATTTGTTTGCACTTTTGTACCGTTTATTTGCCAGCTAATATCTGCTGGTTGGTTTATGGAAATATTGAAAGTTCGTAATTCTCCTACTGCACTGTTCACAACAGCATCTACGGGTTTCCTGGCTGTTATGTTCACAGATCGTGTAACTTTGCCAGCTTCTTCTCCTACTACTATTTCGGTAGCTCCACTAATGTCATATTCGTCCTTATCCTCATCTATGAGTATGCCCTCGAATGTGTAGCTGCCATCTTCGTCCGGTGCGGTCACAGTGTAAGTGAATGAAGGTTCTCCCTCCAATGAGAAAACAACAGTCTCATCTTCTACTTCTATTGATTCTGGATTGAGCGTGGAATCCTCATACACAAATCCATCCGGAAGTGTTTCGACTACTTTACCAAAGTAACCGTAATGTGATGTTTCAAGTTCTATGGTGAAAACTTCACCCACGGATACAAGTTCTTCAGGTAGTGTTCTTGTTGCTGTTGGTTCTGCGTCATCCTCCGCCTCTTCTACCTCTATTTCCATAACCCCTCCAATTTCGCATTTGTTTTTGATGCCTTTGAGTATCCCCGTGAACATGTAAGTGCCCATTACGTCAGGTGCTCTTACCGTGTAAGTGAAAGAAGTTACGTCGACTAATAGGAACTCAACAGTGTTTGTTGATAGATTATCGTTTACGAATTTGTGATCTAGTGAGGACTTCTGATAGCGAAACCCTTCTGGAAGAGTTTCTAATACTTTCCCGAGATTACCGTAATCAGATACATCTATTTCTACGAAGAAACTTTCATCAGCAGATACAGGTTCTGCCGGTAGGGTCCTCGTTGCGGTTGCTGATTCTGCATTAGCTATTCCCACTGTCATTGTCAATATTGCTGTAACTAAAAGTAACGTTATTCCAATTATTGCCAACGCCGGTTTTATTTCGCTTGTTGTAGTGTATTTCATTTTTACTCCAATCTTATTGCGGGTATCCAATCTGCATATCTTTTTCCATTCGCGTCTGTGAAATCAGTGCAGGTTATTGTCCCTCCCGTTGCATTGAATGATGTTTCATGGATGATACCCGGATAAGAGCCTGTACGTATAGTGTAGCTGTATACATGGTCTTTCAATAGCGTGACATAAGGAGTACCAGCCACACTATTTAGTGATACGTTATGCCAGTCGCCTTTGTAGCCATTCCATGTGCCATTTGCAATCAAAGTACCGTTTTCATATAACTCGATAGTTTCGGCGTGTCCGCCGGTTCCGGGGCAGGGGTAGGTATAAAGCTTTTGCACGGTGATTGTCTGTGAAGGAGTGATATTCCCGGTGTGCATGCCGAAAATGCTTGGATATGGATTAGCAGGCGAACCCGTGTCAAATTGTCCTGCTGCCAGTTTTACTGCTATTTCAGCATCCCCGCTAATCTCATATTCATTCTTGTCCTCATCTATGAGTATTCCACTGAATGCATAGGTGCCTTCCTCGATGTCATGATATCGTAGTGACACGATATAAGTGAAGGAAGTTTCGCCAATCAAAGTGAACGTAACAGTGTTTGTTGATCCATAAACCACTACTTGATGGTGATCGAGTGTAGATGAGATATATGTAAACCCTTCAGGAAGTGTTTCGATTACTTTACCAAAAGTACCATAACCTTGTGCTTCAATTCTTACTGTGAAAAATTCACTTTTGGATAGAGGTTCCGCAGGCAGTGTCCTTGTTGCTGTTGCAGATCCAGCAGTTGCAATCGCTGTCACCACTGTTGATACCGATACTGCTACAACTAACAGCAGCAATATTCCAGCTATTGTTAATAGCGTTTTTCTCGTTTTCATAGTACAAATATTTCTTTGGTAAAACTTTCTTTTTAAAAGAAAGGTTTTTGGTAAAGCTTTCTTTTTGAAAGAAAGGTTTTTCCGGGGTAATATAAATTTAACACCATTGCCAGTTGCTCCATTGTTATTTTATCTTCATCATAATCTTGCCTAGCGTCATTTAGTTCGCTTTCGTCTATTATACCATCTTCATTAGCATCATATCGCCATGGATCAAAGAGGAATATGAGTTTGTTCAGTGCAAGAGGGATGCTTCCAGCGATAGCATCTTTTGTATAGAACCATGCATCAAGCTTGTCCGGATCGTAGACACACCATATCTTTGGATGGTATAGCGGATACACCGGAAGCTCATCCGCTATAATCTCTTGTAGCTCGCCCACAAGTTCTTTCCGGTCTTCGTCCATTGACATCAATTGTTTTTCGTATATCTCATAATACTCTTCACTACGGCTTGTTCCCATAGCGGCAGTTCTCAATACACGTGGATTTGCTATTCCACCGTGACCACTTATTGCGAACTCGAATGCACCACAACATATCCCCGAGCCCAATTCCCTCTTACCTACGGATTTCACTCCTATCTCAATTCCCAGATCCTTTAAATCATCCTTGATGAAGTCCGCTTCGTATGCATATTCCTCACTTGTAATCACTGTGAATTGGAAAGCTGTTGTGTTGCCGTCTTCATCTTTATATTCTCTTATCCCATCATCGTTGGTGTCCGTAAAGTTCAATGCATCGAGTATTTCGTTAGCCTTCGCTATATTATATTCATAACCTGGAAGACCAGACTTATACCACGTTGAATCAGGATGAATTATGCCGGTATTTGCGAGGATAGAACCGTCATGTGTCACTGTTTGTACTATATCTGCCCTGTCGATACCATAAGCAATTGCCCGTCTGAAATCCGAGCTATTCATTGGATATTTACCCACATTGTAATAGAAATTGAGCACCCACCAGCTCGATCCCTCTTCTATCTCGAAATCCGAATCGTCTTCAAATTCTTCAACCGCAACTATCTCTTTACCCATGAATGACGCAGCATCTATATCTCCTGCCATTAACGCAAGTGCAGGGTCCCCTACATCCAGCATGATAAGTTGGTCAACGACAGGTTCGCCTTTGAAGCACTCTGTATTCGCCTCATATTCATAATAGCCCTGTGTACCGTCGTATTCTACAAGCTTCAAAGGTCCTGTCCCTATAACCGCATCATCGCCTCTGAATGTATAAGGATCATCTACATCGTCCCATATATGCTTAGGAATTATCGGGACACATCCTGCAACATCAGCTATAAACGTAGGCATTGATTCCTCAAGATGTATACTAACTGTATAGGGATTAGGAACTTCTACATGGTCTATCTCTTTTGCGTTATATGCGTACCACAACTGCGGATGCTCCTTTGTGTAATCAAATGTTAACTTCACGTCATCGGCCGTAAACGGCTCACCATCGCTCCATTTCACGCCCCGGTGCAAGGAAAAGGTCCATGTCCTGGCATCATCTGACCTGCTCCAACTGTCTGCAAGCCAGGGTATCACTCCATGTTTGTCTTTCCAGGCAAGCGTATCGAAGATGAAGCTCATTCTAATATAACCGGGTCCTTTTGGAAAGAGAGCAAACGGAGTAGGATACCCGTAATCACCACCCTCTATCTTAATACTCTTTTCAGCCGTTGCGGCTGCGGTCGCCCCACCTGCTGCGGATGATATTACACAGAACGCGCTGCATAAGAGCATTGCCAAACACAATATGGTAATAATTCGCTTCATTTTCTTTCTCTCCTCTCTTTTCTCCATTTTTATTACACGCTTTTTGTTTTTTATTTGACCTTATGTAATATAAACACACTTTTTTCACTCTATTTTTTTATTCATTTGACATAAAGTTAAGACTTTCGGTTTTTCCCCCACCATATCATAGCGCTGTTCAGTTCATGCTTTGACCAGAGTGCCCCGGCTTCCACAACAAGTTTTTCTGCTAAAAATGATCTGATCACTTCTTCTGCTTCTGGCGATGATAGCTCGAGATCATCCATCCATCGCTCTACTGCTTCGTCCAAATTCGAGAACTGCTGGTTATGTTCAGATTTAACAATCTCAACATTTGCGTGTATGCCCATTTCGTACAGAACATTGTAGAGATAGATGTAATCCGGTCCGGGTTGGAATTCTTCACCGAATAATCGGAGCCAGAGTTCGTCATAATCCCAGAATCTCCACCCGGCGAAGGTGAAAATGTAAACATGTCGTGTCGCAAGAGTATTCATCTTCGAGACCGCTTCATGTATATCAAGAATCGCGAGCGAGTGCGACGCGATTACGATGTCGTGTTCACCAATATCGCGCCCTATTGCCACATCCTCCCATTTCTTGTTTATACAAGTTATGTTTTTCAATCCTTCAGTTACTGCATTTGCCTTTAGACATGCGAGCATCCCTTTAGAAGGGTCTATTGCAGTAACGTGCTTCACCATTTTTGCAAGTGGTATTGCAAGCGTTCCGGGTCCTGCACCGATGTCCAGCACGGTATCATCGGGCTCTATGTCAAGCTTTGCTATTATCCGTTCTGCACGATCATTGCGTTTTATTGATTCATTGAACCCTTTTGCCCTTTTATCCCAAAATTCAGTCGTATCTCGCTGGCGCCGTTTTCTAAATGATGAGTTCTGCATTGCTTTCTTCCACATTTCGTTCCAGTCAAGTTCTTCTATTGTTTCAACCATAAAATCTTTATTTTTCTGTTTTACCCTCTCTTATGAACATAGCGAGTTCATCAATCTCAGCTAACTGCAAATCAAGCTCCTTTCCTGCTAGACAAGCCCGGAACACGTCATTATTCGCAGGGATAATCCCCGCAATTTTGTTCTCGTTGTCCACGGCTGCGAGCATCACTTGCTTGCTTTCGTCGTCAACTTTGTTGAGAACGAAATAAACAGGTTTATTGATGCTGTCACCCAACAAATAGATCTTATTTGAGAGCATAAGCGATTCAAAGGAAGGATCAATTACCGCTAAAATAATATCACAGCCTTGTTCCACGCCCCTGCCGAAATGCTCTATTCCTGCATCGGTATCCACAATAACAAGCTCTTTTTCGGTCAGCACTAGATTCTCAAGCATACCCCTTGAGAGAATACCCATTGGGCATGCACAACCCTCTCTACATTCGTGTATCTTCCCAATGGCGAGCAGCGTTAGTCCATTCTTCTCACTTGTGTACTCTTTTGGAATATCAGCGAACGTCCATTTTTTATCAAAGATATTCACTGCAGCACCTTCTCCCGTCTTAAAAGATGCCAACATTCTTTCAATCATCGCCTTCTTTCCGCCGAAGTAGTTCATGAAGTCCTCAGGCAGCTTCAGCCCTAACTGTCTATGCAACCCATAGTTTGACTCATCACTGTCTATCACGAGAACCTTGTATCCACTGTTAGCCATAGATTTTGCGAGCAATGCCGCTATCGTGCTTTTTCCGCTACCACCTTTACCACATACCATTATTTTCATTTTTTCTCTCTTTTCTTTATCACTCAATCACTCACTCACAAAAATGCCTTTGAAACCCAAAATGCAATCAACGCGCCGATAAAGCCGGAGATGAAAGCGGCAAGGCCAAGAATCGGTGCGAATTCGGGCGATGCCCAAACTCCGATATGAACACCAATAGCAATCCAGGTAATCCCCAAACACGCTAAATTCCCCAGACCACCACCAAGTCCTACCCTAAATTTCGAGTCCGACCATGTTAGATCTACAAAGAAGCCCATTAAAAGCAGAGCGATAATACCGTAAACGCCGAACCAAATGGGTGACACAATTCCGTACCACGGCGCTATAAGCATGCAAAAAGAAGCTATTAAAAGCGATGTAACGATTGCCACATACTTCTTCTTTATTATCGCCCGCGCCAGAGCCGCCCAAAATACGAATATGAAACCGCCCAGTAACGCCATGCCAGCCGCAGGTCCCGGTATGCTGAAATATTCGGTAAAAAATTTTATTGGCAGATATGTATTTAGTAGGGCACTGGCAAAGGCAAACAGGACCATCATTGTGAGGTCATACGCATCAAAATATAAGTTCCGGTCGGTCATTTTATTATCGTATATAAAGTACAACTACCTCCTATTTAATTTAGGACGCAGATTTACACTGATTTACACTGATTTATTTATGTGTAACATTGTTGATCTTTTCATCTGTGTCAATCTGCGTTAATCCGTGTCTATAGTCTATTTCCTTGTTATTGTATGAAAAAAAAATAAAAGTGAGAATGCGGAAGTCTATTTTGTTCCGCTTATTCACTCACTTTTTTAAGGCTTAACCCTTTTAGCGGGCGGAAGTAATTCAAGACAAAGATACTGCCGAGAATGACAACACCCAGGACTTTTGTCGCTAATATCGCCTGAATCCCGACAACTCCACCTGCTACTGCTATCCCTAATGGCGCGCACATTTTTTTATATCACCTACTTAATACCTATATCTTAGGTATATTTATTACTTTCGGTTTTTATCGATGCCTCAATTTTGAGATTGTGTTACGTTATTTTATTTGTTATCTATGCAAGGCATCCTATACGGCTGCGATTACTACAATTGCTGGCATAACTGGTGTTTATTGAAACTGACATCATATCCTCGTTTTTCCTGTAGCCGCCAATCCGAAGCGGTAGCGAGAAGATAAAGAGATAGAACGGTTTTTTGTAACACAATATTACATAAATAACAATATTTATGTCAACAATCAAATATTTTATAACATACATTCTGAACTTTATAGTAGAGGTATAAAAAAAGACGAATAAAAGAAATATAAATAGACGAGCCAGAAACAGTAATCGAAACGATAAAGGGATTTGATGTCAACAGTCCAAGCGAGCTTTCGTATCTCAAATCCGCCGGTGTGAACCCCCTGGTCGAGCTAGGACTCATATAGGAATAGGAAAAGGTAGCCTTTTCCTTTTTAATTTTTTTATTTTTTGGCTTCTAACGATTTAAAATATGAAGATTTATTAGCTTCGACGCCCATTCAATGCTTAAAAGAGTTTGGATTACAAAACAGTAAGGCACCATCTTAAGGTCCTCCAGGACAACAAGATAATTACATCCACAGGAGATAGATATGGCACCGTGTATTTCTTATCCTCGTACATGGAGGAAGATTATGAAGTCTTTAAAGACCATTTGGATAAAATGTGGGATAAATTTAAAAGCGAAAAAGATATAGATTTATAGCAAAGAAATAGGGTAGGGCAAGAAGATGAAAACAAAGTTAGTTACTGGTTTAATGGTTCTGGCGATGGTCGTGGTAGCAATCGGTGTGGTATCAGCCCAACTGAGTAATTTCGAGATGCAATCGCCTCAGGGCATGCAAGAAGGCACGCAATTTCGTGGAGGCATGCAACCGCTCGAAGACGTGCGACAAAACATGTTGCTTGTCAATATCAAAGCGCTGATAACGTTTGGAAACCTCATATTACTATTTTGCTTGCTTTTCATCTATGCGAAGAATTACGGGCAGATAAAATCGCAATTCGCAATGGGGCTGATTGCCTTTATTGTTCTCCTGATTATGCAGGCGCTCACCTCGAATCCGTTTTTCCATTATACGTGCGGTTATCGCCGTATGTATACTCTGGGTTTGTTCGGGATATTACCCGATTTGTTTGAATTTGTGGCGTTATCGATATTGCTATATATAAGCCTAAAATCTTGAGTCATCATGCTCTGATGAGTGTGTAAACGATAGAAAGTTGATATTGTGTATATATTTATCTGAGCTAATTTGGGTGAGATTTGGGTGAGATTTGGGTGAGATTTGGTAGGGATATGGGCGAAACGAAAAGCTTAAGGCGGGTTATTTCAATATATAACTGTGGAAACACGCTAAAAAATTAGGGGGTGAAACTATAAGATGATAAAAAAATTAATCGCGGGTATAATAGTCATGGCACTGGTGGCAACTTCCATCGGTGTGGTGAGTGCAGGACAGAATTTTGTCGATGCCGATGGCGATGGGGTCTGCGATAATATGGGCATATACGGCCGAGACGATGATGGTGATGGCATACCGAACGGACAAGACGACTGTTGTGTGCAGCCTCTGGACGGTAGCGGCATGCACCGCGGTAAGGGACAAAACGGCGATTGTGCGCAGCCTCGGGACGGTAGCGGCAAGCGCGGCTGTAATAGACAGGGGAAATAGACGTGATAGCAATCGTTGAGCTTTGTTAAAACAGAATACGTGCGTGGTGAAGTGACCACGCATCTTTTTTTCCCCATGATTGATTTTCTCTGAATGGGTTTTGTTCTTGTTAACATCTTCGCCAATCCGGCACAATAATAAGAAGAAAATAAATTATGCGCTTCATCTATATTATTGTACTATATAAATCGTATTGTTTATGACAAAAACAGAAAGTTTTATAACACGAACTATTAACTTTATAGCTGGAGGTATAAAAAAACACAAAAATGAATAAAAAAATTATGGGAAAGAAACAAGTGGCACTAGTGTTTTCGATAGTCGCTATGGCCATATTGATATCCGCTGCGGGGCTCGCAGTAGCGAAAAACGATTCCGTATTTGACCTTTTAGGTCAACGTGCAGCCGATGTGGCAAAAGAAGAACTGCCGTTTGTCTATGGCAACCCGAATATCCTCGCGATGACCGATGCGGGTTATGCGATAGTAGGGGGAAAAGTAGGTGGGACGACAACAGAAGAGTGCATTGACGGTGTAATCGCATCATCTGGGTGCACAATAGGTAAGGGTAATCTCCTGCTCATCCACAGAAGCAAAGAGCAACCGCTATGGTTCGCTTTCTTCAATAAGAGCTCGGGAGAGTGTGTCTATCTAGAAGTGGACAGTGCTGTCTTCGACATGACTGCCGCAGAGGTGAAGGCGCTTCCAGACGATGAAGTCTTTGCAAAGATAGCGAAAGCGAATGTCGATGCAGATGAGCTATTCGCCAACCCAGAATCATGGCCAAAAGTATTTGGTGGGAACGAGTTCAGCATAATAACTATCGCCAACGTATGGGCTAAAGGCGCCCCCTACGAGTTCTTGAAGGCGGCTGAGTTCCCCAACCATATCTGCCCCGGACTAACCAGTGGTTACTTGATCGTCGAGTATCTAGACGAGAATTTACCACTCCAAAGCAACCAGAACTACGAGATAATCGGGTGCCCGCCATGGTGCAAAGACGATGCGTTCCAGGTTATCTTCGATAAGACAGTCGGCAAGAGGTTTGTAGCTATGCATCCGACTCCAGAAGATAGTGCGCAACTTCCAGAATATTATGCCGGACCAGGGAAAGGCGGTGTCGCCGGCATATTCATTCGTTGGGATAAAACTACTGATACCGGGCATGGTTTGGTTTTGGCATATAACCGGACTAAAGCGACAGAAGTGAGCGATATAGATCCCAGTTTAGCACCCCATAAGTCGGTCCAGAAATTAAAAACGCTCTTGGCGCTGATGGATTACTTCGACCAACCGGAACTGTTTGTCACAACAGTGCAAGAATTCGACCTTAACAGCACAGCGGAACTAATGGAACTCAAGTATGCAGGCAACAATCCGTATGTCGTGCTTGGACTATTGCCTGATCCTGCACTGGCAAACCTCGTAGGGCCTGACAACATCGCCGTGGATAATCTCCTGGGCTGGCGCGCAGCGGAGATAGCAAAGGAAGAACTATCTTTCGATAAGTATGATCCCGAGGTCCTTGCGATGACCGATGCGAGCTTTGCAATAGTAGGCGGCGAAGCAGGTGGAAAGACAACAGAGAAGTGCGTTGACGGCGTAATCGCTTCCACGGGCTGCACAATAGGTAACGGCAATCTGCTCCTCATACATAGAAGCAAAGAGAAACCGCTTTGGTTCGCTTTCTTCAACAATGCTACGGGCGAATTCCTGTATCTTGAAGTGGATAATTCGGTCTTCGAGCTTAGCACCGGTGAATTCAATGCGCTATCTGACGGAGAGGTCTTCACAACGATAGAGAAGGAGAAGATCAGTGCAGAGGAGATATTCAACAACCAAGATGAATGGAATGCGAAGAAGAATGCGAAGGTATTTAACGGGAACGAGTTCAGCCTAATAACCATCGCTAACGTTTGGGCTGCTGGCGCACCCTACGAGTTCTTGAAGGCAGTGGAGTTCCACAATCATGTCTGCCCGGGGCTTAGCAGTGGTTACGCCATCGTCAGATACCTGGACGAGAACTTACCGCTACAGAGCTCCAGTGATAGATATGAAATAATAGGGTGTCCACCATGGTGCAAAGACGATGCTATACAGGTTATCTTCGATAAAACAGTTGGCAAGCGGTATGTAGCAATGCATCTAACAGGTGAAGATAGGGAGCAACTACCAGGAGTGGCCGGGATTTACATCAGATGGAATGGCACAGCTAACACAGGAGACGGGTTAGTCCTGAAATCGGACAGCACTCCGGCAAAGGCAAAGTATGAGTATAACTTCACGTCTGACTATAGCTGGATCGGAAAGCTAAGCAGAGCTTTATTCTATGGGGCACATTTCGACGAGTCTGAGCTGTTTGTTTCTACGATGCACGAATTCACCGTCAACAGCACAGAGGAGATTCAAAAGCTCAAATATGCCGGTGTGAATCCGTATGTCGAGCTTGGCCTATTGAATCAATCAACACCTTGACTTCGCCTAAGTAAGCCAGAAAAGCCATATAAAATATAAGAGAGGAATAGGAAAAGGTAGCCTGTTCCTACTTTTTTTTACTTTACTTTACTATACAAAAACTAAGGATTTAATACAGAATCGGATGAGTATTCGATATGCTTTTTTGATTAACATCGTTGCTAATCTAATATGATGTAGGGGAACTCCCAGTAAATAGTTTACCCATTTTGATAATTATCATAGACACAGATTTCACAGATTTACACAGATGCTACTGTTCTGATTATTAAGTTTTTACGGGTTGAATCAAAATTAGAGAATCAATACACTACTTTAAATCTGTGTTAATCAGCGTTAATCGGTGTCTTAAAAATCCTTGAAAAATGATACAATTCTGGTAAATTATTATTTGTGAGTTCCTTAAAGTAAAGAAGAAACCAGATTGTGTACTTCATCCATAACATCCCACCATATAAATAACACAGCTTATGACAAAAACAGAAAGTTTTATAACATGAACTATTAACTTTATAGTTGGAGGTATAAAAAAAGATGAATAAAAAAATTATGGTAAAGAAGCAAGTGGCTCTAGTGCTTTCGATAGTCGCTATGGCCATATTGATATCTGCTGCGGGGCTCGCAGTAGCGGAAAGCGATTCCGTATTTGACCTTTTAGGTCAACGTGCAGCCGATGTGGCAAAAGAAGAACTGCCGTTTGTCAAGGGCAACCCGAATATCCTCGCGATGACCGATGCGGGTTATGCGATAGTAGGCGGAGAAGTAGGAGGAAAGACAACGGAAGAGTGCATTGATGGCGTAATTGCATCATCTGGGTGCACAATAGGCAAAGCTAACCTTCTGCTCATCCACAGAAGCAAAGAGCAGCCGCTTTGGTTCGCTTTCTTCAATAAGAGCTCGGGAGAGTGTGTCTATCTCGAAGTGGACAGTTCTGTCTTCGACATGACTGCCGCGGAGGTGAAGGCGCTTCCAGACGATGAAGTCTTTACAAAGATAGCGAAGGCGAACATCGGTGCGGACAAACTGCTCAACGAGCCTGAGGCATGGCAACCGCAGATGGATGCGAAAGTATTCGGTGGAAATGAGTTCAGTATAATAACCATCCCCAACGTATGGGCTAAAGGCGCACCTTACGAGCTTTTGAAGACGGTTGAGTTCCACAACCATATCTGCCCCGG
>JAUWND010000177.1 GCA_030612835.1 Candidatus Methanophagales archaeon | reverse complement strand
CACGGTGATAATATGAAGCTTGAAACAAAATTAGCATTACTCGCGTCTGCAGTGGCGACACTTATATTGACGCTGGGGCTTATAACAGGGTTTATCCTTGGCCAAGCAACCGCAGCATACGCAGGCGACGACCTATCATATGGCGAGGAGTTCTACAACATTACAGGCGTTGCAATCATACCAGTCAATGGCACACCAGCGATAGAGAGTCTTGAAGAGTGGACATCTAACCAATGCGTGTTTGAGATTGTTGACGGTGCGATGGTAATGGTTGGCCCCCCGATTGACAATCCACCAGTCGTACTACATACACATCCACAAATCGCTCCAGGGACATACAGCATTGTGCTTACAGGTTGGACAGCAGCATACGGTGAGGAAGAGCACACATACAGCTATCGTAGTGGCGGGGGCGGTGGCGGTGAATCTCCTGATAAAGATGGAGATGGCATACCAGATAATGTTGAGTGGTTTATGTGCACAGATTGGGACGATCCCGACACCGATGATGATGGACTCAATGACTTTGAAGAAATCGTAGAAGGAGAGGATGGATGCATAACTGATCCTTGCAACCCGGATACAGACAATGACGGACTACTTGATGGCAACGATCCTTGCCCGAACGATCCACAAAACGAGTGCGTATCAAGCGGGACAGATACACCAACACCCACGGCCACTCAAACTGTGATCGAAACACCATCCGTGACGCCTACGGAAACCCCGCCCCCACCAATTGGCGGTGTGGCAGCGATTGCAGGGTTGCTTGCGATATTGTTCGGTGCAATCGGAGCAGGAGAATACTACAGAAGAACACATCGGAAGAAGAAGTAATCCCTCTTCTTCATTATTTATTTTAGGAGGCAGATAGAACATGATAGCTGAATTGAAGTTTAGTCAATATAAGAATATTCGTAGCGAGCCGCGATATATATTGGAGGATTGGAAAAACGTTTGTCAACTACCCCCCTACAAGTAGAGGGGCTTCCTTGCGATAGTTTTGGTGATATAGTTGTTTAAAGCAGAAATAGATCTCACAACCGCAAGAAAAGCCGTTGATGCACTCCTTGCTATTACTACTGAGGCACGTCTTAGGATAACCAAAGAAGGCATCTCAACCAGAGCAATTGACTCCGCCAATGTGGCGTTGGTCGATTTTCATGCACCAAGCAGCATCTTCAAATCATACGAGCGCGATAAGGATTTAACTATAGGCATTGATTTAGAGCGGCTTAACGCTATGCTCAGGATGGGTGTGGTTGATGATACCTGCAAAGTTGAGATCGCAGAAATCGATCGTATGGCACTTGCAATGGGAAAATTGAAATATAGCCATTCACTCCTTTCTGAGAAATCAATCAGAGCTGACCCGGAAGTAAAAGAAATGACGTACCCGGGTAATGTTACTTTACCCGGATCAGAATTTGAAAACATGGTCAGAGTAACCGGTTCGCTTGGCGCAGATTTCGCTACCTTTGTGGTTGAAACCGACCCCACCACAACATTCAAAATGCTGGCTGAGAACGATGCCAAAAACACGGTAAAAATTGAACTTACGAGTGAAGACATAACCATCGTGCTCGTTGGCGAGAAAGAGATATCATCAATGTTCAGTACGTCGCTTATCAAACTACCAGGTAAAGTTGTGGCGGGGATTGAGAAAGTAAAACTCTCGATTGGTCAGGATTTTCTACTTCAAATGAATTTTAACATTGGTGATATTGCAGTTAAATACATTTTGGCGCCGAAAATCAAAGCAGACTAAGTTTAATGGGGGGGGGAGTACCCCTCGATATTTCTCTCTGTTTTCTGTTTGTGCTAAGCATTTTCTTTAGTTTCGTTCAATCTTAACGTTTATATAGTATGTCAGCGTGTACTTACATGCACGTTGCGTTACATGCAATTTTGAGTACGCATTAAAGCGACAGGTTTGATGTTAATGCAAAAAAGGTGGTAATTTGGCAAGCAGAATATGGGATAAGATCAGGGGTTTTTTCAACAGCCTGCGATCAACAGATCGTTTTAAAGATATTGAAGACGAAAGCGTTAAAGTAACCATAAAGTTTCACGCTAAACAGAGGGACAAATACATTGATATTGACCATACCTTTGATGCAGTTCCTACAAAAGAGGAATTGGAAGAAGAATTTGGTCCTGGCTTATATGCAGTGTATGAAACACCCAGGGGCGGAAAGAAAAAAATAGTGTATCGGGTGAACTTACCAGGAAACCCGACATATTTTGTTGATCACTATGAACTTAAGATTCGTATAAAGCAGGGTGGAAAGCTGTTTAACACGGGCGCTACAGTATCGGGGTCATCTTTTCCCAGTAAAGAGAGGGTAATCAGTGAGCTTGGTGGTGGAGGGTTGATTAAAGTCAATGCGATGAATAGTGACGACAAAGTTCTATGGTCAGAGTGGATTGATGCAATGGATACTCCGATCAATACTGATTTAATTGAGGGCGGAGACGATGTGATGTCCGCAGTCAAGCATTTTCGTGAAGACAGCGAGCAGCAGATAATAAACGATGTTAGAGATAGATTAGCGGGCAGAGTAAAACAAGGTGATGATGGCACACAGGACATACAGGGATCATTTGATAGATTAGCGGCAATGATGGAAAAGTCCATGGAAATTAATAAGCTTGAGAAGCTTGAAGAACTCATGGCGCGTTTTGATAGTTTTGGCAAATCAAAAGAAAAGGCAGACACACCAGAATCATCCGACATGGGTTTCGCTGATATGATGTTTAAGCAACCATTTCTCGATAAAAGAGAGGCTCAGCGAGATCTGGTAAAGTACATGATCAAAACAAACCCGACAAGTGCAGTGGAGTATATTGAGAAGATGCCCGACGGGGTTGCAATGGTAACACAGCTTGGACTTGGATTTGCAGACATGATGGGTGGTGCGACAGAAATTATGAAAGCGAACGCAAAGGACGCACGCAAGCGAGACAAATCTAAAGGCAAATCGAAAGAGAAAGAGCGACCAGAGGTGACGCCAGAGGACGTTGGCATTGATGTTAAGGATGAAGATGGTGGATTTATGATGTCCTTTAGCTCTGCAGGGCCGGCTGAAGAGTTAAGTACGCCAGCGATTGAAACACCACAGACACCAGTCACACCATCGGGCGTTGAAGAAATACGTACACCAGATATTATCGAGCCTGACACAACCATTGACGTTCTCGATAAAATTCTACCAGTACCAGAAGAGAAAAAAGAAGAGGAGGATGCATAGATGTCCTTTCTAAGCAATATTCTTGGTATGGCTGAGACAGCGGTGGGTGGACCCACGGGTGACACGGTGACGGCGGAAGTTGGAAAAGCCATTCTAAAAGGCAGCGCATTAAGTCTGATTACCATGTTCAGAGACTCGTATGAGATTACGGGCGTAAAAAAAGCGGTGTTGTTTGATGCGATAACACTTGACATTAGTTTTGAGGATGATGATATCATAGATACTTTTGTCAAATCGATACGAAAAACCATTCCGGACCTAAAATGTAAGTTGGGTGAGGAAAACTTTAATAAAGTGATGGTGGAGTATGGTATTACAGATATATCTATTGTGCCTGAAGATCGTGGAGAGACGCGTGTTTGTGTCATTAAACTATTCACCACAGACACAGAGAAGCTCAGCGGCGTAATTGATCGAGCATCGGAATACACTAAGGGGATGATTGAGGATGAATGAAGATAAGAAGAAGAGCAAAGATGTGAAGAAGTCAAATATTCCAGCTAAAGCGCCAAAGAGTCTTGCAAACTTATTATCTGATGAAGGTAAAGCAATGGTGTGCACAGAGGGGCGAATGCCGATAAACCCGATCGATATGATTGAAAGTGATGAAGAGCTGATGGAAGAGGGGATGCACGCGGGTAGCATGTATGGCGGGTCGTTGTATACGATTATTTCATCGCTGGCGAGAACAGATTTACCACCCGAAAAGCGGTTTGTGCGTATAATGCAAGGGTTGAAACCAATGGTAGGCATGGGTCTGGGTGCACTTGAGGCATATCGACTATGTAACGAAGTTGAATCCGCTGTGCTCATGGAAGCAGGCGTATCGCGAGGAGGGCAGGCGATATATCGTCCTGTGATTCGTGAGGACAATGAAAAATCTGCGCAGAAGCTTGAGGATAGGATTGTGCAGATTATTGAAGAGCGAATATCACCCGAGAAGATCGCTCAACTAGTCGAGGAGAGGATCAAGGCAGAGAAGAAAGCAAAAGAGTAGTCGCCCATCACCTTTCAACTCCACAGGGAAGCCCCTCTACTTGTAGGGGGGGAGGAATTGTGGCTCCCATAAACTATATATACATTGAAGTCGTATGTCTATACAATGATGCAGACACTGAAAGTCAAACTGGAGCCTACTGTTAAA
>JAUWND010000095.1 GCA_030612835.1 Candidatus Methanophagales archaeon | reverse complement strand
AAAGTCGCTCTACAAATTCCTCTTCAGTAAACTTTTAAAAAAAGTTTAACCAAAAACGCTTCGCGGTTCCATCGAGAACATCCCATTCGTCTGTTCCCGAAACACCCGTATATGCTCATCGAACCATCCGGGTGTTTTTTCTCTAACATAACGAGAAACATTTTTCAAAACATCGGAGAAGTTCACATAGAACGGTGGAATATCTTAATTCTCATCCGCACTGCTCTGTATGTGACATTCATCACTTTAGCTAAATCAGATAAGTCGGTCCCATAGTATCCCCCCTGCCCGATTTGCGTTCCATTAAGATAAGTAAGTACAAATTCTTTACTTCATATCATGAGAATATTATCAGTACAACTTGTATTGGAGTATAAATTAGTTAATAGTGTACTGAAACTATGCCAATATTATTCTTTTTCTCGTGTAAATCTGTGTAATCTTGTGGTTTGATAAACATTTAAAGCCTTTTAAATATCAAAATCAAGATTTATTATATGTATGTAAAGAGGAACTGAAATTCAAAGATGCGATAAAATAAAATAAAATAAAATAAAATAAAATAAAATGAATATAAAATCACTGCAGCCAACTCCATTTAGCGATGACTTGTCTAATCCACATGTCCACGTCGCTACGGGAGAGGGAGCATATGATAACACGAGTGCGGTTCTCGCACAAATCGACCTCGCTGCGGTCAAAGGCAAGCGAGTTCTTTTAAAGCCGAATGCAGGGCGAATTGCCAGTACCGACTCAGGTATTACAACCAACCCCCAGGTTGTAGCGGCAGCAATTGATCGGTTCCGTGAGGCAGGAGCAACTGTTGCGGTTGGTGAGAGTCCAATAGCAGGCGTCAAAACAATGGCCGCATTCGAAGCAACTGGTATTGCGTCTGTGGCTCGTGAGCGCAACTGTCCTTTGATAGATATGGACGCTCGGCAGCCCGTTCATGTGATCGTCGAAGACGGCGTTGCAATACAGTCGCTTACTGTCTGCCCAGAAGTGGTCGAGTACGACGTTGTCGTTTCAATCCCGGTAATGAAAACGCACATGCACACAGTCGTTACGCTCGCAGTGAAGAATATGAAAGGATGCCTGTGGCGCCGTACAAAGATCGAGCTCCACATGCTGCCTCAAATTGAGGATGTGAGTGACAGATCGCTTAATATCGCAATTGCTGATATGTCATCCGTTCTTCGTCCGCATCTAGCGATTGTTGATGGCACTACCGGTATGGAAGGGCTGGGGCCAAGTGCAGGCCAGGCGAAGAAACTCGATCTTGTTGTGCTTGGGATTGATCCATTCGCAGCGGATGCTGTTGCATGCGCACTCATGGGGCTGAATGCAGAAGATGTGCCACACCTGCGTATTGGCGCTGAGCGAGGATATGGAGTGATAGACATCTCCAGAATACATGTGAATCCGGATACATGGCATGATTTTTGCTCGCCTTTTGAACGCCCTCCCGAGAACTTATCGATACGTTTCCCCGGAGTTACAATACTTGATGAAAAGTCATGCAGTGCCTGCCAGTCCACACTTTTTATGTTCCTGAAACGATACGGTGATAAAATGTTCAACTACTTCCCCGAGCAGAAGAATGTTACTATTGCAATAGGGAAGGGGCACGAGTCGGTCCCATGCGGTACGCTCTGCATCGGTAACTGCACAGAGCAGCATAAAAAGCAGGGTGTTTTTGTATCCGGATGTCCGCCTGTAGCGAGTCAAATCATGAAAACTATCTCCGAAGAAAATAAATAGTTGTATTTGTTTAGCTCCTTTTTATAACCACCAGATTACACGGATTTTCACGAGAAAACGATTCATGAATAGTAATCAGGTTTTAATAAACTATTGGCTATCCCCTCCCTATTAACCTTAATTTCTTGTGCTAATCTTGTGGAATCTCGTGGTTTTTACGATTAGCTATACAAATACAAATAGTTTATTGATACATATTAACGCAGATTGAAATAGGCTACATCCATATCTTCATGTTTTTATATCCTTTTGTGCAGAAATAACAACAAAGCCGCCTCTTCCAGAACCGTCTTTAACAGGTTCAGTAGCTGTTATCTTTCCGGGGTTTTTGAAGATTGTCTGACAAATTTTGATATGACAGTAACCTAATTTTCTAATCCATTTCAAAACCTGATTAACCGAGTAAAAGTGGGCATATCTATAAAACTTACTATTCTTCTTTTTTGATTCATATGCCTTGCCAAGAAAACTATCACTATCTATCATTCCGATTATAATATATCCGCCGGATTTAATAACCCTTGTTGATTCCTGGAGCGCAAGCATAGGATTTTGTAAAAAGCATATTGTTGTGGTCATCAAAATAAAGTCGAACGACTCATTATCAAAAGGGAGTTCCTCTGCTTTTGCTTCATATACTTCTATTCCACGCTTTCGTGCAATATCCGCCATCGCTCTTGCTGGTTCCACACCCATTTGGATACCCATAGGAGCCGCAAATCTCCCTGTGCCTACTCCTACTTCCAACCCTTTACTGTTTTTTGGTATGAACTTTCCTAAAGCTAGAACTTCTGACTTGTAGGCAAACGGGTTTTCATCAAACCACTTATCATATTCTTCTGCCCCGTCTTCAAATATCGGCATTCCCCTCAGTTTTAATTGTATATAAAGTATAAATTTTTACCTATTTAATTTAGTTTAGGACGCAGATTTACACGGATTTACACGGATTTGATTTCATCTGCGTTAATCTGCGTTAATCTGTGTCAATAAATATTTAATTTTAGTTGGATATTATGCTTTCTTGAGAAAGTATAAGTTTAATTTAATTTGAAGTTCTTGACTAAATAGATAAGAGGGGGATGAAGAAGAAAGTGCCGGAATTCGCGAAGCATCTGGAACTAATAGGCATGGATAACCTACCGGAGATAAAAGAAGGCGATGATTTGACCGCCTTATTCCTTAATGCATTAGAGGAGAAAGACATGGGTTTAGAAGACGGTGATGCAATCGTATTCACATCTAAAATAGTATCAAAGAGCGAAGGCCGAGTCGTTGACCTTCTCGAAGTGGAAGTGGGCGAGGTGGCGGAGCAGATGGCGAAAGATACGGATAAGGACCCGAGAATCGCGCAACTTGTACTCAACGAGGCAAAAGAAGTAGTGAGAAAGATGCGGAATCATATCATTGTAGAGACCAAACATGGCGTTGTATGTGCAAATGCGGGCGTAGACGAATCAAATGTAGAGCAAGGCAAGGCGGTGTTGCTGCCCAAAGACCCGCAACGGAGTGCATATCTGCTCAAACAGGGTATAGAACGGCGTAGTGGCGTAGAAATTTCAGTTTTGCTCTCTGATTCTTTCGGCCGAGCGTTTCGAGACGGTGTAACCGGCACATGCATGGGCGTTTCCGGCATTCCCGCTTTACTGGACAGGAGAGGCGAGGAGGACAGGTTTGGAAAGGTTGCAAAGGTAACAAAAGAAGCGATAGCCGATGAGATATGTGCGGCTGCGAACCTTATAATGGGTGAATTCAAAGAGGGCATACCGATCGTTCTTGTGCGAGGATTGAAGTTGAAGCGCTGCGAAAGCGATATAAAAGAAGTCCTGTTCTCCCGGGAGGAAGACCTATTCAGGTAAGTTACATTTTATAACCACAAGATTACACAGATTTACACAAGAGCAAGGAATCTATTACACAAAATACAAATGAGGTATTGCGTAGTAATATGAGTGAGCGTGATAGATAATGGTCAAGAAATTAGCGGTACTGGATGTGAACCAATGTATTGGCTGTATGGAGTGCATGTTCGCATGTACAAGAAGAGAAGGTAGGGCGGGCTTTGACAAGTCTGCAATAAGGGTACGGTCAGCAGGCGGCATAGAACGCGGTTTTGTGGTCGTTGTGTGCCGGGCATGTGAGGATCCGCCATGTGCAAAAGTCTGTCCTACGGATGCATTAAGGCTAAGGAAAGGTGGCGGAGTGATATTGAACAAGGATAAGTGTATAGGCTGCGGTTTTTGTGCACAGGCATGTATTATGGGTGCTATTTTCTGGGATGACGAGCGGGACAAGCCTATCGTGTGCAAGTACTGTGGAGACTGTGCAGATTATTGCGTGCATAATGCTATTGGTTTGGTTGATGTATAGGAGGAGGAAAGAAGACAAAGATGTTAATGAAGGCGGAAGAACTAAACAGGGTATTGTATGTAGACTTAACGAAGAAGGACATAAAAGTAAAGGATAGAACAGATTTATTTGATGCTTATTTGGGAGGTTCCGGTGTTGCGATAAAACTGCTCGAGGAGGAATGTCCGACCGGCATAGACCCGTTAAGTGCTGCAAACCCGATTATCTTTGCTGTTGGGCCACTAACGGCATTATATCCCTCGGCTTCTAAGACAGTAGCGATGTTTAAATCGCCATTAACCGGTAATCTTGGCGAAAGCCACTGCGGTGGTAGAAGTGCGATGGCTATTCGACTCGCGGGTTATGGTGCGATAGTCATTACTGGCTCAAGTGACATTCTGTTATATCTGGTAATAGATGGCGACAAAGTGAAATTCCGAGATGCGTCTTCTATCGGGGGTATGGATGCGCAAACGGTGGGCCGGATATTACGAGAAGCTGAGACGGGTTCTGGTGTGAGAACGATTATACGCACTGGACGAGCGGGCGGGAAACTGGTGCGATATGCATGCGCTGTATCTGAAACTTATCGTCATTTCGGGCGGCTCGGGCTGGGAGCAGTGATGGGCTCGAAGAATCTGAAAGCGCTAGTAATATCAGCAGATAAAAGCGTAGAAATACCAAAAGCCAAAAGGAAAGAATATAGAACGGTTTATGATGAGATACAGGATGTTGTAGTAAAAACGGACGCAATGGAGAAATATCATGACCTCGGTACCGCAGGCAAGCTATATGAAATGAATAAACTCGGTGGTATGGCACATAAGAATTTAGAATCTGCAAGTGCACCGGAATCGATAGCGCGTGAATTATCGGGCGAGAACTTTGCCAACAAATTCCTTTCGAGACGGATTTCATGTTCGCACTGTCCGGTAGGATGTGTGCATTTAGCATCGCTGCGAGAACTTTACGCGCCTGGCCATTATTTCAAGACCTCTACCATCCCATACGATAACGAGCCAATTTACGCTGTCGGATTTATGCTTGGAATGGAGCACGCGGAGGATTGCTTACGGCTCATTGACGCGGTTGACAGTGTTGCCATGGACATAATAAGTACCGGAGTCACATTAGCATGGGCGACCGAAGCGTATGCGAAGGGACTAATAACGAAGGCGCATACTGACGGGCTTGACCTCCAATGGGGCGATGCCCAGACCTATCTAGCGGCAATCGAGAAGATAGTGGAGATGCCAACGGAATTCTATCAAAATCTGGCTATGGGCGTTGAGCATGCATCAAGCGTTTACGGTGGTCAGGATTACGCGCTTGCATTTGGCGGTAATGAGATGCCGGCGTACCATACCGGGATTGCATGCTACATAAATAATCTTACGGGTGCAAGGCACAGTCATCTTGATTCCGCGGGATACACGCTCGATCAGAAGTTAATAGGTAAAGAGTTCAGCATAGAAGAGGTGGTGAAATCGCTGATTGCGGAGGAGGAGTGGCGGCAGATACTGTCAAGTCTCGTGGTCTGTTTCTTTGCGCGGGGCGTTTATACTTCAGAGCGAGTATTAAAGGCTATGGCTGCAATTGGGTTGGAAAACTGGAGCCCGGAGAAGTTAGAAGCGGTTGGCAGGGACATTCATCGCGCTAAAATGAACTTCAAGTTCAGAGAAGGTTTCGATCTCGCTAAACTTCGTATACCGAAGCGGATTTTCGAGGTGCCTACACCGCATGGGCTCTTAAAGGAGGAAGACTTGAGGAAGGCTATTGCGGTATATGGCGAGATGATATCAGCACAAAAATAGGGGGATTTTTGAGCTGATAATGCAAAATGTAAAGTACAAAATGCAAAATTGAAAGCCATAGTATAATTTAAAGGATGAATACATACACAAACTATTTGGGCAACTACTGGAGCGATTACGAAGGCACAGATGCAGATGGTGACGGAATTGGAAATACCGCTTACCGCATAGATTCCGATTGTGTTTATAAATTTGAATTTGGTGCTTGGAATTTGTTTGTAATTTGATGCTTGGTGCTTGGAATTTTTACTGAGCTATACAAATACTTAATTTTATATACGCGGAGGTATTAAAATAACTGTGACAGAATCAGATGCATCGGGACTAGGAATGACGACCCATCGAATCGAGAATTTAGCCGATGGCATCTTCTCCATCGCAATGACGTTGCTGGTATTGAGCCTTGCGCTTCCGGAGGCTGGAACAGATGTAACACTGACAGTAGAGCTGCAAGATTTGCTGTTTGGACAAACGCACAAATTTTTTAATTACGCACTCAGTTTTATCCTTCTTGCTATCTTCTGGATTATACAGCACGATCAATTCCATTTTATAAAACGAACCGATCGTATCCATCTCTGGCTAAATATTATTAGTTTTATGTTTGTAGCTCTGATCCCTTTTTCTACGTCCCTAATTGGCAATTATCCTGATGAAACGATCGCGAAACTGTTTTTCGATGCCAATTTGTTCATATTGGGGATATTCAGTAGCATGAATTGGATATATGCCACAAACGGTTATCGTTTGGTAGACAGCAGCCTCGACCCACGACGTATAGCAATAGGGAAAATGCGTAGCGCTATTATTCCCCTTATCGCTCTTCTAGCGATGGGTTTATCGGTAATAACACCGCAGTGGTCCTCCTGGGTATACCTTTTGATTCCTGCTATATTAGCCTATTTGCTGTTTCGATATAACCTAAATACAAATAAAAGTATTTGTTTAGCAAACCACAAGATTACACAGATTTTCACGAGAAAACGATAATATAAATCGGGTTTTATTAATAAATCTGCGTCCTAAATCAAATTAAATTTATAGGTAGAAGTTATACGATATATACAATAAAAATGGTGGGGCTAACTTTTTATGGCGGTGTTGGTGAGATCGGTGGCAACAAGATCATCGTGGAACATCAGGGCACTCGTTTGTTGCTGGACTTCGGGACTCGAATGGGGTTTGCCTCAGAGTTCTTCGCGGAGTTCCTGAACGTTCGCTCTAATACCGAGTTGAAGGACAAACTCACTATTGGCGTCCTACCAATGATACCGGGGATATATCGGGCGGATTTGATCCAGCCCACGGGTATGGAGGACCTATCAAATGCAGCATACAGCAGGCTAATCGCATCGGATTCAGAGATGCTTAAGGTTCCGGGACTCGTCACTTATGAGGACTATATCCAAATGCACGGTCGAAGTTACATTGATGGTATACTCCTTAGCCATGCCCATATGGATCACACAGGTGACATAGGATTTCTTCACCATTCCATTCCGCTTTACTGTTCTGAGGATACGCGTACACTGGTTGCGGCAATAGACGATGTCACGAACTTCAAGTCGAATGCGATAAGGTCAAAAGGGTCCCGTATCGCGTTCAACAAGACAGGTGCATTAGCTGGCTGCCCCAAAATCGTGCATAAGGATGATCTAGTCAGGAATTGCAGGGTCATGGCGGATGGCGAGGTGACGGACATCGGAGCATTCCAGGTCACTATGATCGCGGTAGACCATTCAGTACCAGGAGCTGCAAGTTACGTGCTGGCGTGTGATGTCAATGGCAAGCAGTTTAAGATACTCTATACCGGTGACATTCGGTTCCACGGGATCCGGGGCACCACAATCGATGATTACGTTCGGGCGGTGGGGACTGGTATAGACATCATGATCTGCGAGGGCACCCGGATAGAATCCGAGTCCTCGCTCACCGAGGATACGGTCCGCGCCAAGATAGCGAGCGAGATAGCCGAAACTGACGGTCTGGTGCTCGTAGATTTTAGCTGGAAAGATACCACCAGGTACGAGACAATCAATGAAGCGGCAAAATCGTGTGGTCGGACATTTGTCATAAATGCGAGGCTCGCATACGTCTTGAACAAGCTGGGTCAGACACCGTTGCCTGAAACAGTCAAGGTATTTCTCAAGCGTAAGGCGAGCTGCTTTTATTCGCCTGCGGACTACGCGCAATATAAGCACGAGTATGGCTTTTACATAGATAAAGATACGTGGACACAGGATTCCAGTCATTATGATAACGGCCTGGTGGCTGAGGAGCTCAAGTCGAACCCAAGCGATTACGTCCTGATGCTTTCCTATTACGACTTAGGGCAACTGTTCGACCTGGCAGATGAGAATGGGAAGATTTCCGGGTCCCGGTATATAAGGGCACAGTGCGAACCGTTCAGTGACGAGATGGAACTGGACGAGGAGCGATTAATTAATTGGTTGGATGCCTTTGGTATCGGGTATGAGTTAGGCGAGACACCTGTTCCAAACGGATGTACCAATCCAAGTTGCACTAAACTCCGGAAACGGATAGTTCGGTCTCATGTTTCCGGTCACGCGTCCCGACCGGAATTGAAAGAGCTGATTGAGAAGATTAACCCCAAGCTTCTGTTTCCGGTACATACCGAGCGACCCGAAGTCTTTGCAGAGCTTGTTAAAGGTAAATATATTGAGGTGATCATTCCAGAATTGGATACATTCTATCCGTTCTAAGGTCTGTGCAGCATTATTATCCTGCTTAGAATATCCTATGCTAGTAAGGCACAGTCTAAAAATCAAGCGATTTATCACCGCAGAGATCGCCGAGTGCGCAGAGGATATAGGGTAGAGGTATGAGAGAACACCCAGTAAATAGTTTAGTTTACCCAAAAAGTTTTGATAATTATCATACAAAGACACAGATTTCACAGAGTTACACAGACGCTACTTTAAATCTGTGTTAATCTGCGTTAATCTGTGTCTTAAAAATCATTGGAAAATGATACGGTTCGGGTAAATTATTTTATTTGCGTAAATCATCAAGCATCCTGCAAATTCCGTTAAAGACCACCTCTATATCTGCCGCACCATTTATCGTTAACATCACACCTGCCTGCGTGTAATGGTCTATCAACGGCCGGGTTTGATTCTGATAAACGACCAAACGATTCATAATCGCTTCTTCTTTGTCATCGTCTCGTTGATATAGCTTGCTACCGCAGAGATCACAGATACCTTCTTGCTTCGGCTTGTTGAACAAGATATGGTAACTCGCACCACAGACGCACATCCGTCTTCCTGCGAGCCGTTTTAGCAATTTTTCATCGGGTACGTCTATATTGAGTACAACATCCAGGTTCTTGCCCAGCTCAGACAGGATCTTGCTTAACGCTTCTGCTTGTGGTAACGTTCGTGGATAACCATCCAGCAGGAATCCCGAGGCACAGTCCGAGTCGGATAAGCGGTCCTTTATTAGCCCTATCAATACGTCGTCCGGTACTAATTCGCCTTTGTCCATGTATGTCTTGGCTTCAAGTCCTAGTTTCGTCTCGTTATTAAGATTTCCGCGTAATATGTCGCCGGTCGATATATGCGGTACGCCATATTTTTCCGCCAGCAGTTTCGCCTGCGTTCCTTTCCCTGAGCCCGGTGGGCCAAACAAAACGATATTCATCTATATATATATCTCTCTCTCTCTCCGCCTATATCAATAATGTAAGTAAGACCAAAAAGAAAAAGGTTGCCGATATATATAAATAAAATTTTATAAACTCCATTTTACTATAAACATTAACTTCGAATCGTTTTAGGGAACATATGCAATCCAAGTGCCTCATCAAGATCCATCACCTTCTTTGGAACCTCGGTGATCATGCCACGCCCACTCATCTCAAAGTGGTAGACCTTACCGTATTTGAATAACAGATCAATCGGCGTGAACTTATGATTGAGTTTCGCTTTCTTTAAGAGCTGCTCCAGCTTACAGTAGATATAAAGAGAAAGAAAC
>JAUWND010000119.1 GCA_030612835.1 Candidatus Methanophagales archaeon | reverse complement strand
AGGGTGTTCGCATATTTGATCGATTAATAGATAGGGCTGAGGGTATATATAT
This sequence comes from Candidatus Methanophagales archaeon, assembly GCA_030612835.1. Classification (GTDB taxonomy): domain Archaea; phylum Halobacteriota; class Syntropharchaeia; order Alkanophagales; family Methanospirareceae; genus Methanophaga. Next base: position 7,831 of record JAUWND010000119.1, on the reverse strand, counting down.
CTTTCATGTCATAGGTGCCTATTGTTAGCAACTTATCTGAAAATTACCACAATGTTTATATAAAAGAGTGTCATTCAGAAATCCCTATACTACCTCATGATAGACTGTTTCTGATATGAAGAGTGTGGGATAAATCGAAAACACCTTAGAGAGAACTCCAAGCTTTGCCAATGCCATCAACGGTCCCGAATCAGAAACAGCAGTCATTTTTGCCATTTCTATAGATTAATTGCCCTTTCCAGAGTTATTTTGGATTCATCGAGTGATTCATCGTACTTGGGTTCTAATCCGTGGGCATAGGCAATAGGTATCATTTCCCTGATAGAAATACCAGCTAACTCCGCGACTTTTGCCAGAGACACGCCGCCTTTCTTATATCTCTCTATTGCTCTTTCTATCTTCAACTGCTTCAACCCTAATTTCAGGATTTTATAAATTGAGGATTCCTCCTCAGGAAGTTCCTCTATCAGATAGTCCGGCAATCGAATTGTAATTGTTTTCATATTTTTTGATTTGTCTTTGGGCGATATAAATTTATTTCTTCTTACCGTTTTCATGAATCATCGTTTGGTATATAGACCCCGCGTCTATAAAGTTTGCCGTGACATTTTGAAAAAGGTATCCATATTTTTAAATGCTTTATTTATCTATTGGTATATGAGCAAGTAAGATGATAAGGATCAAGGATTTATCCAAAGACTGGAAAGAATTCAGCCTGAAGAACATAAACTTAGAAGTAAAAAAAGGCGAATATTTCGTTATACTTGGGCCGACCGGCGCGGGAAAGACGTTGCTACTCGAAACAATCGCGGGTTTTTACTTTCCCGACAGTGGAGAAATCAGGATAGAAGGACATGATGTAACGGATCTGCCACCAGAGCTAAGGCAAATTGGCTTTATTTATCAGGATTATTCGCTATTCCCGCATTTGAACGTTGAGCAGAACATACAATTCGGCTTGAAGTTGAAGAAGACTCCAGATACAAAGAGTGTGAAGGAACTAATGAACTGGCTGAAGATAGCACATCTTGCGCATCGCTATCCCGTTACGTTAAGCGGCGGCGAGCAGCAAAAGGTCGCTATTGCCAGGGCAATTGCCATTGAACCATCCATATTGCTTCTGGACGAGCCGTTATCCGCGTTAGACCTCAGAACGAGGGATTATCTGCGCGAAGAACTGAAACGAGTGAAAGCGGAATTTGGTATTACTATGGTTCATGTCACACATGACCAGACCGAGGCGATGATCTTAGCAGATAGAATAGCAGTGATGATGAATGGCCAGATACAGCAGGTTGGCACGCCGTACGAGATATTCAATAAGCCGCTAAATGAAGAGATAGCGGATTTCGTTGGCGTTGAGAACATATTACAGGGGGTCGTTCAGGATAATGAGAACGGCATTGCTAAGATAGAAGTTGATATGGGGGCTAACATATTCGCAGTTTCTAACTATTATGCGGGCGAGGTGAGAGTATTCCTAAGACCGGAGGATATAATTCTGTCTGTAAGCCGAGGAGATAGCAGTGCCAGGAACGTTATGGGCGGCAGAATAACCGAGCTGCAGGATCTGGGTCCCTTAACACGAGTGAAGTTGGATACAAAGCTTGTGGCACTTATTACAAAGCAATCACGAGAAAGCCTCGAGCTGCGAATTGGGGCGGAAATATATGCAACATTTAAAGCGACTTCGGTGCATGTGGTGAGGTTATGATTTGTATTGCCGATCTAAAAAAAAAAAGTTTAGAATAAAATAAATTATTGACACGGATTAACACAACACTTTTTCTTTTTTACAAAAAGAAAACCTGTGCTAAAAGAAAAACACAAATGTTCTTTTGGTAAAGCTTTTCTTTTTAAGAAAAGGTTTGTGTAAATCCGCGTCCTAAATTAAATTTATAGGTAGAAGTTATACTTTGCATACAATCAAAAATATGGATAAAATAGGCAAACTCGTGATCATCCTCTCGCTGTTGGGTGTTTGTATCTTATATTGCATATCATCAGTTATTGAGCCACCTTACGTGCCTTTGGACGAGGTTGGAGCACATGAAAGCGCATTCGTACGTACAAGCGGTGTTATCTCCGACTTCTACGTCACAGGAGCCGGGAATGTGCTCATGAGAATAATGGGAAACCAAACCGAGCTACTGATATTTGTTAGCTCCGCTGCTAATAGCGACAATTTATTAAATCTGAGCTACGGCGATGATATAGAGGTTGAAGGCAGAGTGACGGTATATAAAGGCGAGTACGAACTCGTAGCCGATGAGAACGCAATAAAAAAGGTGGCCCACGAAAGTAATGTATCTTTCATATCGCAGATAGCGCTACGTCCGGAGTATTATAAGGGAAGAAGGATACGTGTTGCAGGTTATGTAAAGGATGTATACAAACGAGTTTTTCACCTCTGCGATGAAAAAGGTAATTATTGCATGATCGTGAATGCGAATGAAGTCCCCATCTCACAGTTGCAGGAGGGCACTGAGATAGTTGCAGAGGGGTTATTTTATTATGAGCCTCAGAACATGCGGTATGAGTTGAATTTAATCGCTCTGAGCTAGAAGTGGTGAATGAATACACGTTGAAATGATTATTCTTCCGACCGGCATATTTTTATTATTGTTATGATGTCTTCAACATGATACTTGTCGAGAAAAATGTGTTTTCCTGATGACATCGCTTTAGTCTTTCCATATCTATCTTCTGGTCGATCTAGAGAATCTGCAGTCGTCACAATCCCCTTCATCTATAGCTTTGATTTTGAATACTGTTCTTTCCATACTTTTTCGTAGTTCTTTTGTCAACCCAGCCCTTTATAATTCCTGCAAGACCTTCACCCTCCGCTTTGAGAAATCCGCTTTTATCTCTACTTGGGGAACACCCAGTAAATAGTTTACCCATTATTTTTGATAATCATCATAGACACTGATTTCACAGATTTACACAGACGCTACTTTAAATCTGTGTTAATCAGCGTTAATCGGTGTCTTAAAAATCCTTGGAAAATGTTAGATACAGTTCGGGTAAATTATTATTTGTGAGTTCCCTTGGGTGCCTATTCTATCAAATATCCGTGCTGAAAAACTCGATCGAATATACAAAATTAATAACCCATTATTCTTTTTAATTATATCAATAAAAGATGATGAGGAATGACAAATGGAGCAAGAAATAAAGACGAAAGAGGAAGTATTTGAAACGATAGAGAAGCGAGCTGTAAAAAGCATCGGACTCTGGTTCACGGACATCCTGGGGCGGTTAAAGAGTGTCGCCATTTCGGTTTCCGAATTAGAAGCCGCCTTTGACGAAGGCATGGGCTTTGACGGCTCCTCGATAAAGGGCTTTGCACGGATAGACGAAAGCGACATGCTCGCGAAACCAGACCCCACCACATTCCGAATTGTTCCCTGGCGACCAAAGGAGGATGTAGTTGCGAGAATGTTCTGTGACATCCTACAGCCCGATGGCAATCCATACGAGGGAGATCCGAGGTATATATTGAAGCGGAACTTAGAGCAGTTGAAAGAGGACGGCTACACATTCTATGTCGGTCCGGAACCGGAATACTTCTATTTTAGAGGCGATAAAAATCCGGAGCTACTGGATGAGGGCGGCTATTTCGATTTGATGACCCTGGATGCGGGAAGCGACTTACGAAGGGACGCAGTCTTAACGCTGGAGGCAATGGGTATAGATGTAGAAGCCAGCCACCACGAAGTTGCACCGTCGCAGCATGAGATAGACCTTCGTTATAAAGATGCGCTTACTATGGCCGACCAGGTGATGACATACCGAATAGTGATAAAGGAGATAGCACAGCAACAGGGCTGTTATGCATCGTTCATGCCAAAACCTATCTTCGGTGTGAATGGTTCAGGAATGCATGTGCATCAATCGTTATTTAAAGGGGATAGAAATGCGTTCTTCGATCAAGATGAGGAATATCAACTGTCTGAGCTTGCAAAAGGATATATCGCGGGATTGTTAAGGCATGCACCGGAGATAACCTCGATAACCAATCAGTGGATAAATTCGTATAAGCGTCTGGTTCCGGACTATGAAGCGCCGGTGTATATTACCTGGGCACGTCGTAACCGCTCTACGCTTGTTAGGGTGCCGATGTATAAGCCAGGAAAAGAGAAAGCGACACGAGTGGAATATCGCAGTCCAGACCCTGCATGCAACCCGTATTTGGCATTTTCTGTGATGCTCGCTGCCGGGCTGGCCGGAATGAAGGGTAAGTACGAGTTGCCACCGTCCTCGGAGAAGGATGTATACTTGATGAGTGGTGCGGAAAGGGCGAAGGAAGGGATAAAGTCACTACCCGGGAGTTTGATTGAGGCTATTGGATTAACAGAGAAGAGTGAACTGGTGAGAGAAGCTTTAGGTAATCACACCTTCAACAACTTCATCATATCAAAGAAGGTAGAATGGGATAAATATCGTGTGAACGTGTCGGAATGGGAGTTAAAGGAGTATCTATCGGTGCTGTAACACTTTTTCTTTTTTTCATTTATGATAATGAGATAGTATAAAATCCAAAATAGGTATTTTTTTGTTATCGTGCATCAAAAAGTTTAAATATTGTGACAGTCAAATGTCAATTAGTGACAGAAGATGGAACTGAGACAGATAACAGAGCAAAATCCGTGGTGGGAAGACAGAGAGAGAATAAAGGAAGATGAAAAGGTAAAGGAAGCCTTATCAAAACGGCAGAAAATAGAATTTGCGTTTAAAAACGAGAATACATTAATCATTGGGCCAAGACAGGTAGGTAAAACGACATTCCTAAAACTTTTCATCAAGAATTTGATTGATAATGGTGTAGATTCAAAGAGAATTCTCTACTTTTCGTGCGAGACAATAAAAGATTTTAATGATCTCGTGGAAATTGTCAGGTTCTCGGATTCGCTGATGCAGGGCAAGAAATACATCTTCTTTGATGAAATAACTTTCGTTAACGAGTGGCAGAGGGCAGTAAAGTTTGTTCTGGATTCGCCCTTAATTAATGATAAATTCATTTTTGTTACGGGTTCGTCCTCTATTGCATTGAAGAAGGAGACTTTTCCTGGAAGACCAATAAAAATCCGGTCTTTTCTACCTTTATCATTTAAAGAATTTTGTAATATTTTTGGTAGTGGAAACCTCAAAAAAGAGCTTACGGTACAAATTTCCGGGCTATCGGTTAATGAGCTAAATGAGAAAGCAAAAAAGCTATTATTTTATTTCCGCGAAAGCGAGAAACTTTTTCGGCTATACGTTATGTGTGGCGGCTTTCCAAGAAGCGCCTACGAACTTATTGAAAAAGGTAAAATAAGAGAAGAGACCAAAGAAATATACTGGAAATGGCTTATTGGTGATATAGCCAAGATAGAAAGAAGCGAAAGAATAACGTCATCTGTGCTGCTCGGCGTTTTAAAGAATTATGGCACAAGATTTTCTCTCAATTCAATAGCGAAAGAGATGGAAATTGGGTCTCATGTAACCATAAGGAGTTATTTGGAAGTACTGGAAAATTTATTCATTCTACGAAACGTGTTTCCGATAGACCTAAAAAAGGGCGTAGAATCTTTTAAAAGAATGAGGAAGGTATATTTCATTGACCCATTTCTTTTTCATAGTTTTAAAATGCAGCTTACGGAAACAGAAATTAAAGAAGAGGAAATGCCTAAGTTAGTCGAGGGGATAGTTGCGGAGCATCTAATAAGGAAATTTGGTAAGATATTGTATTATTATCAAAAGAAGGAGATTGATTTCTATTTGGAAGGCTCAGGAATTGAGGTCAAATGGCAAAATAAAGTAGAAAAGAGGGACTTTCCGGCAGTACATTTGCAGAATAAAATCTTGGTGGGTAAAGACCAATTTGAATTTTATGAGAATGAAATGATTATTCTCCCGACCTGCGTATTTTTATTATTGATTTAGGGTTATATCATCAAACGCACCCATTCTGCAGACAAAAAAGACTTCCGCATTTCACCAGAAAATTCTAAATCACAAAATCCAAATCCCAAACAATAGATATTATAAAACATATACTATTATTGCAAAAATAGATAAGAAAGAAACAGAGGTAAAAGAAATGGTAAAAGAGAGCGCATTTAGAAATGCACAAAGACAGTTAGATGAGTGTGCAAAGATAATCAAGTTATATCCCAATGCACATGCGATCCTACGAATGCCGATGCGTGAACTGCACGTATCATTGCCCGTTCGTATGGATGATGGCGCTATAAGAGTATTTCAAGGGTTCCGGGTACAGTACAACGATGCGCGGGGCCCAACAAAGGGTGGAATTCGATTTCATCCTGACGAAACGATTGATACTGTGCGGGCACTCGCAGCCTGGATGACCTGGAAGTGTGCCCTCCTGGACTTGCCACTTGGCGGCGCAAAAGGCGGCGTTATCTGCAATCCCAAGGAAATGTCTCAAGGTGAGTTGGAGCGTTTAAGCAGGGTATATGTACAGGCAGTATACCAGTTCGTTGGGCCTGATAAAGATGTCCCGGCCCCTGATGTATATACAAATCCGCAGATTATGGTCTGGATGATGGATGAGTACTCAAAACTTGCAGGGAAGTGTCAATTTGGCGTTATTACCGGTAAACCCCTCTGTCTTGGTGGTTCTGCTGGACGTGGAACCGCAACAGCCCAGGGAGGTTGGTACACCATTCGTGAAGCTGCAAAAGAATGCGGTATAGACCTCAAAAAAGCTACTGTTGCCATACAAGGTTATGGTAACGCCGGATCTCATGCCGCATATATTGGTAAATCGCTATTCGGCTCTAAAATAGTGGCTGTTAGTGATAGTAAAGGGGGAGTCTACAATAAGGAAGGGCTTGATCTCGAGGCAGTTACTGGGTACAAAGCTAAAACAGGTTCGGTAATCAATTTGCCGAATGCAGAACGTATATCAAATGAGGAGCTTTTAGAACTTGACGTGGATATACTTATACCCGCTGCTTTAGAAAGCGTTATTACAGAAGAGAATGCCACGAATATAAACGCTAAAATTATCGCGGAGTTAGCCAATGGTCCAACGACACCAGAAGCGGATGATATATTGTATAGAAAAGGCATCCATATGATCCCGGACTTCTTATGCAATGCAGGAGGAGTAACCGTTTCATATCTTGAGATGGTGCAGAACTTCTATATGTACTACTGGAGTGAAAAAGATGTTCAAGAGCAGTTAGATAGTAAAATGAGCGCTGCTTATCGGTCGGTATTGAACAATTCCAAGAGCTATAAAGTAAACATGCGCAAGGCAGCCTATGTGGTTGCTGTTGAACGTGTGGTAGAAGCAATGGAACTTCGTGGCTGGATTTAGTTTATCATTTGTAAATAAATGATCGAAATGAGTGATTGATAGACCGGGGCGATATTGCGTCACTGAGCAAACTTGCCGCCGAAGTCATGGAGATACCAATGATGCATGAACTGGAAGGGGAGTGATAACAGCGATAAATCTGTTAGAGGAGCGTGGAGCATACACGGACGATTTGGACTTCGTGTTTTATGACGTGCTGGGCGATGTGGTCTGCGGTGGCTTTGCAATGCCGATGCGGGAAGGAAAGGCGCAAGAGATATACATTGTGGCTTCTGGCGAGATGATGGCACTGTATGCCGCAAACAACATCTGTAAAGGCATAGTCAGATTTGCGAAGCAGAGCGGCATTCGACTCGGTGGTATAATCTGCAACAGCCGAAAGGTAGACAATGAACTTGAGCTACTAACTGCGTTTTCAGAACGCATTGGGAGCCGTCTGGTTTATTTCGTGCCACGGGACAACATTGTGCAGCGAGCAGAGATCAACAAGAAGACAGT